>JAITSE010000060.1 GCA_031288005.1 Treponema sp.
GTGGCCGTTCACCCTCTCAGGCCGGCTACCCATCTCAGGCTTGGTACGCCTTTACCGCACCAACTACCTAATGGGACGCGGGCCCATCCTCAGGCGGAGCCTTAGCTCCTTTCTTTGCAAAACCATAGTCCCGCAACCATATTCGGTATTACCCACTATTTCTAATGGCTATCCCCATCCTAAGGGTAGGTCACCCACGCGTTACTCACCAGTCCGCCGCTCTAGGAGGCATTACTGCCCCTTACCGCTCGACTTGCATGCTTAAGACGCGCCGCCAGCGTTCGTTCTGAGCCAGGATCAAACTCTCCATGATTTATTTTCCTCACGGCCCGAAAGCCGCAAGAATTATCACTTCAAGCCCCGCACGGCTTCCCGCACGGGTCCTCCCCGCTCCTCCCTCAATACGCTCGCCTCAACGCCCCGCTAAAACAGGACGTATCCGCTGGCTTGCGGCGGGACATCCCCGCCGACTTGTCTTCCGGGCAGCCGGCTCTGCCGACCGCCCCTCCCCTTCCCTGAACCTTCAACGCCTTAACGCCTCGGGTTGTTTGCCAAATATCGCCGCCCCCATTTTAAGGCGGGTTCGTAGATATTACCGCTTCCCTTGTCTCTTTGTCAAGAGGTTTTCTGTTTTTTTTACGGAAAATTTAGAACCGCCAACAGGCAAAATCTACCCAAACCAAAAACACGGAAATCACGTAATCTTCCTTCCCTAAAAAAAAGGCGTAGAAAATTATAACCGCTCCCCAAAAATTATGTCAACCCCAAAAACCCAAAATATCCGACTCTTGAACCAGAAACCCTAAGCCGGACGCACGGACAGCACTTGCGCAGTTCACTGCCGACGCCGGCTTTGCAACTCCGCTTCCCGCTTCTCTATATCGCTTTTTAAACCGGCAATCTCGGCAAGAAGGGTCTTGATTCCCGCACTGTCGGCTGAAACCGAGGACTCGCCACACTCCGCAAAAATACTGTAGACCTCCGTGCCAAGACAGGCAATGAGACGTCGAGCCTGGCCTTCAAGCTGTTTGATTTCAAGCATAAGAACTCCTCTTTCACCCAGGTCCTGAGCCTTGACGCCGGCCTTGTTCATCAGTTTCCGGGATGCGTTGAACCCCCGCCCGCTCCAGTCGTGGGCTTTTTCCCCGGCTTTGTCGGCAAATTCCTTGGAAACCGCCAGACCCTGATCCATAAGTTCTTTCATCCTTTCACCAAAAGTCATACCTTCCCCCTATAGTCCCGCTACTTCCGCTTAATGCCTAAAATGGTTAAATCATCGTATTGGGCGTCTTCATTAACATGAGTATAATACATATATATATTATTTTCAGGGCATTCCCTGGTATTATGGCAATAGTCCCGGTATTGAAGAAAATACGCCTTAAGAAACTGATCTACTTTTTTGTCAACCAGTATGCGGGTTTCCTCCCCGGCGGAAGGCGGTTTATAGATGCGGAATACTTTTTCTACCGAAACCAGCGCCATGACCGCTTCCTGCACTGTGCCTTCGCATCTTGTAAAATCGAATCCGAGTTCTACATCGCCTTCCGGGCCGCGGCGCTTTCTGAGCTTGTATATCCCGCGGTTCATCACAGCGTTGATAACTTCCTCCACCCTGACGGATCCCATCTCTTCATCCCACTGCCCGGCGGTTTGGTTTTCATGGGAGCCGACTGAGAATTCCGCCGCGAACGAAACTTCGTTGAAGGGCGCATCCCTAAACTTGCGCTTTGATTCCTCAATGCCGTCAGTATAAAGAAAAAGAATATCCCCGCTTTCCAGAGTGAAAGACTGGACCTCATAGCCCCCTTTGGCTTTTACCAAAAAGTTAGGGATAGCGCCGGCCGCGGGGCTTTCCCGGAGGGTCATGGCTTTCATCTTCCGCTCCGAAGCGTCAAACCAACGTATAATATTGTCCCCGGCGTTACAGACATGAACAAGGCCGGTGAAGGAATCAAAAATTGCCAGGGTGAGGGCGGCAAAACGGCCTTTGAAGTCTAGGGCTTCGATGAATTCGTTGATTTGATAGACCGCTTCCTCTATGCCCATGCCTTTGGCGCCGGCTTTCCAAGTTTTGAAATAGTTAAGGAACATTGCGGCTATCTGGACCATTATCAGGGCCGCCGGGACGCCCTTGCCGGCGACATCGCACTTAATCACGGCGAAGTAGCGCCCGTCCAGATTTTTATAATCAAAATAGTCGCCGGATACGCCTTTAGCGCCTTCGTAATATCCGAAGAACTGGACACGCCCGGTATCCATATACCCCGTGGTCATTTTGTTTCCCTGCCTGTCGGTTTCAAGAGGGATAAATTTCTTTTGTATCTCCTTTCCGGCCGCAAGTTCCAGGTATGTCTGGGCCGCCCTAACAAGACCAGCGGTCATGCCGTTTATAGCAGATCCCAGGGCCGCAAATTCATCCTTTGAGCGGATGCTGATGTTTAATCCCTCCAGTTTAGATATGTCGTCCGTATTTCTGAGAAGTTCCACATGGCTCACAAGACGGCGTATTGGTCGGATGATGAAGCCCGAGAGGATTAGCGCCCCAAAAACGCCTATGGCAAGAGCGATAAAAACAGTAAAGAAGATAACTTTCAAGAGGGCCCGTTTATCCAGAGCTATTTGCTCCAGAATGGATTCAATGGAAACTTCCATCCGGATGAGGCCCCGGAAATAAATATCTTCCATGCATTGACTGTAAAGGACAGGCGTGAAAAAAATATAACTCCGGCTCATTCCGTCCACAGATCCGCGAGAACGGTAAGCAGGCTCTGAACCGGTTTCCATCTTCAAACGAAGGAGTTCTCCGTTCAGCGTGGCTTCCAGGGAAGCCAAAGCCGCTTCCCCGCGCGAAGCCAGGCCGTCTGATTTTAGGCCCTCAAGCCTGGAACAGGCCAGGCCGTTTAGTTCCGAGGCAATGCCTTTAAGCCGGGGGGAAAGCCTGTCTGCAAGACGGGAAACGCCTATACGCAATTCGGGGGTGTCTATCTTGTCAAGAATATCCGGGTCGCTCGTGGCCCATACCCGGTCTTCAAAAACGCCTGTGGCAGAACCGGAGTTGGTAATGGTTATATAGCGGGCTTCAGGCAGGATGTTTAGCTCCCGAATAAGAAAATCGAGTCCCCGGGCATCCCCTGCGGGCAGATAAATCCTCACGTTTGACGAAAGCCCATCAAGGGCTACAGAAACCCTGCGGTGAAGACCCTCCAGCAGACTTTCCTGTCTGATCCGGACGGCCCTGAAATACATGGGGATTGGCGCCAAGGCCACCGCAAAAAACACAAGGCCCATAATAGACGCAGCAAGTTTAAACCCCAAGCCAAATCGCCCGGTAAAGACCGGCGTATCCGTCCGGAAGTCTGAGCGTAGAGCGCTTCGTAGAGCCGCCCTGTCTGCGGCAGCAGTCACCAGCCCCAGAAGCACTGCGGCAAGTCCGGCCGCGGCAAAGCATAAAAAGCCGGCAGTCAATGAAGCGTTAATATCCGGCATACCAAAGCGCTGTTTCAAAGAAAGCCGCGCCCCGGAATGGAAGCCTCCATATACATCCCCCACGGAAAGAAGCGCCGGGAATTCCTCCAAAAAATCCGCAAAAACAAAAACGTTTACGGAGAGAAAGAAGAAGCACAAAAACATAAAGGCAATTAACCCAAAAAAACGCCTATTCCGGCGGCAGGAATTTTTCATTACCGGTATACCTGCTCAAAATATCGGCACCCTGAGGATTTTTAATTAAGAGCATCCGCAAGGCCGTTCGTTTTATCTGTCTGATTATGGATGGAGCTAAAGGATTTTTTTGAAAAGGCTCTCTGGGATCTTAATCCCTTATATTAACGATTGCTCCGGAAAACCCGGTAGTTGATATCCGGGAAAAAACTATGCCGCCTTTCCAGTGTGGTCAGCCACTCCATATCTATGTGATTGCTCCCCAGGGCCTCATATATCGTGGTAAAATTCCTCAAAGTCGTCTCCACCTGTTCCCTTGCGTAAGCGGAATATTCATGTTTATAGAGCATTCTAGGCCAGTCGGAAGCCTGGACTAGAAGGATTTCCCGGGCCGCCTGATTCAGGGCCCGCTCCTTGATACCCACGTCATTGGGAAAACGCTCAGCCAGTTCCAGCATACGATCCAAAGCGCTCATCACGTGAGGATAAATCCAGTCATTGGAAGCATCTATCCAGGACTCCGCGTAGCCGTTGAAACCCCAAGATGAAAACTCCGGCATAATTCGGGCTATGCCCCGGCTGTTCTGCCGGCTAAAATATTCCCCGGGAGTAAGAAAGCGCAGATTCCGCCCAGGAGCTTCACGGAAAAGAGCCTCGAGAAAACAGGTCCCCTCGCGCCAGAACCGGCCAAGGAAGTCAGCGTCCCAAGCGCACAGACTGACCGCACCCGGCCCTCCCAGGTTCCCGGCCTTGCGGAGGACGGAAGACCGGGCCGTAAGAAAGGACAGAGCCTGCTCCCGGGCAAGGGCGGCTGCCAAATCCGGATCATAAACCCGCTTCTCCCGGCCCCGGCCTCCGTTAGTATAATAGGCGCAGCCCGTCTTGATCCGGCCCCGCTCAGAATCGAGAAAAAGTCCGGCCATATCCGCCGGAAGTTCAAAGCCCGCATCCGCGTCAAAATCCAGGTAATCAGGAGAAAGCCTGAAACCCGTTTCCATGTCCTGTATATTCCGGCAGGCGTGGAAATCCCGGAATATGACAAGAGTCTGAGCCGGAGTCCTCACAGGATAGAAACTACCTTTGGAAGTTTTAGGACTCCCCATAAGACCGGCATGAGTATCCGCTATGGTATAAACAAAACCGTAGGCCCGGAGAAAACCGTCCAAGTCCGGGACCCAACCCAGTTCGGGAAGCCAGAAGCCTTGGGGAACCCTGCCAAAAGTACGCCGGAAAGATAAAATAGCCGTTTCGAGTTGGGCCCGTATAGCCTCGGGACAGTCAATATAAGCGGGTAGAAAAGCGTGAGTAGCCGCAGTGGCAAGAATCTCTACACGGCCCTTTCTCTGGTAGTAGTCGAAGACCCAGAGCGGATTTCCACCGTAACGCCCGGTAAAAAGAATGCGCCTATCCACAGCCTGGTCGTAGTAAGACCTGGCCAGCCTGTGAAGCTCAGGATCATTCCTGGTCCTCTCCATTTCGCGGCTCCCAAATTCAATCTGTCTGTCCACATAAGACAGGTAGCGGCCGAGAAGGTATCTATCCTGAAGCATATAACAGAGGAGGGGCGAAAAGGAAATGCTTAACCTAAATGGAACGCGATCCTTTTCCAGGCGGTCAAAAAGCTCAAGCAGAGGAAGATAAGTACAGGAGAGGGCCTCGAAAAACCACTGCTCCTCCATAGTGAGGGCGGAATCCCAGGGAGCCGGGCGCAAATTCCCGATGGGCCAGATTTCAGGATGCCCATCGGGAGGGACGCGGGAAAACGCAAAATCTGGATGAAACAAGCCGCCGTATAAGAAAGGGTCTGACCCTGGGTCTAAAGCGCCAGTGCCTGATTTCAGGTTTGATCCTCTGACATGGCCAGGGTCTGACCCTAAGTCTTCAGCCTCTGAATCTTCATCTAAGGCTAATGCTAAAGCCTCCGGGTCTTCTGACCAGCCAAAGCCATGAATATACCGCACCGGAGGCAGGGAACCGCTGCGGGCGAAAGGCAGGTGCGCGCTGAGGACGATTAAAATTGTATCCGGTTCTTCCATACCAATCCTACCGCCGCCCCGGAGATTTTATACTTAGAGTCTTTAGAGTCAAGGGTACACGGGACGCCCGGTCTCCGCTCCTCAGCACAGGAAGCTCGTCTAGCGCGGAAAGATCGGCCAGAGGGCTTCTCGGCAACCCCGCATCAGGCGGCCCCAGGAGCGCGGGAAGGCTGAAAGGCTTGGAAACCGCCAGGACCCTCGGACCCTCCTTGAGGCGGGCGCAAAGCTCCACCAGGAAGCTAGCCGGACCGGGGGGAAAATCCAGATACCAAGCCGTATCTTCAAGCCCCACGGAAACCGTAAAGTCCGCGCCCTGACCGGAGGCCTTTTCCACCTGGAATACCCGCAGGAAATAACCCTCAAAATCATGGCGTCCTGCGTACAATTCCCTGTCCTTGTCCCGAATTTCCCAAAAAACAAAGACCCACAGGGGATCCCGGAGCAATGTTTTTATATACGTTATATTATACTGCCGGGGCAGCGGAGCGAGACAAATGAATTTCACTGCGGACAGAGGGGCTTCGCCGCGGCCCGGTCCGCTTTCCCCGTTTCCTTCGGCTTCAAGAATTTTTTCGATAATAAAAGCCCGGTCCAGGCCAGGGAGAATTTCCATGCCCGCCTTATCGGCCAGCAGGGACAATTCCCTGCCGGTCAAACTTTCCAGGTGAGTCCGGGTCAAAAGGCATTCATCCATACCGGAATTATCATGGGAAAAATGGAAGGCTGTCAATTGTAAAATAAATGACATGAGAGCGCTTGCGCGTAAGCCTCCGAAGGGCCTTTTAAAATTTTTCGGTCGAAAAATTCCCCGGATCCAGGGCTTTGTTCAGGCATCGGAGCCAGAAGTTTTTTCACTCCTGAGAAAAAAACTGCCAAGCAGCCGTTTTAGCGGCTATAAACGCTCCCAGCGATCAACTGAGAGTCGCTCAGAATCAAAAGCGGACGGCCAAGGCCGCAGGACAAATCTATAGGGGCTTTAGGTCCCATGATTTGCAATGGACAAACATAGCAAGTCCGTGTATAAATAAAAAGAATGAAAGCAATTTTTATAATCAACCAACTCCGCCGCAGAGCGTTAAGCGCAAGTCCGGCGGAGGATGCTTGTTCTCAGGCAGAGGCGCAAACAAGTTTACGTCGGCGTATTAAATCCTCATTACGAATCAAAAAGATCGCCGGAATAGCCGGCATCCTCACTCTGGCCTCGTGTGGACAGCCAGGCGGCGAGGCGGCCTCCCTAGAGGAGGACCTTGTGTCCGTGAAAGTACTTACAGGAGTCTCAATGGGCGGTATGGAGCCAAGGTCAATCACAGCCACGAGCGTAGAAGGCAAAGTAGATGCCTTCGAAGTGGTATTCAGGACCAAAAGCGATCGAGCCGACGCCCCGGCCAAAGCCTACTACCGCGGCGAAGGTGGGACTAAAGACGAGTATATAACCGTGAACGTCTACCCCGGCATTATCTACGATGTGTTGCTCCTGGCCGGGAAAGAAGAGACTCTCTTGGCCGCAGGCTACCGAGGAGGAGACCCGGACGGCGCTTACGGAGGACCTGTAACGATTAAAGCCGGAGAGCCGAATGAGATTAAGATCACTATGAAGCCCTTCCCCCCTCAGTGGAAAACCGGGACCGCTGCGGACAATAATAAATTCGCATATTACGATGACGAAAATACCGATCCCACAAAGAGCGCCAACGATTTTGTGTTCAGTGTGACCGGCCTTTCAGGGAATGGAGATGAAACTGCTAAAATTAAGACGGTGGAACGGTATATCCAGATTGGAGAAACCATGAACGCGGACGGCTCTCCGGGGATTAGTCCGGCGCACACCATATTTAAGGTATCGTTTAATATCAGCAAGCTAGATCCCTTAATTGCGGCGGAGGCCCCAGACGCCGCAAGGCGTTTGACCTTTGCTGCCGCTTCAGTGAAATTGCGGCCCTTTTATGCGGATTTTGGCGAAGTCTATTTACTGCCTTCATCAAACGTTACGGCTCCTGAAATCGCGCCTTCTCAAAACGGGACGTATATCTTTGGCCCCCCAGCGGAAAAAAATTATATTTCCTTCGCAAACTCAGGCTTGCCGGCAAACGCGGATGCCGAGCCTCCGGTTCTCAACGGGCAACTCCCGGTAGAGAATGTTTACGGGTTTCTGGACTTTCAATTGGACTATCACGCTTTTGGCACAGCGGATTCAGGCGGCCAACTCTGGCGCATAAGAAATGGACTTGACAAGACCGAAGACAACGGAACCGGAGACGGAGGTTCTTTCTTAGTCCTAATCGGCGGTGGCGGCGGCTTGCCGGGAAGATGAACGGGTGTTTCACCCTTCCCTCTCCCCGCATTGATCGGAACCGGAAATTTCTTTATTATCTACTCTATGTTTAATACAGTTCTCTGCGCCGCGGGATGCGGAAAGATGGCTGTCACCGGCTCCCACCTCTGTGCCGTCCACGCGGCAAATCTGGAAGCTGAAACAGAACGGATATACCGGTACATCTCGGAAAGAAAAGTTATAAACGACCTCTGCGCCACTGGACTAAATTTTTCAAGTATGGATTTTTCCCACCGCGAATTTCACGGCTGTAGTTTTAAGGGATCCGTCTTTTCCATGTGCCTCTTCACCAAATCCCTTATGCGCATGGTTTTTTTCGACTTTGCCAAATTTGACGACTGCGACTTTTCCCACGGCAACCTTCAATTCCTGTCCTTTGCGGGGACGACTCTCCAGAACTGCACATTTGAAAATTCGGAACTTCAACACGTCAACTACGGCGGCTCGATAATCAAGGACTGCACTTTCAATAAATCTGACCTCTACAACAGCCGCTTTATCAACGCCGACATGGAATACACCGATTTTATGGACTGCAACATAAAAAAAGTCTTTTTTTTCCGGGCCAAGCAGGAAGGAGTCTCCTTTAAATCTTCCAACACAGCGGAAGCCGTCTTTACTCTGAGGGATGAATGAACCTCTTTATCCATTACTGCCTGCCCGGTTTCACAAACTGCTATATTCTGGGAGCGGATGCGTCTGACAAAGCCGCTTCCGCAGACAAGTCTCCTCAAATGGAGCAGCCGGAGGAGGCTTGTATTGACGCGGCGCAGCAGGATGCGATTCTCATAGATCCGGGAGTGATGGACGAGGAAATCCTCAATTACATCGAAGGGAACAATTACGCTCTCCGGGGAGTGCTGATCACCCATGATCACATCAGCCACATCCGAGGCCTGCGGACCATCCAGCGGATTTACAAAACCCAAATCTACGCGATAAATCCCCATATCCTTGATCAGAACGCTATCCTTCTGCGGGATGGAGAACTCTTTTCCATAGGTCCTTTCAACATCGAGACGATTACCGTGCCCGGTCATTCTTCTGATTCGGCGGTTTTCAGGATCGAAAATTTTCTTTTCACCGGCGATGTTCTCAGCGCGGGTCTTGTGGGGACTACCGCCAGTTCCTACGGAGCGGCGATACAAATGACCGCACTGCGAAATAAAGTTCTCTCTCTACCAGGAGAATTTATCATCCTGCCCGGTCACGGACCGCCCAGCTCTATGGATGCCGAAAAGCGCTTCAACGCGGGTATACAGCTTTTTGAGCAGAGATCTTACCGGCGTTCATCGTTCAATCTGGATTTTCTTTAGAAAGTCCCGTGGAAACGAGGAGCGTCATTCCACCGTTACCAAAGTAACGCGACCTGCGGCCAGACCCCAACGTCTTGAAACATAGGTGGAGAAGGCTTCGGCTTCCAGGATAAAAACCCGGGCTAGGGCGGGCCATGAAAGCTCTCCATCTGGAGATTCTTCCGCCTGAGGCAGAATGGTGCGGCGCCATGATGACGCATAAAGCTGGCGGGGCAGATTTTTGCCGAAATAGGCCCCGGCTCCAGAGACCGGCTGTTGAAGGCAATAGGCCATAAATTCGTTTACCGTGAGATAGCGGTCCGCAATGTCGTAGCTCTGGGAATCAATATAGGAACTAAACATCCGCTTTGCGTCTGAATCCAAATTTTCCCAGCGGCGGCTGCTGAATTCCCTGAAATCCCTGTCCATAAAAAAAATACCGTGAAAGCCCTCGTGCGCCATAAAGCGGCGGCGGAGATAGTCTGGGGATTCCTGCGAGATAGAGAGAACCGCTCCTTCGCCGCTTTGGATTGACCCCGAAGAGGCGCGGAGAACTATGCCGTTACGGAGAAGTATATCCAGAAGCTCCGTCTCCTCGTCCAAAAGGGAAAAATCTCCCTGCCGGGCGGTCTCAAAAAACCGGGCCAAGTCTTGCGCCCGGTAATCGTGGGCGTTCCACCCGTGAAGCTCCTCCAACTCCCCGCCGCTAAGAAGATGTCCCCGATAATTCCGTTTTTCAACAAAAAAGGCAAGCCGCTTGAAAAGCCGATCCTGGACAGCGTAATCGGCGGTGTCAAAAATTAAAATACGAGGAAAAGCGGGCCACCGGAAAAGTTCGTACCGGGTTTCACGCCAGACCCTCCGGGGATAGGACAGGATGAGGCCGGGGTCTAATGGAATCGGTTCCCCCACCGCTGGATTTAGGGCAAGTTCCGCCAAAAACGCGGTTCCAGGCGGAATGCCGTCCTGAACTGAGTAAACAGCGGCTGGATAAGGCCCGGCTTCCAGGACGGCGGGCGGGAGAAAAAGGTTTGTAAAAGGGCCTTGCGCAAGAGAAAAGCGTTTTTCTCCGGCCCGTATCAACGCTCCTCCCTGGGATCCCCGGAAAGACAAGGAAACCTGGGAACGCTGTCTGAAGTTTGCGGGAGGATCAATAACTGTTGATTGTGTATCTCCCGAAGAAGTGAATAAAAAGGGAGTAAGCGCGGCAGCGTCTTTTTCCAAGGCAAAACCAAACCACCTGGGAACCAGGCGCAGCGAGTAAAGTTCCAAAATTGGGAACTCCGGCACGGGAAGCTCCGCTGGTGAAGCCTCCTGACTCCTGCCAGTGGTTCTTCCTTTTTCCCTGTCTATAGCAATGACAGAAGCCCTCAGTTCTTTCAGATAACCGGTTTCGACGGGTATCGCGTAACGGAAGGCCTGAACGCCGCCAGGCAGCCCCAGAAAGGCGGCATCCAGGGGCAGTTCCCAGGACACGACGCCGGGCAGGGACGGGTCCATCGCCAGCATCAACTTGTAAAAGACCGCCAAGTCCTGCCGGACGGAACGGTCATCCCCACTGGGCAATATAATACGGTATCCGATCTCAAGGGAACAATCCTGAGGTATCTCAAGAGGAGGTTCAAATACATACATAAGGCCGGCGGGTCCGGCAAGGGCAAGGCGACCTGCTGCCGCGTCAGGCGAAAGTCCGTACAGAACAGGGCCGTTCCCGGCGGGAAAAAAGGCCGCGGGTTGTTTATAGGGAGCGACGCACCCTGGAATAAAAATGATCCCGGCCAGAAAAAAAATGAGGCCGATCTTTACGCTCAAAATTTATTCCAGGGGCGCTGCCGGAGCGCCGCGGATGAGAATGAAAACCTGATGAAGTAGAAAGCTGGAAAACAGCGAAACGATCTTGCGCTCGATTTTTCCCGCCAGAAAAATTTCAGTTCTGAATCCGCCTCAAAATCCAGGTTCATTTACATCACTACAATACTGCGGCCGATAAGCTGCGCCAGAGAGTACTTTCGTTCCATAGTAATTTCCGGGTTCCCTCTGAGAAAAGTTTCAAGCCGGACTGAAAAAGATTCCGGCAACTCCGGAAGTTCCAGCACCTGCCTGTAATAGGCCCGGTGGGAAGGCTCAAAACGACGGTTTAGGCAAAACAGGGTGAGGCAAGCATATTTTATAAAAGAAGCGGAAGAAATAAGGTAATAGAAATCGTCTTCCTGTATCAGAGCGGCTCCCAAATCGCTTAAAAAATGCTCCATTTTAGACTGGTTGGCTTCCCTAAGGCGGAACCAGAATTCATCCTCCGGCGCGAGGAGCCGGTTTTGTATCTTTTTAATCCACCCAGAACGGCTGAATAGAATCTCTCCCCGGGCAAGGCGGTAGAACCCATAGGTCCCCGAATCTTTGATGAGCCATATCGACTCTCGCTTCGCGTCCAGAAACGAAACCAATTCTTCTATCTGCACAAGGGATTTATACTCGATACGCACAGGCAAATCGCCCACAAGAAACCGGTCTTTTTTCTCCATATTTGTGGTTTCAAAAGCCGCTATATCATCCCCATACCGGCTTTTCCTTTCCCCGGACAATGGGATGCCTTCGGTATAGAATACATCCAGAATGAGGGCAAAATAGGGGTCCAAGGTATCGGGCAAGGCGGCTTCGTTTAGGCTGATACATTCAACGCCTGGCCACCTGGAGAGTATCGGCACAAGGCGGTCCAGCAGGCATTTGGTTTTGTATTTCATGATGGTTCCTTCCGCATGATTTTTGTATAATAGACTTGTTCAGTAACGCAGTTGGTGCGGAAACTGTAGAAACTTTTGTTTCCAACGTTTTGATGAACAATTCCAATAGCTTTTACTATACATATTGAGATTATACTATGGATGAAGCGTCTTGAAAACCGACACAAACGCTGAGGACCTTCAGGGGCGGCGCAATCCCGGCCTCCTCCGCTTCCTTGTCCTTGTTCCCCACAGGGACAGTCGCCGCCTTCTTGAAGCCCGCCGCTCAACCCTCTTTGCCGCCGGATTTTTGGGGTCCTGGTCCTTTCCGGCTGCCGCGCCACTGGCTCGTCTCACCCGTCCGATGACTGCTTCCAAACTTAAAGCCATAGCCGCTTCTCTTAGGGATGCGACCCTTAGCGGCGGACGGGACGGCAAAATCGCCGCTAGAGCGCCTGCCGTGGTCCAATGTCCCGGCATAGATATAGGTCTCCACTTCTGGGGGCCTGTCCTAGACCTGCCGGTCCCGACAGAGCAGACTGATATGGATTACCTTCCATTTTCTGCCGCAGTCCTATGCGCCGCCCTTACGCCTGACGGCCTCTCCGCCAGTCTTTCCCTCCCCTCGTTGCCAGCTTTTTCATTCCGGGCCGCAGCGGTAGCAAATATAACGCTTATACCCTTGAACCAAGGAGCCGCCGGATACTCCTTCCGGTGGCGCATAGGACCCCTTTTTTGGCTCCCGAAAAAGCAGCACGGACTTTAAGAAACATCTAAAAACCAAGTCTGGCTTTTCAGAAGCGCCTTTTATTCGCAGCGAAGAGGTTAATACCCCAGGCTTCATTGTCATGGCTTTGGCTAAAAAAACTTTAACGCCAAAAATTATAACACCGTGCTTATAAACCAGCGCCTAAAAAATCCCACGGCCCGCAAAATTTAAAGGAACTGACCCTCCCTGAATATTTTAATGTAAAAGCAAAATTACGGCTTTAACTACCCGCTTTTTTTACAGCGAGTTGCGCGGCCTTGACAAAAATATTCGCAATATACTGCCCCTCGCGCATAGTAAGGCCAGCTCTAGAAAAAACATCCCGGAAAAAACGCTCCTGTTCTTTCCTACCGGATTGTTTATAAAAACCCAAAATGGTCAGGGAATCGCTAATCGAACAAGAGAGAGCATCCAGACGTTTCTGGTCCAGGGGTATCCGGCGGCCTGGCGCTTTATCCACAGTGCCTCCTTCATCCGCCTGCCCTGGAACCAGGATATGAAAGAGTTCATAAGCGTAGATTTGTACCGCATGAGAAAGGTTTAGAGACGGGAAAGCATCCGACGCGGGAATATGGGAAGTCAGATTACAAAGTTGAATTTCACTGTCTTCAAGGCCGGTACGCTCATTACCGAAGACCAGGGCTGCGGGACCCGGGTGAGTCTTAAGCTGTACAGCAGTTTCGGAAGGCGTCATGGACCAGGCTTTACGACGTGAACCCATACGGCGGGTAACGCCTATAACCAAGGCGCAGTCGGCTATGGCATTCTCAAGCGAGACGAAATGTTCGGCATTTTCCCAAACATCAGCGGCATGAACAGCTCTAGAGCGGATTACCTCGTCGGCGTATGTATCAAGCCACGCATGGCTGTATACCCGGGTGTTTACCGAACCGGGGGCCGCTAAAGCGTCTGCGGCTAAGTTTGGTGGGGCGATAACACGCAGTCTAGAAAGCCCCATATTTTTTATGGCCCGGCAGACGGCTCCTATATTACCTGGTTCAGAAGGACGAGAAAGAACAACAACCACATCTTCAATGTCCATGCTTTAGTCGTATTAGAAATTTAATAGCCCGCTGAGCCTAAAACCGGGGACTTAGACAAGTGCAGGCCGCGAATTTCCTGGATTCAGAAACATGAGGGCGGATCTACTGATTGCATCAAAAAAATCTCCTCCCCGATGGGCAGAACATTGGATTTGTTCAATCGGAAACTTCGAAAACTTGTTTCCGCGTTTTCGCAGTTTCCAATGAACAAGTCCTCAGCAAAAAATCTATCCTATGCAAGACTTTTTTTTCCGTGTTTTATTGCCGCCTTACATATCTTGCAGATCTTAATCTTTTCTCCACCGGCTTCTGCTTCGTAAAGCAATTTAACATTACCCCGTTTGCAGAGCGGACAATCACCTCTGCCCCGGGCGATTAGCTCCCGTATTCCCTTTCCCCTATGCGCTTTGGACATTATATCCTCCCTGCCTTATTCATTTGCCGCCGCTTTCCCGGCAGCCTTGAATTTATCAGATGCTTTTACGACAGTCTTCTTTTCTTCTTTTTCTCTTTTGGCCGTATCCAATTTAAAGTCTACCAATTCCAGAATAACTACTTCCGCGGCATCGCCGTACCGCTGCCCCAGTTTGAGTATTCTGGTATAGCCACCATGTCTTTCCTGCATTCTTACCGCAATGTTGGTAAACAGCTTTGCCACAATTCCCTCATCAAAAAGGCGCTGAGAGACAATACGACGGTTATGAACCGAATCAATTTTGGCCCTGGTAATTAATTTTTCGGCGCTTCGCCTGACTTCCAGGGCTTTTGCCTTAGTAGTTCTGATTCGTTCATACTTAAACAGGGATGTTACCATACATCTATGCAGGGCCTTCCGATGAGCCGAAGAACGATCAAGGGGATTGAAACCTCGTCTATGCTTCATTTTCTTCTTCCTTTTGCTGAGGTTGCTGGGAGGTAATTTTTACCGCATTCTTCAATACATTAAGATCAGTTATGCCAAGTCCCAAATTCCACTCTTTCAACTTTTCCTTAATTTCCAGAAGGGACTTTTTACCAAAATTCCGGGTCTTAGTAATATCATCCTCTGTTTTCCGGGTCAATTCCCCAATGGTCTTAATATTTGCATTTTTAAGACAATTAGAGGATCTCACAGACAACTCTAATTCCTCTACCGGAGTATTGAGTATCTGCCGGATACGTTCGCTTTCTTCAGTCAAATCCTCATCGAAACCCAGGTTATTTTCGTCAAAATTGATAAAAACCGAAAAATGATCTTTGGCAATCTTAGCGGCTTCAGCAAGGGCGTCTTCGGGACGCACTGTTCCATCAGTCCATATTTCAAGGATGAGCTTGTCGTAATCGCTACGCTGACCGACACGGGTTGGTTCTACAGTAAACTTCACCTTTTTTACCGGTGAGAAAATAGCATCCATAGGTATAGTGTCAATCACTTCGATATACTGCTCATTATCATCAGATGGAACATAACCACGATTCAAATCAATTTGAATTTCCATTTCAATGTGAGCATCATCCATTAAAGTCATAATATGCTGGTCGGTACTCATTACCTCAACTTCACCAGTCCTTGCAAAATCATCGCTTTTTATGTCGCATTGTCCCGACCATTCGTACAATAAAACGCTTTGCTCCACATCCGGGGGAAGCCGTAGCCGTATCTGTTTGAGATTATTGATAACCTCCAAGGTATCCTCAACAATATTCGGAATAGTCTCGAATTCACTGGAAATAGCATGGGGAACTCCACCGGCATCATGAGAAAGAATCTTAACCGCCGTAATTGCATATCCAGGAATTTGAGCGAGAAGCACCCTCCGTAAGGTATTACCAACGGTGGTTCCAAATCCAGGTTCAAAAGGAGCGGCTATAAATTTACCATAATTCGGTTTAAGCTCGCCATGTTCAAAAATTATACCTTTCGGACGTTTGAATCCTATAAGCAGGTTCTTACGGGCCATGGGAACTCCTTATTTAGAATAGTATTCGACGATCATCTGTTCTTTGATGTCCGTGAGATCTGTTATATCACTGCGCCGTGGGGCGGCAAGAAATTTTCCTTTCATTCCGTCAGGATCAAGGTAAAGCCACGGCATAACACCGGACCTGCCAAATTCTTTTAGGGATTCTTTAATAATCACTAAGTTTTTGCTTGATTCTTTTATTTCGATGATATCCTCTGGCCTAACTAAATAGGAGGGAATGTTTACCCGCCTGCCGTTTACCGCAATATGACCATGGAGAACAAGCTGCCGGGCCTGAGTCCGGCTCGCCGCAAAACGCAAACGGTACACAATATTATCCAGACGCCGTTCCAAAAGCACAAATAAGTTTTCACCAGTGATACCTGGCATACGCAGGGCCCGCTCAAAAAACAAGAGGAATTGCTTTTCCTGCATACCATAAATTCGCCGGAGCTTTTGTTTTTCTCTAAGCTGAAGCCCATAATCAGATCGCTTACCCGGTCTTGCCTTGAAATCTTTCCCGGGAGCGGGTCGTTTCTTGTTAATCGGACACTTATCGCCCTTACACCGCTCACCCTTGAGCATGAGCTTTTTCTGTTCCGCCCGGCATAACCGGCAAACCGGTCCTGTATACCTTGCCATATTTCCCTATCTCCCTTAAATACGCCTGGTTTTCCGCGGTCTGCATCCGTTATGTGGAATAGGGGTAACATCATTGATCGATCTTACTTTTATTCCCATAACGCCCAGCTGCCGTATCGCCGCTTCCCGGCCAATGCCTGGTCCTTTAACATAAACGTGTACTTCCTTCAGTCCCACTTGTATTGCCTTCTGAGCCGCTGTTTCAGTGACGGTCTGCGCCGCAAAAGGAGTTGACTTCTTCGCTCCCCGAAAGCCAAGACCTCCGGAACTCGCCCAGGAAACCGCATTTCCCATGAGATCGGTAATGGTTACTATGGTATTGTTAAACGTAGCCTGAATATACACATTCCCTTCATATACAGACTTTTTTTCTTTCCGCTTCTTGTTCTTGGTATTAGCAGCCACGCTTTCCTCCGCTACTTCTTCTTTCCGGCAACAGTCTTCTTTTTACCTTTCCTGGTACGGGCGTTTGTCCGAGTCCGCTGTCCCCGCAAAGGCAAACCTTTACGGTGCCGGAGACCACGGTAACAACCTATATCCATGAGCCGTTTGATATTGAGGGCTATTTCGGTCCGTAAACGTCCCTCAACCTTATAATCACTCTCAATGAGCTGTCTAAGATTATTAAGTTCTTCTTGACTGAGATCGTTGATGAGTCTATTTGGATCAATTCCCGCCTTTACGCAGATTACGTCAGCACTGGAATGTCCTATACCAAAAATATAAGTTAAAGCAATATTTATATGCTTATTCGGCAGGTCAACCCCCGCAATACGTGCCATACCGATCCCTAACCTTGTTTTTGTTTATGTTTAGGATTCTGACAAATGATACGGATAATACCGTTCCGTTTTATCACCTTACATTTATCACAAATAGGCTTTACACTAGTTCGGACTTTCATCCAATATTCTCCCTTTGCTAAAACTATACACCCTGAGATTAACGTCCAAGGATATTTTTCACGCCAAACAAACTAAAATTAACTGATAGCTTTCTATTAAATCACAATTCCAATGTCTTTGCCAAGTGGGAAGGTAAACAAACCGCCTTCAACCCCGTTACAAATTTCGTCCCCTAAGGTGGCCCTTCTTTGTTAAGCCACTATGGTGATGCATCTTGAGCAGGGCCTCAACCTGACTCATGGTATCCAAATCCACTCCAACCAAAATCAAGAGCGATGTACCGCCCATCAGATACGAAATTGATGAAGGGAAATTGAATAGCCGTTGAATAATAGTTGGCAATACCGCAATAATCGCCAAATACATTGAACCGGGTAATACGATGCGGTTTAAAATTTTTGTCAGGTATTCTTCTATTCGTTCTGTCCTGATACCCGGAATGGAACCGCCGTTTTCCCGAATATTCTTGGCAATTTCTATGGGATTCAGGCTCACTTGGGTATAAAAATAGGCGAAGAAAATGATGAACAAAATATACAAGATATTATATAGCAATCCTGTAGGGCTCAAAGCTCTAGAAACCACCTCAAGCCAGGCCACATTCCCGCCTACAGTTGACGCGATCTGTAAAGGAAATGTCAAAATAGATGAGGCAAAAATAACTGGTATAACCCCTGACGGGTTGATCTTAAAGGGGATATATGTGCTTTGTGCACCGTACATACGTCTGCCTACCACCCTTTTAGCGTAATGGACCGGAATCTTACGTTGCCCCTGCTGTTCAAACACAACAAGAGCCACAACCGCTACAAACATAACGAAAACCACTATAACAAAGACGAGATTGAGGTCTCCGTTCCGTACTCGGCCTACAAGTTCCCAGAGAGCTTGAGGAAGCCGGGCTACAATGCCGGCAAAAATGAGGAGCGAAATCCCGTTGCCTATACCACGCTTCGTGATCTGTTCACCTATCCACATAAGAAACATGGTCCCCGTAGTAACCGTAAGTATAGCTATCAGAGTAAACGGAACCATTTTCATACTGAGGAGGTTATCCACGCTGCGAGAAATGCTCTGAGCGTACTGGGTAACCGCAAAAGACTGGATAAGACAGACAGCCACAGTCCCTATCCGCTGGTAACTTTGTATCTTTTTTCTGCCTCCGTCTTCCTGAGATATCTTCTTTAGCTTAGGGAATACAATGAGCAGGAGTTGCATAATGATCGACATAGAGATATACGGCATGATCCCCAGCATAAATACCGAGAAGTTGGAAAAAGCACCGCCCGCAAAGAAGTCAAGATAATCGACAATAGCGCTTCCCGAATTCTGCTGGGAAAGAAAATAAGCGTTTAATTCCCGAATATTGATCCCGGGTATTGGTAAAACCGCCCCCAGTCGAAAAACAACAAGCATCACCGCCGTAAAAAAAATACGTTCTCGCAGTTCTTTGACTCTAAAAATACCGACCAATGGATTAGTCATGCGTCATCTCTCTCACAGCATCTTAGACTGAAGGGGCATCCGCGCCCTTACCTGCGGCGGCAACCGTACCGCCGGCTTTCTCTATCTTTTCTTTAGCCGAATTCGATATTGAACCGATATTAAACTTGAGGTGCTTCGTAAATTTTCCATCTCCCAAAATTTTAACCGGCGCCCGAAGCCGCTTAACCGCCCTTTCTTTCAAAGTCCCCTTAACAAGACCTTTTTGAATCAATGTACCCGCATCCACTTTTTCGCCATCCTCATAACGTTTCTCAATTTCCCATAGATTTACTATCTGAAAAATTTTCTTAAAAGGATGGTTAGAAAAACCCCTCTGGGCGAGCCTTCGGTATAGAGGCATCTGCCCGCCTTCAAAACCTATATAAGTCTTACCACCTGAACGGGACTTCTGCCCCTTATTGCCTTTACCGGCGGTAGTCCCACGCCCGGAACCTTGTCCCCGGCCTACAATACGTTTCCGCTTATTTGCGCCATCGGGAGCATGTAAATCAAAATCGTGCATTCGTTAATCTCCTTTCAAATTCCTTAAGAGGTTGAAACTTCTTCTACTGAAACCATGTGAGAAACGATCCTTATCATCCCTTCAATCGCGGGGGTTGCTTTATGTTCCCTGGCGGTTCCAATTTTACGCAAACCCAGACAGCGAACAGTCGCCCGTTGTTTGGGCAAAGAACCGCTTAGGCTGCGGATCAAACGAACTTTTACCTTCTTCACCATGTTCTACCCCCAAAAATCTTTCAGCGATTTACCTCGGTTTTTGGCGAGGGTCTTAGCATCCATGAGCTTATCGATGCAGTTAAAAGCCGCCTTTACCACATTGTATTGACTTGAAGCGCCTATGGATTTGCTAAGTACATCGGTTACCCCGCCGGCTTCCATGATAGCCCGTACCGGTCCCCCGGCTATTATGCCGGTCCCAGAACAAGCTGGCTTGAGCAGGACCCTGGACGCCTTAAAAATACCTATAATCTCATGGGGAATAGTCCCGTTCCTAACCGGAAGATACACTAAATTCCGTTTGGCTTTATCAATGCTTTTACGAATCGCTTCGGAAACATCGTTAGCCTTCCCAAAACCAAACCCCACTTTGCCTTTCCTGTCTCCTACTACCGTAAGGGCTGAAAAAGAAAACCGCCGACCTCCTTTGACTACCTTAGCAGTCCGGTTAAGCTTTACCAATTTTTCTACAAAATCCTTTTCTTTTTCAGAAAAATTTTTATCCCTATTTCTGTCTTTATCCCGTATGTGTTCCATTTTCGCCCCCTAGAACTGTATCCCGGCTTTTCTGGCTCCGTCGGCCAGCGCTTTAATAAGGCCATGATATAAATAACCGTTTCTGTCGAAGACTACCGTAGTAATATTCTTCTTTAGAAGCCGTTTTCCCATGATCTCCCCGAGTTGACCCGCCCCTTCCAATGTCCGCCTAATCTTTTTAAGCTCTTTTTCAAGAGTAGAAGCCGAAGCGATAGTATAACCTTTAGAATCGTCAATAATCTGAATCGACAATGCCCGGTTACTCCGGACAACACTCATCCGTGGACGCTCCGGAGTTCCGGCAATGCGCTTACGAATATGAATTTTTCTTTTAAGCCGTTTCCGGTCTTTTTCAAGCATCTTTCGCATCATAACACAATACCTTATTTTACACCCGATTTGCCGACTTTCCGCCGGATTTGTTCATTCTCATACCTTATCCCTTTGCCCTTATAGGGCTCAGGACGTCTAAGTTTCCGGATCTGAGAGGCAAATTCGCCTACCCGCTGCTTGTCGATCCCGCCGATCACCACTCTTCCGTTTGGTTCAGATGCCACCGTAATCCCTGCGGGAATACCGATATACACATCATTAGAGAATCCAAGACTCATAACAAGAAGATTTCCCTGAACTTCCGCTCTGTACCCAACTCCGGTGATTATCAGCGCCTTAGAAAAACCTGTACTCACTCCCACAACCATATTATTTAGCAGATTGCGGTACAAACCATGAAAAGCTTTGGTCTGTTTTTCCTCATTTACACGGCCAACATTAATTACCGCACCCCGGGACTCAAAAGTCACCACAGGATGATACTTTTGGGTCAATTTTCCCTTGGGACCTGTTACGGTAATTAGCTCATCCTGAAAAGCAACCGTAACTCCAGCAGGAACCTTAACCGGAATTTTTCCAATTCTGGACATAATCCTTCCTCCAAAACAAACCTTTCAATCCAGGCGACATATCACCAAACAGTACAGATAATTTCACCGCCAACTTTTTTTTCAATGGCTTTCTTCCCGGTAGTAACCCCAATCGATGTTGAAACTATCAGTGTTCCGTAGCCGTTATATACCCTCGGCATATTTTTATAACCGGTATATACCCGGCGCCCAGGCTTCGAAACTTTCTCAATGCCATGGATAATGGGTCCGGTCTCTTCATCATACTTCAAGAAAACCCTAATTATATTGGTTCCCTCCTGGAGCGCCTTTTTAAAGTTTTTGATATACCCCTCGGTCTTCAAAATTTTTACAATTTCAAGTTTTAGCTTAGAAGTAGGAATATCGACTTTTTCATGTCTTGCCATTCCGGCGTTCCGGATCTTAGTCAGCATATCCGCAACAGGATCAGAAATACTCATCTTCTTTCTCCTGCCTTACCAACTAGACTTTGTGACGCCAGGAATGAGGCCTTCACTCGCAAGTTTTCGGAAACAAAGGCGGCACATCTCAAACTTTCTAAGATACCCTCTTGACCTTCCGCAAATGCGGCAACGGTTTACCTTCCTGGTCTTATATTTAGGCGTTCGTAATGCCTTTATAATCATCGCTTTTCTTGCCATACGTACTCCTCCTATTTCCTAAAGGGCATACCGAACTTTGCGAGAAATGCCTTGGCCTCCGCATCTGTTCGGGCGGTCGTCACAATTACTACATTAAGTCCAGCCACACGCTCAATTTTATCAAAATCAATCTCCGGGAAAATAATCTGCTCTGTAATGCCCAAAGAATAATTCCCATGACCATCAAAAGCATTTTGATTTACTCCTCGGAAGTCTTTAACACGTGGTAGCGCTATATTAACCAAGCGATCCAAAAACTCGTACATCATGGCTCCCCGGAGCGTTACCTTGGCGCCTATTTCCTGACTTGTACGGATTTTAAAATTGGCTATACTCTTCCGTGCTTTTGTCTTGACCGCTTTCTGCCCGGTAATAAGGGTAAGATCATCAATAGCCGCATCCAAAAGTTTTTTGTTCTGAATTGCCTCGCCTACTCCCATGCTAACAACAATTTTTTCCAGTTTTGGAGTCTGCATAGGAGATTTATAACCAAATTCCTTAAGCATATCAGGGGCGAGTTGTTCCCGGTATATTTTTTTAAGCCGCGGTTCAAAGTTTTTCATTATAACGACTCCCCGCATTTTCTACAAATCCGTATTTTGGAATTCCCATCAAGTTTGTAACCTATTCGTGTTGGCCCGCATTTCTTACACAAAATCATCAAATTTGAGCTGTGAACCGGCGCCTCAATTTCAATAATCCCTCCCCGATCCTGTTGGTTCCGGCGCTTCTTCGCCTTTTTGACAATATTAACGCCTTCCACCACGATCCGGTCCTTATCCCTAAGAATTTTCAATATCCGTCCTCGTTTTCCCTTGTCTTTACCCGCAATAATCTGGACGGTGTCTTCCTTTTTCAATTTGAATTTATGCTGTACATTCACCGGCATAATACCGCTCCTTGTTTCCGCTTATCCGTCTTACAGTACCTCCGGGGCAAGAGAAACAATTTTCATAAAATCCTTCTCTCTTAACTCCCGGGCAACCGGTCCGAATATACGCTTCCCCTTAGGGTTCATACTTGTATCAATAATAACACATGCATTGTCATCAAACCGGATATAAGTTCCATCGAGCCGCCGGTATTCTTTATGAGTCCGAACCACCACAGCCTTTTCAACCGAGCCCCTTTTAATCGCAGAAGTCGGAAGGGCGTCTTTAACCGCCACCACAATTACATCGCCAATACCAGCGTATTTCCGCTTTGAACCGCCAAGAACCTTAATACACTGAACAATCTTGGCGCCTGAATTGTCGGCCACATTCAGGAAGGTCTCTACCTGGATCATTATACTCTCCTTGTTGAATGCACTCCGCCGTTACAACTGCTATCGTACACGTTCGACAACCTCTACAAGTTTCCAGCACTTTTCCTTGCTGATAGGACGACATTCTACAACACGTACCCGGTCGCCTGTTTTGGCGTCATTAGCCGCATCATGAGCCTTGAGTTTTTTGACACGTTTTACATATTTCTTATACAGAGGATGCAGGGTCGTAGTCTCTACGGATACCACAATGGTCTTATCCATTTTATCGCTTTTAACAATACCCACAAACTCTTTTTTTCCTCTCGATTTAACATGAGAAATTTTGTTATTCTGAATAACATCGTTATCCCTCACAGCTCCCACTTCCATACCAAGTCTCCTGTTAGTCCTTCACAAACGAATCTTTAGCGCTTTTAGCCGCTACCTCCTGCTTCAGAAATCCTTTCGCTTGTGTCTTTTCTTGTGCGCCAATAAGCGTATTGAGCTTGGCAATCTGCCTACGCATGACGCGTTTCTGCAATGGGTTCTCTATATGGCCGATTACCATCTGAAATCGGAGTTCCATATATTTCCTATTCATCTCAGTCCGTTTAACTTTTAGTTCCGGCAAAGTCATATTCTTAAAAAAATTTTTCATAAACGATCCCTTTGTTTATTCTACTTGCCCAGCTCAAAATCCATACGGGATACGAACTTGGTCTTAATAGGAAGTTTAGCACCTGCTAAAATCATAGCTTCTTCTGCCAGAATTTTGTCTATTCCTCCGAGCTCAAACATAACGGTCCCAGGCTTTACTACAGCGACCCAGTATTCAGGAGCGCCTTTTCCTTTACCCATACGGGTCTCAGCGGGTTTTTTGGAATATGGCTTGTCAGGGAAAATACGTATCCACAGCTTCCCTCCGCGCTTGATATGCCTGTTCATAGCAATACGAGCCGCCTCTATTTGCCGGTTTGTGATCCACATACGATCCATTGCAACTAAGCCATAATCACCAAAAACAACTGTATTTCCCCGCGTAGCGTCTCCGGGCATATTACCCCTCTGCACCTTCCGACGCTTAACTCGCTTTGGACTTAACATACCTTAACTCCTCACCTAAATGCTTTCCCGTTCACCATATTCCCGGTCGCTGCGCCGCTTCCTTACCAAAGCTCCGGCATCTTCTTTCTGTTCTTTACCATATTTCATCCCGTTATAGACCCAGACTTTGATACCGATTACGCCAAAGGTCGTTTGAGCTTCCGCAAAACCATAATCTATATCCGCCCGCAAGGTATGAAGAGGAATACGGCCTTCCTTAGCTTCTTCGGTGCGGGACATCTCCGCGCCGCCAAGGCGCCCCGAAAGCCTAACCTTGACGCCCTGAGCATTACCCTTCTTTATGGCATTAGAAATCGACTGCTTCATAGTCCGGCGGAAAGAACTTCTTGCTAAAAGTTGACGGGCGATATTTTGAGCTATAATCTGGGCATTGTTGTCCGCGTTCCTGACTTCTTTTATCTTGATCTGTATTTTCTTTGCGACATATTTCTGAAGCTCCTGACCTATCTTTTCGATATTTGCGCCTTTAGCGCCAATTATAACACCCGGCCGGGCGGTATGAACAACAATAGTAATCCGCTGAGGATGCCGGATAATTTCCATCTCCGCAATATCCGCACCTTTAGTTTCAGGCATATTCGTAATAAGTTTTCTGAGTTTAAGATCCTCATGCAAAGTATTGGCATATTCCTTGGGATCTACATACCATCGGGAAGCCCAGGTTTTATTTATCCCTATCCGCAATCCAACCGGATTAACCTTTTGTCCCACCTTATTCCCCTACCTTTACCTTTACGTTTTTTACGGCAGCTTTAGCTTTAACGGTTTCATCAATTACCACGGTAATATGACATAAACGCTTCAAAAGCATATCCGCCCGGCCCCGGGCCCGGTACCACACCCGCTTCATCCGGGGGCCCTCATCGATCAACACTTCCTTAATATAAAGCATATCTTCAACCAATTGTTTATTGACATTAAGAGCGTTGGACGCTGCGGACTTAACCGTCTTGCTAAGGATACGGGCGCCACGATGAGGCATATTCTCCAAAAGCGATATAGCATCGGGATATGATATCCGGCGTATAAGTTTCGCGACAGGCCGAATTTTAAATGGAGATGCTATAAGGTATTTCGTTACCGCCCGGTAACCGTCTTTCTTTTCTTTTGAAGCCATGAATTAACCTTTGCCCGCCTTTTTATCAGAACCAGCATGACCCCGAAAAATCCTGGTCGGCGCGAATTCACCAAGTTTGTGTCCAACAAGATTTTCGGTAATATATATCGGTACCCAAGTCTTCCCGTTATAAACGGAAACAGTTCCGCCGACCATCTCTGGAATTATAGTAGAACACCTGGAATAAGTCTTGATCATACGCCTCTCTCCAGCCTTACTCATCTCCAGCACTTTTTTGTAGAGGCTCTTCTCTATAAAAGGCCCTTTCTTAATAGATCTTGACACCCTGCACTCCTACTTTTTCTTGCCACGACTTAGGATAAACCTGGATGAAGGCTTATGCTTATTCCGGGTTTTGTACCCTTTGGTCGGCTGCCCCCAAGGAGTAACCGGATGTATACCTTTATTCTTTCCTTCACCACCCCCATGAGGATGATCAACCGGGTTCATAGCCATACCACGGACCGTAGGCCTGACGCCCAGCCAGCGCTTGCGGCCAGCTTTCCCCATCTGAGTATTCATGTGATCCTCGTTACCAACAGTCCCGATAGTAGCGGAACATTTTTTGAAAATCATCCGCATTTCACCGGAAGGCAATTTAAGAGTTACATAATCCCCTTCCTTGGCTATTATCAAAGCGCCAGTCCCAGCGGAACGGACAATCTGTCCGCCCCGTCCCAATGTCAATTCCACATTGTGAACTGTAAAACCCAGGGGGATGTTCTCAAGCGGCAGAGAATTTCCTGTTTCTATAGGAGCCGCAGGGCCGTTCGTGATTACAGATCCCGTTTTCAAGCCCTTGGGAGCAAGAATATACCGCTTGTCGCCATCTACATAGCTTATAAGCGCGATATTGGAACTTCGATTGGGATCATATTCAATACTCACAACCTTGCCTGGAACGCCTATTTTATCCCGTTTAAAGTCAATAGTACGGTAGAGTCTCTTATGCCCACCGCCTTTATGACGGACGCTGATGCGTCCATTGGAATCCCGGCCAGCCCGTTCTTTTCTCCCATGGGTAAGGGACTTTTCGGGCTTTACTTTTTCAGTTAGTTCAGAGTAATCCAGGCTTATCCACTGACGCATACCAGCGGTAATCGGTTTATATAGCTTGATCCCCATAATTTTCCCTTACACTCCCTCGAAGAGAGCTATTTTTTCATCTTTTAGAAGACGCACTATGGCCTTTTTCCAAGATGATGTATAACCAGCCCTATACCGTTGCCGCTTGGGTTTTCCTCCAACCACCATGACCGTACAGGAAATCGGATGAACATTAAAAAGCCTGCGAACAGCTTCCTTGATTTGAATTTTAGTCGCCAAAGGATCAACCTTAAATACGTACTTTCCTTCTTCCCTCAATGCATTGGCTTTTTCCGAAAGTACCGGTTCTATAAGAATTTTTTCATAGACAACCACTTGCCTGACCCTCCGTATTCTCATCTGCCGGCATTTCCGCCGCTCCATAAAAGGCGTTTAAATTTTTGGCTGTAGCCTCAAGCATAATAACACGGCGGCCATAAAAAAGATCGTGCGCTCTCAGTCTATTATAGGAAAGAAAACTCAACCAAGGAATATTAGCCCCCGCTCGCTTAACCAAACTGTCATCATCCTTGAGGATAATTACAGTCCGTTCATTTTTGACGCTAAAATTCTTCAATATCTTTGCCAATTCCCTGGTTTTTCCCGATTCTATTGAAAAATCTTCCACAATCTTTATGGTATCACTTTGAGCCTTTAAGCTCAGAATAGTTTTTAAGGCAAGTCTTTTTGCTTTTTTTGGAATTGAATAAGAAAAATCTCGCGGCTTAGGGCCGAATACAGTACCGCCTCCAACCATTATAGGAGATTTTTTATCGCCACGACGGGCTCGCCCAGTCCCTTTCTGCTTATACGGCTTGGCATTAGAACCATGTACCTCGCCCCGGCCCCGAGTACTCGCAGTCCCCAGGCGCTTATTTGCAAGTTCATTTTGTATAGCATACCAGATGATATCCTCATTCACAGGAAGTCCAAATACGGCGTCATCCAGTTCAAAGTTCCTCAACTCTCTGCCATCAATAGAATACACTATCTGATTCATTAAACATTCCCCGTTTCTTTAAGCGACAGGCGCCCTACTTCTTTACCGCAATCCTGACTACCACAGTTCCCTGGTTAATTCCTGGAACCGCACCGCAAACTACAATAAGCTGGTTGTCGATATCTATTTTAACAACCCTAAGACTAAGAACAGTAGTCTTTTGCCGTCCCATACGTCCCGGAAGTTTAACATTCTTAAAAGTACGACCCGGATAAGTTGACTGACCGGTTGAACCAGGTTCCCGATGGAATTTAGAACCATGGGTGCGTCGTCCGCCTCCGAAACCCCACCGTCTTACAACACCTTGAAAACCTTTTCCTTTGGAAACACCGGTAACATCCACATACCGGACTCCTTCAAAGAGTTCTACACCCAAAGAATCGCCAATACTACAATCTTTCTCAAAATCCCGAAATTCTTTAATCCGCTTCTTAGGCGCTATGTTTTCCGAAAACTGTCCAGCGTAGGGTTTCGTTAACTTCCCCTTCTTTAACTCATCAACCCCCACAACAACAGCGGAATAACCGTCTTTGTTGGGAGTCTTCTGAGCAATAACGACATTCGGATCTATACGGATCACTGATACCGGAATCAGATTCCCGTTATCGTCAAAAATTTGTGTCATACCAATTTTCTTGGCCAAAAGACCTAACATGATTTCTCCATAACACGGCCACAGTATTCTTAAGATTCGAGATTTAACCCCAAATACCCATAATTCCAAGACCTTCTGCCGAAATACAACTAAACCTGCCGGTTTATTGTTTTATTTCAACATCGACTCCAGCGGGCAACTCAAGTTTCATGAGGGAATCCATCACTTCAGTGGAAGGACTAATAATATCGATTAAACGTTTATGAGTCCGCATCTCAAACTGCTCACGGGACTTTTTGTTCACATGTGGAGAGCGAAGCACCGTAATTTTATTAAACCGGGTCGGCAGAGGAATAGGGCCGGTAACCTTAGCCCCTGCTTTCTGAACCGTTTGAACAATAGATTTTGCGCTCTGATCTATCAATTCCACATCAAAACCGCGTAGCCGTACACGAATTCGCTCTTTAGTCATTATCCCTCCAAAGGCGGTTTTCTACCCACAGTATAAACGGTACAGGACAAAAAACCCGGCGGTTTAATTCCCCAATATCCGGAACCAAACCGCAATACCAAACAAAAATCTACTCGACAACTTCGGTGACCTGGCCGGAAGCAACTGTCTTACCGCCTTCACGAATAGCAAAACGAAGCCCTTTCTCCATAGCAACAGGATGGATTAGTTCACCAATAATTTCGGTATTGTCCCCGGGCATAACCATTTCCTTACCGTCAGGAAGTTTAACCGTCCCGGTAATGTCAGTAGTACGGAAATAAAACTGGGGCCGATAACCGCTAAAGAAAGGACTATGACGGCCGCCCTCTTCCTTGGAAAGGCAATAAATCTGCCCTTTAAATTTGCTGTGAGGCGTGATAGTGCCCGGTTTAGCCAAAACCTGTCCACGCTCAACTTCTTTTTTCTCGATACCCCGCAGCAAAGTCCCAACGTTATCACCCGCCTGGGCTTCTTCCAGGAGTTTATTAAACATTTCAATACCGGTTACAACGGTCTTCTTTGTAGGCTTTATGCCGATAATTTCAACTTCTTCGTTAAGTTTAAGCTGGCCCCGGTCTACCTTTCCGGTAACAACCGTACCACGACCCGGAATAGTAAATACATCTTCAATAGGCATAAGGAAGGGTTTGTCGCTGTCCCGCACAGGATCTGGAAAGTAAC
The DNA here is from genome assembly GCA_031288005.1 of Treponema sp. Next base: position 29,019 of record JAITSE010000060.1, read on the forward strand.
TGTCCATAGCATCCAGCAATTCTTGAATACATTTGGTATCATTGTTTTCGATACCGCCATTGAGGGCTTCCATGGCCTTAAAAGCGGAACCCTGAACAATGGGAATCTCATCGCCTGGAAATCCATTAGCCTTAAGAACATCCCGAATCTCTTCGACAACCAGTTCCAAAAGCTCAGGATCATCTACCAGATCCACCTTATTTAGGAAGACAATAATGCTGGGAACACCGACCTGACGAGCCAAAATGATATGTTCCCTTGTCTGCGGCATGACCGAATCCGGAGCGGAAACGACTAAAATCGCCCCATCCATCTGGGCGGCGCCAGTGATCATATTTTTAATATAGTCGGCGTGTCCGGGACAATCGATATGAGCGTAATGCCGTTTATCAGACTGATACTCCAGATGTCGAGTATTGATGGTAATACCGCGAGCTTTTTCTTCCGGCGCGTTATCAATATCATCAAATTTCATAACCTTATCACCATAATGCTTACCGCAATACATAGTGATAGCCGCTGAAAGCGTGGTCTTCCCATGGTCAACATGACCAATGGTTCCGACATTCATGTGAATTTTTGTTCGGTTGAACTTATCTTTTGCCATTCCATCCTCCTGCGATCTTTAGGCACACTCTAATTCATAACGATTATGCATCATTATGACGCAATATAACCAGTCTCCGCATAACGCAATGCACTATGTGCATAACATCTCATCCTGTCCAAACAGGTTCAAAAAATCTAATTTCATTAAACATGGGGGAAACAATTAAAAGGCTATCAGGGCGTATAATCCTGACAGAATTTCCCGCAGTCATAACGCCGCTTGCCGCGCTTAAAAACTTATATTCCACCTATCTCATCACTCTCATATAGAGGATAGCGCCGTCTAAACGCCATTTTCGTCCTCTGATGATCGGTTTGGAGTACCGGCATATTCTCCTTCAAAACTGGAAGGACACCGGGTTTTAATTCAAGTTACCACTTATAATGGGCAAAAGCCTTATTAGCCTCCGCCGCCTTATGGGTCTCTTCCTTTTTTTTAAAGGCCGTGCCGGTATTATTATATGCATCCAGGAGTTCCGCCGCAAGTCTCTCTTCCATGCCATGTCCAGAACGGGAACGAGCCGCTTTAATAATCCACCGCATACCCAAAGCTTCCCGCCGGGATTCCCTAATTTCAACCGGCACCTGATATGTAGCGCCGCCCACTCGCCTGGATTTCACCTCGACAACAGGCTTAATATTATCAACAGCCTTGAGGAACACTTCCAATGGCTCTTTGTCTGATTTTTCCCTTAGAACATCCAGGGCGTTATGTACAAGTCGTAAAGCAACAGAACGTTTCCCCTCCCACATCATACGGTTGACAAACTTAGAAACCACTACACTGTTATATTTCGGATCTGGCAAAATACCCCGATCTATCGTTTTTTTCTTCCGCCCCATTTCCTAATCCTTACGCCTTAGGCCGCTTGGCGCCGTATTTAGACCTGCCCCGTTTGCGATCTTCCACGCCCAAAGTATCTTTAGCGCCACGAATAATATGATACCGGACTCCGGGAAGATCTTTAACCCGTCCGCCACGAACCAAGACTACCGAATGTTCCTGAAGATTATGCCCGATTCCTGGAATATACGCGGTTACTTCTGTTCCATGCGAAAGCCGGACACGGGCTACCTTCCGCAAAGCCGAATTTGGCTTTTTGGGAGTAACCGTCATAACACGGGTACATACTCCCCTTTTTTGGGGGCAAAACTGAAGCGCCGGGGATTTCGTTTTGGAACTCACCTGCTGCCGTCCAAAACGAACCAACTGATTAATTGTAGGCATCTACTAAAACTCCCTAAAGATTATATACCCCAAGATTCATAATTGGATATACACAGTACCAGGAAGAAAAAAAAAGGTCAAGAGGTATTATCAATTTTAAAATTTTGACGCCAAACTGCAAAATATGATGAGGCGGTAATGACAATACGGCTTCATAGTATTCCGCTCTATCATACGTTGTTGTAGATCATCACTAGAAATCAGACGATATGGCAATTTGCTTTTTACGGCGCTTGACATTCCGGATCTTCCTCGTTATGGTAAAGCCGGTATACCATATAAAATACTTATGGTTTATATGAGATAGTGGTTATTATTGTGCAGAAAACGCAAACTTTTCGGAGGAATCAAAATGAATGCGGTTTTACGCTCTCTTGGAAAATCAGCTTTAACTACGCCGGCTCTGGCATTGCTGCTTTTACCGGCGCTGCTTGCGGTAGTTTCCTGCCGCCGGCAGGAAATTCCAGAAGTTCAGGAGACCCTGACCGAGGGCAGAAACACCTTTATCTACGGAATTGAAGGGGACCCGGGGAACGACATCAATACCATCACCATCGGGGATCGCTACGGTTTGACCCTGGAACGCCTTTTGTACAGTCCGCTTTACAATTATTACGGGCCCGGCGATATAAGCTACCTATTGGCGGAGAAGGTGGACCTTTCCGATGACAACTTGACGGTAACCTTCCACCTGCGGCGGGGCGTCAAATGGTCGGACGGGGTTCCTTTTACCGCGGACGACGTGATATTCACCTTTGAACATATCATCAAAGCCGAATATGCCAATGGCCGGGACGGCTTTGTTATCGGCGGCAAACCGGTAACGCTGACCAAAAGTGACGATTATACCGTGGAGATTCGCTATCCGGTTTTTATCCCCAATGTTCTGGAGCTTGCCGCAGCGGAGCATTTTATCATGCCCAAGCATATCTATGAAAACGACGCGACCCTGGATAATAACCCCAAGAACGCGGCCCCTGTGGGAACCGGCCCCTACAAACTGGCGGAATACGCGGCGGGGCAATACGTCAGGCTGACTGCCAACGACAACTATTTTTTGGGCAAGCCGAAGATTCCCGCCATTGTTTTTCAAATCGTCTCGGACCTGAATTCGGCGAAACTGGCGCTGCAAAAAGGGGAGATCAACGCCCTGGTACTGGCCAATTCGGACGCCGATTCCTTTAAGAACACCAACGTAAGCATCCACGCCTACCCAGAGGACCGGGTGGGGTATCTGTCTTTTCACCTGGCTTCAAGCCGCGTGCAGGACATCAATTTACGGAAGGCGGTTTTCTTTGCCCTGAACCGGGACGAGATGAACACCGGCGCGTACCTTTCCCCGGACTTTTACGTCAACGCCTATTCCTTCCTGCCCTATTCATCGGCGTATTTTACAGGCGATTTGGAAAAGTACGAACAGGACGCGGACAAAGCCCGGCAATATTTGGCCCAGGCGTCCTCGGCGCCGCTTCTGCGGCTGGCCTATGCCGCCAACAACATCCAGCAGGAAGTGCAGGCCCTGGTAGCCCAGCAAAACCTAAAGGCCTCAGGCATTACGTTGGAACTCATAGCCATGGACTCGACTTCCCTGTACGATAAACTGGAAAAGGGTACTGGCGAATTTGAACTCTTCTTGGGCGGGTATATTATGGGAATCGATCCTTCCAACTACGCGACCCTGTTTGTAAGCGGTTCGGCCTACAACTACAGCCATCTTGCTGACAAGACCCTGGACGCGTTGTTTGCCCAAGGCGCGGTTGAGGAGGACCCAGCCGCGCGGCTGCGGATCTATCAGGACGCCCAGCGGCGGCTGGCGGATCTGGCGGTGCATTATCCCATTGTTACCAACAAACGCCTTTTGGGAATTACAAGCAATATCGGCGGGGTGGAAGAGGCGCGGCTTATCCCGATTTATACTTTTGAGGATATGTCCAAACTTTACTTCAAATAACTCTACTATTCAGGGCCGCGGGAGAGCGGTCCGGGAGAGCGTTTTTTGTTACGTTATATTGCCAAGCGGACAGCGCAGGCCGTGCCCATGGTGTTTATCATCTGCGCGCTTTGTTTCGCGTTGATTCAAATCGCTCCTTTTGACGCCATAGATATGCTGACCCGGCCTGATATGCCGCCCGAAATGGTCCAGGCCCTGAAAGTCCGCTACGGCCTGGATCAGCCCGCGTATATCCAGTTCCTGTCCTGGCTGCGCCGTATGTTTACCGGGGATTTGGGCTACTCGATTGTGAATCATCAGAGCGTTGCCTTAGGCCTGGCTTCAAGGCTGCCCAATACGATCCTCCTCGTGCTGCCCAGCTATACCATAGCGCTTATCCTGTCCCTTGCGCTGGGACTCCTTTCTGGAATGAAAGCGGGGGGGAAGCTTGACAAGATAATAGACGGCCTCTGCTCCATCGGCATGGCGGTCCCGGCTTTCTGGACGGGGATGATCCTCCTCTATATTTTTGCATACGCCCTGAACCTGCTGCCCGTTCTTGGAATGCATAGCCCCGGACGGACAGCGGCTCTGCCTGATCTGCTGCGGCACATAATTCTGCCCTGGGCGACTCTCATTTCGGCGTTTTTGCCAGAAACCGCCCGGTATATACGCTCCGCCGCCATCAGCCAATATAAGGAAAATTATGTTACAGTCCAACGCGCCTTTGGGAACGGCGAAATGCGGATTCTCTTTGGACACGTGATGAGGAACGTGACGCTGCCTGTCATCACCCTGGCGGGTATGTCCCTGCCGATGCTGATAACCGGCGCCTTTATCACCGAATCGATTTTTAGCTGGCCCGGAGTGGGGACCTATTTTTTGAACGCCATCCAGGGTTTTGACTACCCGGTAATCATGGCGGTTTTGCTTTTTTCGTCAATCCTGGTTATTTTGGGCAATTTGCTTGCGGACCTCTGCTATTGTCTTGCGGACCCGCGCATCAAGTATACGAGCTAAACGATGAACGCCCCGCAAAACAGACGGCTCCTAAGGCTCTCTCTGGAACTCAGGCGCAGTCCCGCGGCGCTCTTCTCCGCGGCCTGCCTGCTCTTCGTCATCCTCATCTCGATATTCGCCTTCCTCTCCCCCCGCGATCCCAACGCCATTGACGTATCCCGCAAATTCGAGGGACCCGGCTTGAAACACTGGCTCGGCACAGACGATCTGGGGCGGGACTATCTGACCCGCATCCTCTACGGCGGGCGCGTATCCCTGACGGCGGGCGCGGCGGCCATGCTGATCTCCGTCTCCATCGGAGTATGCGCGGGAATCAGCGCCGGGTATCTTGGAGGACCCGCGGACAACATTTTGATGCGCCTTGTGGATATTCTTTCCTCTATCCCCTGGATGATCCTGGTAACGGTGATAAGCGTTTACCTGAGGCCGGGCCTAAAAGCCATCATCCTGGTTATCGGCCTTTTCACGTGGATGCCCATCGCCCGGCTCACGCGGGCGGAAACCCTGAGCGTAAAGGAGCGGGAGTACGTGGTCTACGCCCAGTTCATCCATCAGAAGACGGGCTTCATCATCCTGCGCCATATTCTTCCCGCCGTGCTGCCGGTCATTATCACCGCCGCGGCTTCCGCCATCGCCAACGCCATTATGATGGAATCGGCCCTCAGTTTTTTGGGCCTTGGGGTCCAGCAGCCCGTATCATCCTGGGGCAGTATGCTCAACAGGGCTCAAGGATCGCTGCGGACCGCCCCCCTCATGGCGATTCCGCCGGGAATTATGATCATCCTCACGGTCTATTCTTTCAACACGATTGGCGGAGAAATCAGGCTCGCCCTTGATCCCAGAAGCGGCCTTAAATGAGGGCCTGCGGCGGAAACTTTTCCTCGGGGAGAAGAAACTTTTCCTCGGGGAGAAGAAACTTTTCCTTATCGGGAAGAAACTTTTTCCTATCGGGAAGAAACTTTTTCCTATCGGGAAGAAACTTTTTCCTATCGGGAGAAAACTTTTTCCTATCGGGAGAAAACTTTTTTCTATCGGGAGAAAACTTTTTCCTATCGGGAGAAAACTTTTTCCTATCGGGAGAAAACTTTTTCCTATCGGGAGAAAACTTTTTCCTATCGGAAGGAAATTTTTTCCTGACGAGCGGAAACTTTTTTGGGAGGACAAAAAACTCCACTGCTTATGGGAAGAATTTCACCTGGAGGGACATAAAATGAGGGAAAAATGGGGAAATTTATCTTCCAGGGAAGATAAATCCGCTCCGCTTCTTGAAATTCGGGGCCTGCGCTGCGCTTTTACCCTGGAAGGACGGAGGATCGAGGCGCTGCGGGGGGTCGATCTGACGCTGACGCCGGGGGAAATCCTCGGCATTGTGGGGGAAAGCGGCGGGGGAAAGACCTTGACCATGCGCTCTATTATCAGGATGCCGCCCCGGGGCGCTGAGATCCAGGCTGAAACTCTGCGCTTTGCGGGGCTTGATTTACGGGAACTGCCTGAGAAATCCCTGCGCGCCCTCCGGGGAAGGGATATTTCAATGATATTTCAGGACCCCATGACTTCCCTTAACCCCCTCAAACGGGTGGACAGTCATATTATGGAGACGCTTCTGCGCCGCGCCTCTTTAGGCAGGAAGCGCGCCCGTGATGAAGCGCTGAGCCTGCTTGAGCGGGTTGGCATCCCTTCCGCCGAAGCCCGGATGCGCCAGTACCCCCATGAGTTGTCGGGTGGTATGCGGCAGCGGGTCTTAATCGCCATGGCCCTGGCCTGCAAGCCGAAACTGCTCATTGCCGATGAGCCGGCCGCGGCGCTCGACCTTAGCACTCAGGCGCGGATTCTGGCCCTGCTCCGCGCTTTGCGGCAAAAAGAAGGCATGGCGGTCATTCTTATCACCCACGACCTTGGGGCGGCGGCGGCGTTATGCCACAGGGTGGCGGTGATGTACGCCGGACTTGTCGTTGAAACAGGCCCTGTGGACGATATCTTCGCCCGCCCCCTGCACCCCTACACTCAGGCCCTCCTGCGCTGCCTTGAGACTGTCCGCCCGGCTTGCCGCAAGAAGACGGAGGGCCGGGAACGCCTTGCGGCCATTGAGGGACATCCCTGCGTCTGCTTACCGCAGCCGCCCTCGGCGCTGAATATCCCGCCGCCCGGCTGCGATAAGCAGACGCCCGGCTGCCGCAAGCAGACGGAAGGCTGCCCCTTCGCGCCCCGCTGCGTCTTAGCCGGTCCTGAGTGTGAAGAAGCCCTGCCTTCAACAAAGAACTACGGCCTGGGCAGCAGCGCCCGGTGTTTCCGCATCAAGCAGGAGGCTTCAGAACTGTGAACTGCGCTGAACCCCTTGTTGAAGTGAAAGACCTGGTCAAGGAATTTACCCTCCGCCGCTCCTTCAGCCGGCCTGAGCAAGTGAGGGCGGTAAACGGCGTGAGCTTTTCCATTTTTAAGGGAGAGACCTTGGGGCTTGTGGGGGAGTCAGGCTGCGGGAAATCGACCCTGGGCCGCCTCATCCTGCGGATCCTCAGGCCCAGTTCAGGCGCGGTACGGTTCGCCGGAACTGACATTACCGGGCTTTCAGGCGGGGCCCTTGAACCTTTCAGGCGGCGGATGCAGATCATATTCCAGGACCCATACAGCTCTCTCAATCCGGCTATGCTGGTCCGGGATATTATCGCGGAGCCGCTGCTGCTTGCTGCCCGGCGAAGCCGTGAAAGCCGGCTTTCCGAAGAAAACCGCGGGCGGATAGAGGAGGCGCTGACGCGGGTGGGTATGTCCGCGGGCGATATGTACAAGTATCCGCATGAGTTTTCAGGGGGGCAGCATCAGCGCATAGCCATTGCCCGGGCGCTCATAACGCGGCCCGAGTTCATCCTCTGCGACGAAGCCACAAGCTCCCTTGACGTATCCATTCAGGCCCAGGTGGTCAATCTGCTGGAAGATTTACAGAAGGATTTCGGCTTGACCTATCTTTTTATCGCCCACAATCTTTCCATAGTGCGGCATATCTCCCGCCGGATCGCCGTGATGTATATGGGGGAGCTCGTGGAAATAGCCGAAGCCGGGGAAATCTGCGAAAAGCCACTGCATCCCTACACTCAGGCCCTGCTCAAGGCCGTCCCTGTCCCGGATCCCCGCCGCGCCAGGGAAGCGCTGCCTGATCCCTTTGAGGGGGAACTGCCCGGCCCCATGGAGGAGCGGCGGGGCTGCGCTTTCTTTACCCGCTGCCCCCGCGCCAGGGACGTCTGCGGAACCCGCCGCCCCGCGCTTCAGGATGCCGGCGCCGGGCGTCAGGCCGCCTGCCACGAACTTTAGGGGACATCTGAAAACTTAATGCCAGCAATACAAAAGATCCAGGCGCTCCAGGCGGCGATTGTGAACTTCCAGGCGTCTCTTAAAATCCTTAAAACTTTTATTTTTCCCGGGCGTCCAAAGGGCTTCGGCCAGGGCGCAGAGGCGGGGAAATATCATATACTCCGCAATTTTGGAAGCGCCCACATATTCTGTCCAAAGAGTACCCTGGGCCCCCAATACGAGGAGCGATTCCTGCCGCGTCATTTCAGGAGAAAGCGGACTAAACTCATACAGAGAAGAGAGAGATTTGACAAAGGGCCGTCCTGGTTCTTCGAGAGAATCCTTCTGCTGGTAATCAAAGTAGCAGCCCTCACTGTTGGGCGTCATAATAACCGGATGCCCCATTTTTACAGCCTTGCCGCCTCCTGAGCGGCCCCGCCAGGACATAACGACGAGGTCCCGCGGGATTTTCTTTGCCCCGGCTTCATCGTCAATAATCTCGTCCCAGCCTATGGCGGTTTTTCCGCGCTCCTTAAGCATGACGGATAGTTTTGCTGTTATATGAGCCTGCAGGCCGGAGGCTTCTTTTACTTTCCATTCTTGCATTCTTTTCCGGCATTTTGGACACTCCGCCCATCGTTTGAAGCTGACCTCATCGCCGCCTATATGCACGTATTTTGAGGGAAAAAGAGATGCCAGCGTATCAAATACTGCCGCGGCCAGGTCCCAAAGGGCGTCGTTCCCGGCGCACAGCACATCGTCAAAAATGCCGAACCTGTCTTCCACCCGGTAGGGGCCGCCGGTACAGCCCAATCCTGGATAAGAGGCAAGCGCCGCGGAAGCGTGGCCCGGCAAATCTATCTCGGGAACAATCTCAACATGGCGGGCCGCGGCCCAGGCTGTTATTTCCTTAATTTCATCAACAGTGTAAAAGCCGCCGCGGTAGGCCCACGCCCGGGTGTCGTAACGTTTTGAGCCGATCTCAACAAGCAGGGGATATTTTTTTACAGGCAGCCGCCACCCCTGATCGTCGTTTAGGTGCCAATGAAATTTATTTATATGGTGCATCGAAAGGGCGTCAATTAATTTTTTTATAAATTCAACAGTAAAAAAACTGCGCGAACAATCAAGCATTAAGCCGCGCCAGGAAAACTGCGGGCGGTCTTCAATCACGGCGCAGGGGACGCCCCGCTCGTCCATGGTCATGAGGTGCTGCCGCATAAGCTGGAGTCCGTGATAAGCGCCCGCGGTGTCCGGGGCTTCAATTTCGGCGCCCCCGGGGAGGATTGTCAGTTTGTAACAGCCTTCCCGTTCTTTTTTGGCCTGGGTCTTTTTAAGCGTGATGACGGCCCCTGGGTCTTCATGCTGAAAAAGCGCTTCCATCTGGCCTGAAAAAACCGCCTTTTCAGATTTGAAGCACGGGTCTCCCCGGAGCCTGGGCCGGCCCCGGCAGCAAAAAAAACCTTCCCTGGGGCTTACCGACTCAGGCAGCGGAATTACATTTATATTGTTCATAGTTTCTCCTTCAAAAAACCAAATGGCGGACACTTTTAGTATATTCGCCGCTTTGCGGGGAATCCAGGGGACTTGCCCTCCCCTTCCCCCAAATTGCGGGTCAAGTTTAGGCGGAAGGACTTCGCTTAAACTTTCCCTGAAAAGCGACTATACTGCGGGCATGACAAATTTTGACATTAGCCTGGATTGGCTTGTCCTGGTTCCGCCGTCCCGGACGGCAAGGCTTGCGGGAGCCGATCTTGCGCGGATCATCGGCCTGCTCCGGGAACAGGAAGGGCTTCCCCAGGGCGCGGCGCTCCTGTCTGACGCTTTGCGGGACGCCCCGGACGAAGATGTTCCCATCATTCTGCTTAATTCAGGACAGGGCCGCAATTTTGAAAACGGCTTTTCCTGGCGCCTGGGAGCGAAGCGGCTGGAAATATTCGGCGCTTCGGAGCGGGGTCTCTGCAACGGGGTCTACGACTTCCTGTCCGCCCTGGGAGTCATCTGGCCTGAGCCGGGCCGTGAAGACCTGCCGCCCTCCCCCGCTTCAGGGGACGGCGTTTATCCCGTGGAAAACTCCTCGGCTCATCGGCCCTCGGAGACGGATCCCGCAAAAACGCGGCGCTTCGTGATGAGCGGAGAAATCCCGCCTGACGAATGGGAAGCCGCTCTGCTCTGGGCTGTCCGCGGGCGCATGGACGAGGTGGTTCTGCCCCCGCAAGAGGGGGCTTCCTTTTGGGCCTGGATTAGCGGAGCGGCGCGGCGGAGGCGGAAAAGGCTCCGGCGGATGGCAAAGGATTACGCATTGCTAATTGGACAGCCTGAGACCCGCTAAAGCGGTCTCCTGGAGTTTTGCGAACTGCGGTTCTACGAACCGATGGGTCGCAAAACTCCCCGCACGTCTTTTGGGGGCTGGTTCTACGGGGGCTGTCCCCCGGGCTGGTCTAAGCGCCGGGAAAAGAATTCTACAGGCCGGATAAAGACCGTTACGCATATTGGAGAGACCGTTACATGTATTGGAAAGCCTGCGTCCCTGCGGGCCGCTTGGAGTTTTTTGAACTGTTTGTGACTGTGAACCTTTTTGGAGGCAAAAAACTCCCCGCACTTCTTTTGGGGGCTGGTTCTACGGGGTCTGTCCCCCGGGCTGGTCTAAGTGCCGGGAAGAGTTCAAAAACGGAGCTTTTGGAGTTAAGCCGCAATGATAAGTTCAATGCCGGCGCTTAAAATAAAGTCCCTGTACTCAGGCGGAATCCCCGAATCCGTAATCACAGCCTGAAAATCGCTTAAATCAGCCATATAAGCCGAACAGACCTTGTCGAACTTGAAAGAATCAATCAAAAGAATACTCGTCATGCTGTACTTTATGGCGGCCCGCTTTGTTTCTATCTCGTAATGAAAGGGAGTCGTGATCCCCAGGTTCATGTGAAAACCCCCGGCGGAAATAAAAGCTCTGGACGCCCTGCTGTTTTTTATAATATCCAGGCCCTGATTGTTCTCGAACATCCGGGTTTCGGGGTGATAAATCCCGCCCTGGACAAGAATCTTGTGCCGGCTCTGGCGGATCAGCTCTTCAATCACGTTCAGGGACCAGGAAATCAGCGTTAAGTTGCGGCTCCCAGGAAGCTCGCGGGCAAGATAATAAATGGTAGTGCCGGAATCGAGCATCACTGTTTCCTGGGGAAGCGGCAGGGCCGCGGCTTCTTTCGCTATGAGGGTCTTTTCTTCCTTGTGAAGCATGGCCTGCTGCTGAAGATAGTAATTATCCGGGTGCGGGTCCTCCTCAAAAAACTGCGGGTTTATCACCGCGCCGCCGCGGTAAAACTGAACCGCCCCCTGCTCCGCAAGAAATTCCAGGTCGCGCCGAATCGTCATGGCCGAAACCTTGTGGGCCTCAGACAAAGCCCCGATGCTCAGAACATTGCCGTCCTTGAGGGAGGCCAGTATCTTTTCCCGCCGGGTGGCTATTTTTTCCATTCGTTTTTCCGCCGCTCTTCCGCCGGCGCCTCCTTTTGTTAAGTCCATCACATTCTAACATCAAATATAACATTTTGTCAAGCATTTTTTGGGAAAAATTATAAATATTTTCATAAAATCCGTTGACAATGTTCTGTTCGTAACATATTATGATTATCAAGGACTAACAAATGAGAAAAGACAGATTTACAGGCAAAACCGCGCTCATTACCGGCGCGGCTCAGGGCATGGGCTATCAGCTTGCCCTGGACATGGCGGACGAGGGCGCGAACGTTGTCGTAACCGATATTGACGGGAACGCTCTCAATCAGGCGGGGGAAGTTCTAAAAAAACTGGGCGCCCAGTATCTGACGCTAAAATGCGACGTTTCCTGCCGGGGGCAGGTGGAGGAAGCTATTGACAGGACCCTGGAGGAATACGGCGGGCTGGATATTCTGGTCAACAACGCGGGGCTCCTGAAATCTTTTTCGATAGAAGATACCACCGACGAGCTTATTGACGCGACGGTGAATATAAACATCAAGGGCGTGCTTTACGCAATCCGCAAAGCCGTCCCGGTTATGAAAAAACAGCGCTACGGGCGCATTATCAATGTGGCTTCCATTACCGGCAAGAACGGGGACAACAGCACCAGTTTCGTTTACGGCGCGTCCAAGGGCGCGGTGATAAGCCTGACCCGCTCCGTGGCCAGGCAGATCGGGCCCTTCGGCATTACCTGCAACGCCATTGCCCCCCATGCGGTTATGACAAAAATGATGGAATACTGGGATGACGCAAAAAAAGCGGAGGCCGCGGCCAAAATCCCGGTAAGGCGGCTCGGCACGCTTAAGGATATGTCGGCCCTGATGATGTACCTCGCTTCTGACGAGGCGGGCTTTGTAAACGGCGAAACCGTCAATATTAACGGCGGATATTACATGGATTAAAATCTTAGACTGAAAGTCCAAAATTGAAGGTTCGAGACCTCCAATCCAAAACTGAAAGTCCAAGATTGAAGGTTCGAGACCTTCAATATAGGAGTAAAGAGATGTCGGATGCTCATAACGGTTTAACTTATAAAAATTTGGCGAAATATATTGATCATACGCTGCTTAAGGCCGAAGCCGGGCCTGCGGATATCGACAGGCTCTGCGATGAGGCGGAACAGTACGGCTTTTTTTCCGTGTGCGTAAACGGCGTTTATGTTTCAAGGTGCGCCGCAAACCTCAAAGGAACGGACGTGAAGGTCTGCGCTGTCGCGGGCTTTCCCCTGGGCGCAATGTGCGGCAGGGCAAAGGCTTACGAAGCCGGCGCGGCCGTGGAAGACGGGGCCGGTGAAATCGATATGGTGATGAACATCGGAGCCTTAAAGTCAGGCGAGCTTAAAGTTGTGGAAGACGATATGGCGGCGCTCAGAAAAGTCTGCTCAGGAGGAGTCCTGCTCAAGGTGATTATCGAGACCTGCCTTCTCACAACAGATGAAATTGTCCTTGCCTGCCGCATAGCGAAAAACTCAGGCCTTGATTTTGTAAAGACTTCTACCGGTTTTTCCAGCGCCGGGGCAACGCCTGAGCACGTAGCGCTCATGCGTAAAACTGTCGGCCCGGCCATGGGCGTCAAGGCAGCGGGAGGAGTGCGCTCCTTCAGCGACGCCGCGGCTATGATAAACGCCGGGGCTTCCAGGCTGGGTACGTCGGGAGGAGTCAATATCCTCAAGGGACAGGCGGTAAAGGGGTACTAGATCACATGAGCTGTTTTATGGGCATTGATATTGGAACCCAGGGCGTCAGGTGCTGCGTGGCTGACGGCGAAGGGCGGCTTTTGTCGGCCCGGGAAGAAAAATATCCGTCCTTTTATCCCAGGCCGGGTTATGCCGAACAGTCCCCTGAAGACTGGATACGCTGCCTTGAAAAAGCCGTATCCGGCTGCCGGGAGCAGGTGAAAGACCGCTTCGCCGAAATTTCAGGCGTCGCTGTTTGTTCCACTTCTTCAACGGTAGTGCCGGTAGGCAAAGACGGCGCTCCCCTTTCCAACGCGATACTGTGGATGGATAACCGCGCCGCGGAGCAGGCGGAAAAAATCAACAGCACGGGACACGAAATCCTGAAACACTGCGGCGGGAAAGTTTCCGTGGAATGGCTTGTTCCCAAAATGATGTGGCTGCGGGACAGGCAGCCGGATCTTTTCGCGGAGGCCCGGCATATTGTGGAGGCCCAGGATTATATAAATCACTATCTTACCGGGGTCTGGGCCGCGTCAGCCTGCCAGGCCGCGTGCAAAGCAAATTACGTGGAAGATGAGGGCGGCTTCAACGCCGCTTTTTTTGACGAAATCGGTTTTCCAGAATTTTTTGACAAGGCCGTAAGCTCCGTTCTCAACGAAGCGGAGCCGGTCGGGAAAATTACGAAAGAAACAGCGGAAAGACTTGGCCTGCCCGAGAGCGCCGTTGTATATCAGGGCGGGGTGGACGCCCATGTCAATATGATAGGGCTTGGGCTGTGCAGGTCAGGCGAAACGGGCCTCGTGATGGGAAGCAGCTTTGTTCATCTGGCCCTGACGGATAAGCCTTTTTTCGGCGGCGGCATTTGGGGGCCATACAAAAACGCGGTAGTTCCGGGAAAATACTGCCTCGAAGGCGGCCAGGTTTCAGCCGGATCAATCGTCAAATGGTTCATCAACGAATTCGGCGTAAGCGCGGAAAATCCCTTTGAATTTCTCGGCGCCGGGGCCGCAAAACTGCCCAGGGGAAACGACGGCCTTTTGCTGCTGGATTTTTTTCAGGGCAACCGCACCCCATACAAGGATTCAAACGCGAAAGGCGCTTACTACGGCCTGACTCTCGCCCACACCAGGTTCCATATGTACCGGGCCATTCTCGAAGGCGTCGCTTTCGGCACCCGCAATATCCTGGAAACCATCGAAAAGGGCGCGGGCGCAATTAAAGAACTCAGAGGCTGCGGCGGCGCGGCCCGCAACGAACTTTGGCTCAAGATTATTTCAGACGTCACCGGAAAACAAATAGTGTTGACGGAAAATTCTGACTGCGCCGGAATACTCGGAGGCGCGATCATCGCCGCCGTGGGCAGCGGTTTCTACAAAAATTTTGAAAGCGCCTGCGGCGCAATGACAAAAATAACAAGGGTCGTTGATCCGGACATGGCGGGACACAAGGAGTATTTCGCTTTTTATCAAAGATACCTGCGGCTTTATCAAAGCACCAGGCGGCTTAACGCACAGCATGAGGAGCTTTTGTTATCAAATGCCTGAATCAATATTGGCAATGAAACATATCAATAAATCATTCCCCGGCGTCAGGGTTTTGGAAGACGTAAATCTTTCGGTTCACCGGGGTGAAGTTCACTGCCTTATCGGAGCGAACGGCGCGGGTAAATCAACCCTGATGAAAATACTGGCGGGGGCTTACCAGCGGGACGGGGGGGAGATCATCTTTAACGGCGAATCTATAAAAGAGGCAAGCCCAATTCTAACCAGAAAAAAAGGCATCTCCGTGGTTTATCAGGAACTTTCCCTGGTGAACGAACTTACAGTCGCCGAAAATATTCTGCTGAATAATCTTCCTGGAAAAAATTTTAAAATCGACTGGCGGACAGCTGCCAGGCTTGCCGGACAGTATATAGATCAGCTCAGCGTTGCTATTAATCCAAAAATGCCGGCGGGGGAGCTTTCCATCGGTTCAAGGCAGCTTGTGGAGATAATGAAATGTCTTGCAGCGAATTCAAAACTTATTGTTATGGATGAACCTTCGGCGACTCTTTCAAAAGATGAGTTCAATACGCTTATGAGGATCATAAACGCCCTGCGGCGGCAGGACATCACAATTATTTATATTTCCCACAGGCTTGAAGAACTCTTTGCCATAGGAGACAGGGTAAGCGTCCTCAAAGACGGGAAAAACGTTATTACAAAAAACATCAGCGAAACGAATATTGATGAGCTTGTGGAATACATGATCGGGTATAAACTTACGGCAAACCCCCGCAAGAGCGGCGGCGAAGAGCGAACAGACAGCCTGCTTGAAGCCCGGCATTTTGTAACGGCCAAGCTTAAAGACGTTTCCATTAACCTACACGAAAAAGAAATAGTGGGGCTTTACGGGCTTGTCGGTTCCGGGAGAACAGAATTCCTGCGGGCGGTTTACGGGGTAGACAGGCTCCAAAGCGGGGAGCTTTATATATGCGGAAAGAAAAGCGCCACGCGGAGCGCCCGGCGGTCAATCAAAAACGGCATCGGAATGCTTCCTGAAAACAGAAAAATGCAGGGCCTCGTACTTAAGCTGCCGGTCTGGCAGAATATCTGCATGGTGGCCCTGAAAAAATTCCGTGGGCGGACGGGCTTAAATTACAGGCGGATACGGGAAGAAAGCAGGCGCTATATCAGGGATCTCGACATTAAAACTCCCAGCGAAATGTTCCAGACAGTGTATCTTTCCGGGGGAAACCAGCAAAAAATAATTCTCGCAAAATGGCTGATGCAAAATTCCAAAGTGCTTTTGGTTGACGAACCAACCCAGGGAATTGATGTCAAAGCGAAAAGCGAAATATACAAAATATTGAGACAGACGGCGGATCAGGGCCACGGAATCATCATGGCGTCTGGTGAACTTGAGGAACTCACAAATATTTGCGACAGAATTTTTGTTATGTTTCAGGGTCGTATAGCCGCGGAATTTGAAAAAAAAGAGTTCGAGGATTCCGTTATTCTACAGTATGCTGTCGCAGGAAAGTAGCAGAGGTTACTATATGAAACTATTTAACATAGACAGCAGTGGACGCTTTGACATTGTGAATTTCTTCAAAAAGTACAGCGTTCTTATTCTTCTCGTTTTTTTTATTTTGGCGGCTTCATTGGTTTCGGATAATTTCTTTTCCCTTTCCAATTTTCTTAATATACTCCAGTCCTATGCGGCGCCTGGCGTAATAGCCATAGGAATGACTTTCACCATTCTGTCCAGCGGGACAGATCTTTCCGTCGGCTCCTTTGCCGCCCTTGGCGGAATGGTCTCGGCCCTTCTCTTAAGCCGGGATCTCCCCGTTGGGGCCTGCGTAGCGGCGGCGGTTATTATTGGAGGACTCCTGGGAACGGTTAACGGGGTGATTATTACTTTTTTTAATATGACTCCATTCATTGTATCCCTTGCGACCATGGTGTCGATTCGGGGTCTCGCCATGCTGACAACCGACGGCAAGGTTATTTCCGGTCTGGCCCGGCTTGGCGATGACGGCTCCGCCGGGGCGCTGTTCTGCTTTCTAGGCGGCGGCAGCATAACTATCGGCGATGTCAGAATCCCGGCGGCGGGCGTAACGTGGATTTTGCTGACCATAATTTCGGCCTATGTGCTGCGGTATACAATGTTTGGACGGGGGCTTTACGCCATAGGCGGCAACCGGGAAGCAGCGATGCTGTCGGGAATGAGAGTAAAACTTTACAACACCCTTGCATGGACCGTGTCTGGAATAACCGCGGCTTATGCGGGCGTAATGCTCACATCATGGCTTACCGTCGCGCAGCCTACTCTGGCGTCCGGTTTCGAGCTTGACGCCATAGCAGCGACGGTTATCGGAGGAACGGCGATGTCCGGGGGTAAAGGCGGCGTCGCCGGTACTTTTGCCGGTGTTCTTATTCTCGCGATAATTACAAACCTTTTCAACCTGGTAGGACTGCCATCCTACTATCAGCAGATTTTCAAAGGGATAATTATTATATCCGCCCTGCTGCTGAACCAGTTTGTATCACGGGAAAATAATTAAGACTTTGCGGCATAAGCTGTAAAAAAATATTTCCAGGAGGAAAATAATTATGAAGAAAGTGCTGTTTGCGGCGCTTGCGCTCGTTCTGACGGGCGGGTTCGTATCTGCCGGAGGCGCTTCCGGCAAGTCAGAAAAAGCGGTTATTGGGTTCTCCCAGGCAACCATGGCTTCGCCTTTCTATGTGTCCCATGTTGAGGCGGCCAAGGCCAGGGCCGGGGAACTTGGAGTGGAGTTGATTGTCGCTGACGCCAATGAAAATGTGGTGAAGCAGAATCAAGACATTGCCGATATGCTTCAGCGGGGAATCAAAGTGCTGATTATTAACGCTGTTGATCCTGACGGCGCGGCCCCAGCTCTTGACGCGTGCGCCCGGAAAAAAGTTCCGGTTGTTACCGTCGACCGTTTTCTGAACGGAGACGCCGGCGCCGTTATCGGGCGGGACAATGTTCTTATGGGCCAGGCCGTAGGCAATGCCATTGTAGCGGCCCTTGGAGGCAAAGGCAAAGCCCAGGGCAAGATCCTTGAAGTGATGGGATCAGGCGGAGACCGCGTACAGGAAGCCCGTTCCAAGGGTTTTCATAACGCTGTGGATTCCGAAAGCGGAATAGTAGTTGTGCAGACTCCGTATTGTGATTATGTGCGCTCAAAAGCCGCAGCCGCGGCCCAGGATATTATCCAGCGGCACAAGGATATTGTTATGATTTACGGTCATAATGACGATATGGCCCTTGGCGCGCTTCAGGTCTGCGAGGATGCGGGCCTTAAAGTACAGTGCGCCGGCGTTGACGGCCTTATGGAAGCTGTAGAAGCCATCACCCGGAACAGGTATCTTGCGACATCGGCAAATGATCCCTTTGCTTTCGGAAGGCAGGCTGTGGAAACCGCTGTAAAGATCATCAACGGCGAATTTTCAGGCAAAGAGGTTGACGCTGGAACCTTTTTGATTAACGCGTCGAACGCAGCGAAGTATTACGATTCTTCAATCGCGTTCGCTGCTGAAAAATAGAGTTGTTCGCCGGAAACGCGGAAGCATTGGAAACGCGGAAACAAGTTTCCGATGTTTCCGATGTTTCCGATGAACAAGTCCATTATCTGGTCATGGTGGTGCTGACATCTCCGGCAAGCACAGTTTCTATTTCTGATGCGGGGATGTCGCAGTTATAAAAATAGTTAAAGAAATACTTTACCACCTCTTTCATGTCTACATCGGAGAAGCGCTCCGGGTAGAGTTTGGTTCCAAGCCATAGTGGCAGCATGGCCCCCTCGCCGGAACGGACCGACCAAAGGTAGATGCCGTAGGGACACACGTAGACCCTGCGGTTTTTTACGGCAGAAACGGTTTGCAGGGCGGGATCGCTGAGTACCGCCTGTGCGCCTGTCTGGCTGTTTAGCATGATTACCTGGGGGTCCCATTCCACGATCTGTTCCGCGTCAACGGTCAGGGAATTCCCCGCGGAGGTCCCGAGGTAATCCTTCGCCATATTGACGCCCCCCGCGGCTTCTATGTATTCATGGCTGATGTCCCTGCCGTTTGTGGTCGCGTAGGCGTTGGCGGAATAGAAAAGGGACAGGAACCGTACTCGCTGATCGGGATCGATTCCGGCGCCGCGATCCCTGGCGGCCTGAATATTCCCCTGGTAATAGGCGGTAAATTCCGCGGCCCGGGCCGCTTCCTTTTCCCCCAGGATATTTCCGATTATCTGGAAAGACTGGCAGAGGCCCGCCACATCGGCAACGTTGTTAATCGCCACAAAGGCGACCCCCGCCTTTCGGAGCTGTTCCTTCTGCTCCGCCGAAAAAATCGCGGCGGGCCCATAGGCTGCCTGGGTTCCCGAAGCGATAAGATCCTCTACCGAAGTGGCGTTAAAGTTTCCGCTGTTGCTGATCAAATAATCGGGGAATACTTTTTTAAAATAGGCGTTGATATTCTGGACAGCCGCCGCGCTGATCTTGCCGCCCCCCGCGGTAACTACCTGGGTTATCTGGGCGAAGGCGCCTATGACAGGCCCCGCCCGGGTAATCTCCCGGGGAATCTCCACGTCATTGCCGTCCGAGTCCTGGACGATCCGGAAGGCGTTTCCGCCGCCTGCGGACGGGGTCTCCCGGTTTCCCCCGGCGTATACCGGACGGGCAAGTAAAATTATCCCCATAGGGGACTTCCGCCACCGCCACAGGAATCCCGTAGGTTTCTCTCAGGACTGCTTCGGTAAGGACCTCCCTGGCGGGGCCGATGACAGCGTTTCTGTCTCTCTTTATCAAGGCTGCCGTGGTATTAAGCATCAGTACCTGCTCGGGGTAATGGGTGGTCATGATGATGCCAAGCCCCTGTTTCGCGAGGCCGAAGATTTGCCTGAGCACCAGGGCCTGGTTGCCGAAATCCAGATTCCCCGTTGGTTCGTCCATCATCAGAAAGGCCGGTTCCTGGGCCAGGGCCCGGGCGATGAGCGCCATCTGCCGTTCACCCCCGGAAAGTTCCGTGTAGAGCCTTTCCCGCAGATGGGAAATCCCCAGATCCGCCATAAGAGTTTCCACCATTTCATAATCCCCGCGGCCCGGCTGATCAAAAGCGCCCAGACGGGAGCTTCTGCCCATGAGGATCACATCCGGCACCGAAAAGGCAAATGCGGCGCTCTGGTTCTGTGGCACATAGCCGATATACCGGGCCAGTTCCCTGGCGGAAAGATCCGGAACGTTTCTGCCGTCGATACTGATGACGCCCTTCCGGGAAGGCAAAAACCCAAGGATGGTTTTATAGAGGGTGGTCTTGCCTATGCCGTTGGGTCCCAGGAGGCAGAATATTTCCCCCGATGAAACCCGGGCCGAGAAATCCTCAAGCACCGTTTTTTTGCCGTAGCCGCAGGCCACCTGTTCCAGCGCCAGTTCCATTATCTGCCTCCAGGCTTATAGCCATTCCCTTTTTCCGCAGAAAAGCATATATAAAAACAGCGGCGCTCCGATGAACGAAACCAGCACCCCCACGGGCAGTTCACCGGGAATAATGACCCGGGCGCAGTTATCCACCAAAAGCATGAACAGGGCGCCCCCCAAAAGAGCGGCTGGAAACAGGACGCGGTTATTAGGCCCCACAAGGAGCCGGGAGATATGGGGAATGATAAGCCCCACCCAGGAGATTATTCCGCAGAGACTGACAGAGGCTGCGGTCAGCAGGGTAGAGGACAGGATCACCAGGGTACGAACCTGCCGGGTGTTGATCCCCATGGAGCGGGCCTCCTCATCGCTAAAGGAAAGGATGTTGATCCGCCAGCGCAGAAGGAAAAGGACGCTCCCCGCGGAAAGGAGGACCGCCAGCATGACCAGCACGTTGCGGCCGTTTCCCGAGCGGGCAAAACTCCCCATAAGCCAAAAGGTTATTTCCGGCAGTTTATTGTCCGCGTCGGCCATGTATTTGGTAAAAGAAATAACAGAGGAAAAGAGGGCGTTCATGATGGTTCCGGTAAGGATGAGAACCACCGTGGAATTCCGGCCCCTGCCGGCTATGCGGGTCAAAAAACTCCCCTAAGCAAGCCGAAGCAAGCCTACGGCTTGCTTAGCGGCTTGCTTAGGTTTGCACTGCTTTCCGGGCCGGTTTTCCGGGTTTTTCCCCGGGAATCAGCCCTTAGGACTATGGAGTTTTGCGAACCCTGCGGGTTCCTTGGGAGTTTTGGGACTTACAACAATATCCGCAACTTAGACGCCGCTCCCAAAACTCCTAAACAATTTGCAAAGCAAATTGCACTTCACCCAAAAACAATCCGCAAAACTCCAAGCAAACTTGAGACCTCCGGTCTCAGCTCCGCCGGTTTGCACGACTCCCACTAAGAGATTGCTTTAGCAATCTCTATGAGAGACTCTCACTTAATCCTGAGCCGCTCTCACTCGAGTGGGAGAGACTCTCACTTAATCCTGAGCCGCTCTCACTCGAGTGAGAGAGACTCTCACTTAATCCTAAAGCCCCTCTCACTTAATCCTGAGCCCCTCTGGGAACCCTGCGGTTCGTAGAATCGCGGTTCGTAGAACCGATGGTTCCCTTGGAGTTTTTGCACTATTTGTGACTCGGAAACTCCGGAAACGCGGAAACTTCGTTTTCGCCGTTTCCGCGTTTCCGATGTTTCCGCGTTTCCGCGTGAACTTGTTGGGCGGCATGGAACCGAAGGTTCCTAAAACTCCCCGGATTTGAGAACCGCAGCGCGGTTCTCCAGCGGCCCGCAAGGGACGCACGGCTCTTCCCGGTTTAATAGTGAGGCGGCTTTTGATTGGGAATTTCCTCCGGAAACTGCGTTGCCGAAAGTTCCCGGGATATTTGCAAGACTTTCTCTTTCACCGCCGCGTGTTCGGCTTTAATGGCGTCTATACCGGCATTTCTCTCTACCACTTCGCCCTGAAGCCGCACAATAAAATCTTCCAAGAAGGCCAGTTTTGTCTCAATTTTTTCGAGACGTCTTTCCAAAACTTCACTATCCATATAAAATCTATTTTAGACGGATGTTTCAAAATGTCAAATTCTGAAGCGTCAGCCTTATTAAACGCGGCCCTGCCTGACTAAAACCCGCGGGCTTCAGCGTTTTTATGCAGGAGATATTTATGAGCAATAAACACGAACCTATAGATTTTACCATTGAGACTCTGGGGACCGGCAATGTCGATTCGCCTATCACAATGTCAAAAACAGCGGGCGATTTTATCGCCAACTATGTGAAGGATGATGAATTTGTCTGGCCTGACGCGCTGGTTTCCCTTGGAGAACAGCAGCCTGTGAAAAGGAGCCAGGTTTTTGAATGCGCCGGACCCAGGGAAAAAATATACTTTATGCCGAATCATGTGCACGCTGGAATAGTGAGCTGCGGCGGACTGTGTCCCGGACTCAACGACGTGATCCGGGCAATAGTCTGCTGCCTGTCCCGCCGCTACGGGGTCACCAGAATTTCCGGGATTCGCTACGGCTACCGGGGTTTCCTTGAGGATGACAAAAAATTCAGCCCTATACAGCTTAATCCTGACGTTGTGGACGACATTCACAAAATTGGCGGCACTATGCTGGGAAGCGCCCGGGGCGGCGGCAAAGAGGTTTCCCGTATCGTGGACGCGCTTGAGCGGCTGAATCTCAATGTCCTCTTTACCATCGGCGGCGATGGAACCCAGAAAGGCTCACTTGAGATAGCTGAGGAAATCGGACGGCGGGGTCTCAAAATTGCCATGATCGGCATCCCAAAAACAGTGGATAATGACTTTTCCTATATTCAGAAGTCTTTCGGCTTTGATACGGCGGTTGCCAAGGCGGTAGAAGCGGTAACCGCCGCGCACATGGAAGCCCATTCCCAGATCAACGGCATAGGCCTCGTGAAGGTAATGGGCCGGGAATCGGGATTTATAGCGGCCCATACAGCTCTGGCGAGCCACGAGGTAAACTTCGTTCTGATCCCGGAAGTGCCGTTTGAACTGGACGGTGAAAACGGATTCCTTCATCACCTGGAAAGGAGGATCAAAAAACGGGACCATGCGGTCATACTGCTTGCGGAGGGTATACTTCAGGATCAGCTTGTAAAGGAAAAAACGACCGACGCAGGCGGCAACGCGAAGATCGCTGACGCCGGAACTTACATGAAGGACAGAATTGTGGAGTATTTCAAAGCCAAAGATATAGAAATCAACCTTAAATATATTGATCCCAGCTATATGATCCGTTCCGCTCCGGCAAGCCCCAATGATTCCATTTACTGCGAGCGTCTTGGAAACGCCGCTGTTCACGCGGCCATGGCCGGGAAAACAAAGGTCCTTATCGGCCTTGTCAACAACGAATTTGTCCATCTGCCCATGAAAATAGCGGTTATCAGGAACCACGTAGACCCGGAGGGCAAACTGTGGCGGGATACTCTGGACGCGACGCACCAGCCCACTCTGATGGTGAACAACCAGCTTGGCGCTCTTTTTGGCTCCCGCAGAGACGAATAGGCTGATTCTTAAGAGTCCTGAGCTTCCATTAACCTGACAGTGTACGCTTTGCCGAGGGGATGAAAGGTCCCCCGGAGAGCAAGAGTCTTTTTTTCCTCAAGGACCGAAAGGTCTGTTTTCATGCCGTCAGGGTGGATCATGAAAACGTTGTGAAGGGCTTTTAACAGGAATGTAAAAAGGCGGTCTGTCCAAAGCTCCCCTGTCTCAGCGCCTTCCGCTTTCCCCGGACGGCCCAAAAAACATAGCAGAGCGCGGTATTCATCCAGGACCGTTTCTTTTGTGAACAGCGGCGCGAATTCCAAAGAGGTTTGCAGAGTTCTGAGAACCGGCATAAGCAGGCAGTTTGAGAGCATTTTTTCCTGTTTGATGCGGTAAAAACCATCCGCTCTGGTGTACGCTCCTTTGATCAGAGCCAGGGCGCTTTCACGGCTCAAGCGGAAATTCCGCGTAAAGAATGAGGCGTCAAAATCTTCAAGCCCTTCCCGTGAATAAAGGGCGAAATCTTTTTCTGAAATTTTTTTATATGTGGAAAAATCAATCTGATCAAAAACAAAATCGTTAAATATGACGCCCGGCCCGGCTTTCCTAAAATCCAGCCGCTCCAGTTCGCTTTGGACAAAGCATATACGGAGATAACGCCGGTCCAGGCCCCGCCCGGCAGGTCCGTAAGGCGGCGTTCCAGCGCAGAGGGCCGCTATATCCGTAAGTACAGGCAGTTTTCCCCGCAGTTCAGCAGGCAGAAAAGAAAGGCTGGAAAGAAAGCGCCGAATCCGCGGCAGATCCATGTCCCGGCCCGCGGGCGGCATCTGCGCGGGAAAATACGCTTCCATGAACAGTATTCCTGCCTCAGCCTAACGCTCGTAAAGTTCGTGAAGGAAGAGCGTGGCCGCTTGAGCCACGTTGAGGCTTTCGATCCGGCCTGTTCCCGGAATGCGGATTAGCGCGGCGCAGTGTTCTTCAGCTTCTTTAGGAAGACCGGTTTCCTCGTTTCCCAGCACGACCGCAATTCCAGGATTGGCGCTCCTCCGGGCGGCGGCTTTTTCCTGAATGATCGCGTTCATATCCCGCAGCCGCAGCCGCGCCCTTGTAAGCGCCCCCAGGGTGATGATCCAGGGCGCAATGCGTTTTAGAAAGGCCGCGGTATTTCGCACCTTACGAAAATTTACGTATTCCATACCGCCTTCGGCGACCCGGTAAGCGCCGGTAGAGAGACGGGCTTCTTCGTCAGCTTCGCAAAGAATCACGAAATGGACGCCGAAAAAGGCGGCGGAGCGGACAATAGCCCCAAGATTGTGATCATTCCCGACAGAGTGCAGAATCAGCCCAGTCAAGCCTTCCCGCGCCCAGAAGTCTATGTCCTCCCGGCTAATATCCTCCAGCACAGGCTCCTCTATCATGGCAACTACCCCCTGGTGGTGTATGCTCTTGCAGAGCCGCTCAAGTTCTTCATCATCGCATATTTTATAGGGCCGTTTCCGCTCAGCCAAATTGCTGCAAACTTTACCGAACTGTTTTAGCCTGTCTTCCCGGAGAAACAGCCGGTTGATTTTTTCCGGGTGCAGTTCCCCCACAGCCGCCGCCGCGTTAAAACCGCAGACCGCCAGCTCCATGGTAAGTTTATTCCGCATACCGTAAGTCTATCTTCTCCGCCGCAAATTTGCCATAACCGTTACGCCGGGTAGTTTAGATTTTTCCAGGACGGATTTTTCAGTATCTCTGCGTAGCGTTTGGCTTCCCACTTAGCCATATCAAGGTTCTGCTCCTGCCAGTTGCCGCATTCCGCCGGAGCGACCCCGGGAATGACTCCCTTAAAAGCGATAATCCAGTCGAGCATCTCTCTGACCAGGGGCAGGACAGCTTCGGAGCTGAGATCGCCTTCCAGGATCATATAACACCCGGTACGGCATCCCATTGGCCCGAAATAAGCTGTCCGCCCGGCCCAGTCCTTATGGGAACGCAGAAAAGTCGCCCCAAGATGTTCAATCGTGTGAAGGGCGGGCATATCAATTACAGGCTCCGTATTCGGCTGCTTAAAGCGGAGGTCAAAAGTTGTGAGTATGCTCCCTCCAAATTCATCTTTCCTGGATACATAGAGCCCGGGTTTTAATCTGAGATGATCGATTTGAAAGCTGGCGATTTTTTGCATCAAATTCTCCTGTTTTTACCGTGCTCCCGCCTAAAGGCCGGGAGTATTATGAGGCTCTTCAAAACCGGCGTTGTATAAAGAGCAGCTCTTAAAAATGTACATTTCACAGTCCTCGAACTTAAGGTTCGTAGAACCATCGGTTCGTAGAACCGCGGTCCATAGAACCGCGGTCCGTTGGTGAAAAACTGTAAGAGACTCTGCATCGGAGCGAAGGTCCGCGCTAACCGGGTTTTGCAAGAGGCTCTTAATCCTATTGCCAATTACGTATAATCCGGCGGACTATTTCTCCTGAATGTTTTGAAGCAATGGGGAGAAATTCGTCAAATTTTATGGGGGACTCCGCTCCGGCTATATCTGAAACAGCCCGGATGATCAGGGCCGGAACAGAAAAAAGGAAACAGGTATGGGCGACAGCGGCCCCCTCCATTTCCACAGCCCGGATACCGGGAAAAACCAGTTTGACTTGCTTAATTTTTTCGGCGGTGTCCATAAATACATCGGCGGAACCAATAAGGCCCCTGACATGGTGAAAAGTTCCCGGAAGACGCCCTTCCCGCACGAGTTCATCCACCGCCTGTTCAGCCCGGCGTATAAGGTCTTCAGGAACCGTAAAAACCGCAGGCATACCGGGAATCTGTCCCGGAGCGTAGCCTGAACTGACTACGTCCGCATCATGGTAGATCAGTCCGCCGGCAATAATTGCGTCTCCAAAACTGAGGTCCCGGTCTATGCCCCCGGCGGAACCTGTGTTGATTACCGCTTCCGGATGATACCGTTCTATGAGAAGAGCGCAGCCAACAGCGGCGTTGACTTTGCCTATGCCGCAGCGCAGCAGGGCCACGGGTCTTCCCTCCAGCTTTCCCAAAATAAATTCAAAGCCTTCCGGCTTTTCTTGAAAGGACTTAGCTTCCGTCATAGCCTTACGGAGTATGATTACTTCATCTTCCATGGCGCCTATTATACCGATCATCTTGTCTAAGCGCCCGTTAAAAACCGCCGGCAAAACGCATAAAAAGCTCTATGCTTTCCCGGCAGCGGCTTTCTTTTCAATCCTCTGAGCCTTGTGGTATAAACCATGGGAACCGGAAACAGTAGTGCGATTCCTGCCGTTTGCCTTGGACTGGTACAACGCCTCATCAGCCCTGTAGAGAATTTCATCCGCAATAAACCCCGTGTATTTATTGAATGTAAACACCCCTAGGCTGATGGTTACCTGAGGCAAAGGCGGGTCCCAGGGGACTACCGTATTGGCGACGGCATTCCGCACACGTTCCGCCGCGATCAGCGCGGTATTTTTGTCGGTGTTCGGAAGGAGGATGTTGAATTCCTCGCCACCAAAACGGGAAGGCACATCCTCAAGGCGGACGCTCTGTTTTATAACCATAGCGATACATTCAAGAACCTTATCGCCCGCCAGATGTCCATAGTTGTCATTAAAAGTCTTGAATTTGTCAACATCAATTGCAATAAGGGACGATTCCCCTTCTCCACGGTCCGCCCGGGCGATTTCCTCATTCAGCCGTGTGATGAAAAAACCATGATTGAAAAGGCCGGTTTTTACGTCCCGGACAGAATGCTCATAATGAAGGTGATTCTGAATGGCCTGGGAAACAAATGACATGATCTGATTCAGGAAATTCAATTCCCGCCGGGTATAGGAGTCCGCCAGCATTTTGGCTCCCACAAGAATAATCCCGTAGAGACCGCCGGAAGGCCCAAGGATAGGAATTACCAGCTCCGGGGCCATAATATCCAGGCTGTTAAGCAGGCTGCCACCGCTGTTTTCTATATGAGGTCTTAAAAAGGAGTAATTAACAGACTGTCTGTTTTGCTGAAAAAAAGGTTCCACAGAATTGATGGAATCAATACTGACCGGCAGGTCTACCAGTTTATAGTTTTTATACGCTTTGATAGTTACATCAGGCTTATTCTGCTGAGCTTTCCACAAAAAAACAATAAAAGACGGGAGAAACTGATCGGAAATCTGCCATACCGTAGCATTCATAATGTCATCGATAGAGGTCTGGTTAAAAATTTCCGCCGCTCCTGAAAGCAGGCTCCTGCAATGACGAATTTCCCGGTTCAGTTCATCAATATACTTAAATACCCCTATACTCTGAAGAAATGCATAGTTTTCAACAACTTTTGGATTTGATAAAAAATCCTTTTCATAGTCTGCCATATTATGTAAGAGAAAAATGATCGGCCACGATTTGCCTCCATTCAGCCCTGTTCCCTTTATCTTCCCATTCAATAATTTTTTTTACCTTAAATCTTCGGTCGTCATGGGGAGCGGCGGAATAAACAATACCAAACCGGCCTCCTCCCATATAGGCAATCGTATCTCCCTTTTCCATCTTCTCGCTCTCTGAAATTCGTGAGACAATGCAGTCAAAATGCGCCGGCGCCCCGGTAATTCTGTCAGTCACAGCTTCGGCTATATCCTTAATTGGTTTTCCGCAAAGGGAACAATCGGGAACGGGAAGCGGATCCGATGGCAATTTTACCGGAGTCCACCTGGGCCGATCAAACCCGGCGGCGCGGTTTTTATCAAAATGATAAATCTCCCCTATCTTTGTTTTGCCGTGATTCGGCTGATTATTCTGCCGGTCATCACAGCCTTTGTCCCGGCGTTTTAAGGATTTTCTATGGCTATTTCTGCTTCTTCCACTGCCGCCCATAAACAGGCCCTCCCTGGGGAATGTCTAAAATATCATTGCTCAAAACCTGAGCAATACGATATATAGCTTCATAAAGATACATTTCATTATTTATCTTTTCACGTAAAAATTCAATTCTGGAAAGAGGCATCCGGCCTTTGCTTTGACTCCCTGTCATACGCACTCCACAAACGCCGATTCAATGCGAGTTACTTTTTCAGAATCAATAAAAATAACATCAAAACGAACAGCCATACTATTATATTCTCGATGAACGGAAAGAAAATACTTAGCGGTTTCTATAATTCTTCGCTGTTTTTTCTGGTCTACTCCGTAAGACAGACTTTCTATGCCATAAATCGACCAAGCTTTTACCTCAATGAATACCAAGGTATCTCCATCCAGCGCGATAATATCTATTTCTCCCGCCGGGGAGCGGATATTTCTGGCAACAATCCGCATTCCCGCCGCTTCCACTTCAGCAGCAGCCCTGTTCTCTCCCTCCCTGCCCTTATTCATGTTTTTTGAGGGAAATTTCCGGAATCAGCCGCGCCTTTGATGAAATCCTTTGTGCGTATCTCAATGCCAGCGGGGACATTTGAAAATATAAAACCGGCCCGCGGAGCGCTGAAAAAACCTTCACCCTTTAACTTCCTTTGCAAATACAAATGCAAGTATTTTTGCCGCCGCTTCCCAGCACCATTCGGGTACATAGTCCCCCGGCTTGAAAGCGCCCGTCAACGCCGACGCCAAAGCAGGGTCCTCTACTACAGTTATGCCTGCTTCCTGCGCCAACGCTATGATCCGCTCCGCTTCCCGGCCATGTCCGGAAGCAATAATCCGGGGGATCCCTTCTTCCGGGTCATATCCTATCGCCGAAGCGATTTTCCGCGGCTTTTCTATTTTATATCTCCTCATTTATAGCGGGCAAGGCTTCATCTCTAAATTCCATCAATAAGGATTCATTATCCCGCAGGATCACCCGTCCGCCGGCCTCTCCCAGGGCGTCAAAAATTTCCTTTTCCAGAATTTTACGCTCCCGCAGTCCAGGCGGCGGCCAGAGGGAAACCATGGTTTCTTTAAGCGGCGCCGCGTCAGACGGCTCAGGCCCGCGCCGCTGTGGATGTACAGGCCGCTTCATTACAAATAGCCAGCGTCTATCTTCTCCGGCGGCATCCACCGCCAGAGTTACGTCTTCTTTTCCGTTTCCATCCGCTATCCGCACTGAAATCAGAAATCGCTTTCCGCCCGCTTCAATTTGAAAAGGATAAACCAGCCAGTGCTCCCCGTCTTTGCCGGGTATAGAATTCAATATACTCAATAGCGGCTCATTTTTGTCGACCGTATCTCGAATTTTTCTTAATCCGCCAGCGTCAGGAATGCCGGAGAAGGAAAACCGGAAGTATTTATCCTCCCCGGAACTCTCAGAGCCGCCGCCCGGCGAATCCTCATTGTTTTGTTTCCGGCGGGCATCAGGGTCTATGGCCGCCGTATACCTCTCTAGAGCTTCCGGGCTAAGCTCCAGCCCTTTGCCTGCGGCGGCCGCGGCAGCCATGGCGGATGATTCCCGAAACTTGGGGAGGGACAGAACTCCCCGCCTGAGCCTCGCGAGCAGGACAGGGTCCAGAGGCAGCGAAAAATGAAGCGCAAAGGAAATAAATGCTGAAGAAAGAGCATCCAGCGGCAGGTTAAGGGAACGGGTAAGCCGGGTTAAAAGCTCCGACTGTTTTTGCGACGTTTCAGGCCGGGAATCCTCCCGGAGTATGCCCGGCCCGGGCTGCTCCCTAAACGTCTGATTTTCCGCGCTCTGTTCCCGGAGCTTTGGAAGCGGAATCTTTTTCACGGAAGAAACGCCGTCTTTAGACGGCAAAACCTTGTTTCCGCGAAGCAAAGCGCCGCCTGACGATAAAACTCCGGCAGGAAAAATAGGCCCGCCGGATTCAGGCCACGAAAGCTTCACAGGTTCCCAGGGGAACAACCCCCATTACGACTGATCCGAAGCGGAGGGCTGGACAGCCGGAACAATCTTGGCCGGAGAAGTTTTCCTGATGATACGTTCCTTGATTTTAGCGGCCTTACCGATTTTGTCCCGGATATAATAGAGTTTTGCCCGGCGGACCTTACCGGGGCGGGAAAGCTCTACTCTGGCAATACGGGGGGAATGGAAAGGAAATACCCGCTCAACCCCAACGCCGTAGGAATTCTTCCTGACCGTGAAAGTTTTACCCACCCGGGCGTTCTTCATAGCAATCACCAGACCTTCATAAATCTGAATCCGCTCATTTTTACCTTCAATGATTTTAAAATGAACCTTTACGGTATCTCCAACATTAAAATCATCCAAATTGGTTTTCATCTGGGAGGCTTCAATCGCCCTAATCTCGTTCATCTTTCCACCTCAGTTCTTCTATAATCTGACCGGTTTCCCGGTCAAACAGCCCCAGGGTTTCTCCCCGGTCTATTAAATCCGGCCTTATGGCCAATGTTTTTTCCACCTGCTTTCTGCGCCGCCAGCGGCGGATATTTTCATGATGCCCGGAGAGCAAAACTTCCGGAACCTTTAGAGTAGCATAAATTTCCGGGCGTGTATACTGGGGATACTCAAGTAAATTGCCGGAAAAACTTTCTTCTTCAAGAGATTCCGGGGTAATCACCTCGCTCAAAAGCCGGTATGTGGCGTCTATCAAGATCAAAGCGGCCGCCTCACCTGAAGAAAGCACATAATCTCCTACGGAAATCTCATCATCCGCGTAAAGGTCTATGATCCGCTGATCTATCCCCTCGTAACGTCCGCAGATAAGAACAAGTTCCGCCTCTCCCGCTAATTCACGAGCGGCGGCCTGGGTAAAGGGCCTTCCCGAAGGAGAAAGATAGATTACCCGCCTGCCCGTAAGCGGCGGAGTCGGGCGGGGCTTAACCCCGGCGGACTCAAGAGCGAGACCCAGAGGTTCCGGGAGCATCAGCATACCCGCGCCGCCGCCATAGGGCGCGTCATCGCAGGTGCGGCGCTTGTCCCGGGCAAAATCCCGTATATTTATGGAGCGGTATTCAACAATACCCCGGTCTACCGCCTTTGCCATGATGGATGCGGCAAAGTAAGCGTCAATAATCTCCGGAAAAAGGGAAAGCGCCGTATACTTCATCGTTACCCTGTTAAGAATCTTTAGATTCAAGAATCCAGCGGCAGAGAAGCACGGCACGGCCCTGCTCCGGGCTGACATCTCCAAAAAATTCTTTTCTGAAAGGGACCAGTCTGACTTCACCCGAAGAGAGCTTTATCTCCACAAGATTCCCGCCGCCCCCTTCCAGAATATCCGTCACCCGCCCCAAGTCTTCGCCCTCCGGGGAGATCACTGCTATGCCCCGTAAATCCGCAATGTAGTATTCGTCAGGCCCCAGGGGAGCGGCGTTTTCGCGGTCCGTAACGATTTCCGCCCCTTTAAGGAGCTTGACGGCCTCAGGAGAATCTATGCCCCTGAACTTGACGAGCAGGGATCCGCCTTTTTTTTCAAAGCGCTCAATATCAAAGGTTTTTTCTTCCCCATCCCGGCGCACCGTCATCCGGCTCAGGCGGACGATGTGGGCGGTTTCCCCGGAAAGCGAGCTGACTTTGATGTACCCTTCCAGGCCGAAAGGAGAACCCAGGATGCCTGTCACGAACAGAGACGTCAATTTATCAGTCTATAATTTCCAAAACCGGATGTTTTCCGGATTTTACGGCTGCGGCCTGAAGGACGGTTCTGAGAGCCTTGGCAATACGCCCGCCCTTACCGATCAATTTTCCCGTGTCTTCCGGGGCGGCCTTTAGTTCCAGCAAGGTAACTGTTTCTTTTTCCTCAACGCTCACCGATACCGCGGACGGGTTATCCACAATGGATTTCGCGATATATTCAATCAAATCTTTTTCCATATTTCTCCTCAAAAACAAAAACCTGGAAGATTTACCAGGATTCTACGGGAAAAGCGCCCGCGGCGGGGGTTCTGAGCATTTCCGCCCAGCCGAGGACCCGGTTACAGGGAAAAGTTTTTTTTATTCAAGATATCCCGGACCGTATCGCTGATCTCAGCGCCCTTTTCCACCCAGGCTCTGACTTTATCCGCGTCAAAAAGTATCTGTTTATCATCGGTTTCTATAGGATGATAATAACCCAGTTCTTCAATAGATTTTCCGTCCCGGGCGGACCTTTTGTCCATGACCACAATACGGTAATAGGGACGCTTCTTGCTCCCGAATTTTTTCAGCCTGATGGCGGCGCTCATCTCATCCTCCTGGCAGCCTGCCGCGCTTAAACGCGCTTAACTGCATTATTTGATTTTATCCCGCTTGATCCAGCCCTCATGCGGGAATTCCGGGCAATGACCCAGGACACCCGGCGGCGGAAGGCTAATAATCCCCGCTGGGAGAAAGCAAACTATAACAGGCATAAAAATTTTAATCAAGCCCCCGCATTGCCTCCCGCAAAATCCAACTATGAGGCTCATAACAGCGCAAAAAGGCGTTAACGACATAACAAGTCAGCCACGGGGAAAGGCTCGCGTCCTGGATGAATTTTTTCAAAATCAATTCAAATTTTCTATTTGGCTCAACATATCAACCAACCCCGCCGCAGAGATCAAACCTTCGGTTTGGCGGGGTATTAAACCCTCAATACGAATAAAAAATTCGGCTTCTCATTTTCTATTGAATATTTTTCAACTAAATTATTAATTTGCCTATGATAGTCGAATAAACTTGAGTTATTAATAATAATCCGTTTATGTAAATCATTCGATTCAATAAAATCATTCCAGGTGGACTCTGATCTTTCTAATCGCAGTTTGATTTCATTTTCAGAAACGGTCAAAGTTCTATTTTTGGGAGCCTTTTCTTTCTCCATAAAACCCTCAAAACGTATAATTTTTTATACTAGAGGCAGCTCCGCTGTCAACACATATTCTGCGCTATTTTTAGGCTGGCCTTGCATACACGAAAAGCCAGCCCCCCGGCCTGTAAAAAAGTCCTGTTTGGCGAAGTCGTTTTCTGCTTGTATAATTAATATTTATAAGTTTCATCCCAAAAATCTATTTCTTTTACTATTTGTATTGGCAATCCGACCTTTCTGTCCTCTATTGCCCTTTCAATTTTTCTGCCATAACAAGAAAAAACCCAACATGGATTATTTCTATCTCCTATTACTAAATAATTTGTCCCTTTGACCATATTGTTATTGTATTTTCCTCCAAGAGAAATTATCTTTTCTACAATATCCTTGCGTTTTCCTTTGGATGATATTCCAGTGAAACAAAACAATTTATCCTGAAATTCAACATTTGGATTCATTGTACAAATTGAAGGAATACTCATTGAGTGCATTAATGCTTCTAATTCATTAGAATCTATGGCAGTATTTTTTACATCTATGAACTGTGAAAAATAGACTTTTAATAAATTTTGTTCTTCATCGGTAATTTTACCGTCATCCAAAACCGCAAATAACAACGCTTCTATTTCATCATAGGGATAGTACCCGATCATACTTGGGTGATCTTTAACCCAATCTTCTAAACCGTCTAATTCATCTTTTGTAATAACATTGTCAGATAAAATCCCATGTAATATTCCCTGTAATCTTTGTAAATCGGCAGTTATTGCATCGTAGTATTTATTTGGAGTTGTTATATTGTTACAAACCCATACTAAATCATCATATTCTTCTTTTGTAAGAATATTGTCTTCAAGAACAAAATTAATTAAATTTATTACTTCTGAAAACGGAGGACGATTTATATATGCATAATATTCCCCACACCAATTTCTTAATTTCTCAATTTCTATTCGATTAATTTCATTGTCAATATTTATTCCCTTCAATATTCCCTCAAGAGTATGAAATGCTTTATCAACTTCCTGTTTTTGAGTAAAATTCCTATAATCATCAAGTTCTGCAATTTTTTTTGAAGACTGATATTTTAAAATAATTTTATCCATTTAGCTGCATTCCCTTATGGACAATATTCTATTTTTCTTTTCTCTTTTACGAATGAGATTCACCTCAAATAATTTGTTCTCGTTAAGCTCTTCAACTTTAGTTACTTTTATTTCATTAACATCAATTCCATTATATTCTGCATATTGTTTTAATTTAAAATTTGCCATATTTAAAGCAATTGTATCATTTTCTGAAATATCCGCGATATATGGCCCCGAACATTCACCATCACTAAAATATGCTTTATAAACGGCTTTTTCTTCATTGACTTCTTCGTCTTCCAGATTTTCATTCTTTACTATTTGTTTTCTAACCTTGTCTTTAATTTTTTTACATTCTTTATAACCGCCAAGCCTCCTAATTGTATTTTGATTTATTTTATCAAGTTCTTCTATCCAAGAAACCTCAGAGTTATATTCTTTTTTTATTACCTTTTTTGCCTCATTCCAAACCAATACATCATCTTTTTCCCGGTATATATTTAATATACATTCCCCATTTGCATAATTGACTTTATATGGAGTAAAATATGCTTTATAATCATTAAGTTTTCTAACAGCGTTTCCAGTTTCATCTAATTCCCAAATTTCACTAATATCTACTACAACTGTTTGAGTATGTGTGTTTATAAAGTCTTTTACAGTTTCCCATGCCCTAATATCATTAATTGCATCACATACCCATGTTCCTTGCCAGCCTTTGGAAAATTGAGCCCTGTATTTCATAAAAACCTTAAATTTAACCCCCAATTAGTTATTATGCTCAATTTCTAGTAATTGTAAAGTGAACTTGTTCACCTGACACAGCGGTTCCGGTGAACAAGCCTATTTTGTATTCTTAAACAGGCCGCAATAGCTTTATTCCTTTAAAGACAGCAAGCAGGCCGCATG
>JAITSE010000068.1 GCA_031288005.1 Treponema sp.
GTTAACCTGGGTCAGCGCCGCCTGAACCTCCGTTTTGTTCCATCCAAACGCCGTTACATTGGCCGGATTTTCCAGCCCCGTCTTCCATTTTTGGCACAAATCCGCCAAATCCTGCTCCCTCTTGGGGAGCCAATCGTTGTTATTCGCCATTTTTTACCCTCCTGGCATTATTCACTGTTGCTTACAGGGGATTATGGCATAAATTTAGTCTTTTGTAAGGTTTCGGTGCTGTAGTCTGAGACTTCGAGGGGAGACGTGGAACCCGCTAAGGGACCGGAGGTCTCAGGGACCGGCGGTCTTCAGACCATGAGACTAAAAGTCTCCGGTCTGCGGGTTCCTTAAAACTTCGAGGGGAGACGCCGGGACTTCGAGAGGAGACGCCGGGACTTCCAAAGTAGACTTTAGAACTTCCAAAGAAGACTTTAGAGCTTCCAAAGTAGACTGAGGTCTTCAGACCATGAGACTAAAAGTCTCCGGTCTGCGGGTTCCTTGGGACTTGGAGAAAAGACATTGCCCCTTGGGTTTGAATGTAATACACTGCTTTCATGCGGGCAACTAAAGCGCTAATTCATCTTGACCGGCTTGGCCGGAATATAGCGGCGGTACGGGCCAGGATCGGGCCGAATCCTTTAATCTGTATGCCGGTAAAGGCCGGCGCCTACGGTCACGGGGCGCTTCCTGTCGCCCGGGCGGCCCTGGAAGCGGGGGCCGCATATCTGGCGGTGGCTTTTGTAGACGAGGGGCTTGAACTTAGGGAGGCGGGCATAGAGGCTCCCATTCTGGTTTTGTCCATTCCCCTGCCGGAGGAGCTTCCTGCTGCAGCCGCCAGGGAACTCAGCCTGCTCATCGGCGACATGGAATACGCGGTGGCGGCGGCAGAGGCCGCTGAGAGGGCGGGGAAGCGGCTGCCTGTACACATCAAGGTTGATACCGGCATGGGCAGGGTGGGCTGCGCTCCGCAGGCCGCGGCGGAACTCGCCGCCTTTATCGCCGGCAGTCCTTTCCTGGAACTTGCGGGAACAGCTACTCACCTGGCCGCGGCGGATTCTCAGGCGGAAGCTGACATGGACTACACCAGGGAACAGCTTGCCCGTTTCCGTTCCGCCGTTCAGGGGATTCGCCAGGCGGGAATCGAACCGGGGCTTCTCCACGCGGCCAATTCCGGGGCGGTAATTTTCCACGAAGAAGCCTGGTTTGACATGGTGCGCCCTGGGATTATTCTTTACGGTTACGGCGCGCCGGGAAGGGCGCCGGAGGTGGAACCGGTATTGGAACTGGTCACCCAGATTGCGTTTATCAAACGGCTAAGGGCCGGGGAGACGGTTTCTTACGGCAGAACCTGGACAGCGCCCCGGGATACCGCAATCGCTACTCTCCCGCTTGGCTACGGCGACGGGCTGCCCCGGCGCTTGAGCGGGAACCTGCCGGTACGCATCCGGGACGCTATGTACCCCCTGGCGGGGCGCATCTGTATGGATCAGTGCATGGTGGACCTGGGACCTGACACGGACATTCAGCGCTGGGAGCCGGTAACGGTTTTTGGCGGCCTTGCCCCCAGCGCCGCGGAGTTGGCGGCCCGGCTTGGGACTATCCCTTACGAGATCACCTGCGGCATTAATAAGCGGGTGCCAAGAGTATACAGCTTGTAGCGATGCGGGAAGGATGTTCAGGCCGCGCGTCCCTGCAATTTGCTTCGCAAATTGCTTAGGAGTTTTGCAACCCTGCGGGTTCCAAAACTCCCCGAGGCCTACTGGACGCGCGCCTTTCAGCGATGATTTTGTCTGGATGCTAGGGACTTATCCCGCCTATAATCGTCAGCCTTCCGTCGGTCATGGGCGTGATGGGTCCATCCTGAGAGCGGATGCACTCTATTACAACATAGGATAAAAGCAGCGATGTGTTAAAGGGATTCTCCGCCTTCTGCAGTATCGTGTAGCCGTCTCCGCCGCCGAGAAGATAATCATTTGTACAGAAGCGGTAGGTTTTTTCGCTGTCTACAGGCTCTCCGTTTATCGTCAAGTCCAACAATTTTCCTGCTCCTTCCGTATAGTCAATGGTGTAACGGACTTCTTTTGAAAACTGAGGAAAGCCGCCCGCGCCCTGGGGAATGGAAGCGATGAAGTTGAACAGTTCAAGGATGTCTTTTCCGCTGAGGGAAGCCATAAAAAGATAGTTTTCAAAAGGAAGAACAGTGAGTATATGCTCCCGGGTCAGCGGGCCCATGGGAAGTTCGGCCCTTATATTGCCGCCGTTGTGAAAAGCAAAATCAATCTGCTGCTTGTATACTTCCCGGAAGTACCAGGCGTTGGCGTCGCACATCATGCCGCCTATGGCGGTCTCCTGATAGCGGGGCAGCCGGTTTCCGAAAACAAAAGTGCCGGCGGCTTCGCCCACGACTTCCTTCAGGCTGGCGTCGGCCTCCTTTATGTAGGGAGCCAGCATGGCGCTTACTTCCGGGTCTGGTCCTATGGCGATGGGCTTCCAATCGAAACCCGCGAGCTTCCCGTCCTGGACGGTTAGTTTTCCGCAGCCGAGGTATTTTCCCCATTCATTGGCGCTCACAATGTAGGTATTTCCGGCCTGTTTTGGAGCTTCGAAAAAGGAGTGGGAATGGCCGTCCACGATGATGTCTATGCCCGGAACCGCCTCGGCCAGCTCAAGGGAGGTAATGTGATCTGGCGATTCCTTTACATCCCCTATATGGGCAAGGGCGATCACAATATCAACTTTTTCAATGTTACGCAGTATTTCTACCATTTTTTGGGCGGCGTCAATTTCGTTTATGAATACAAGGCTTGAATCCGGGCTGGCTATAGTCTTTGTACGCAGAGTGGTGATGCCAAAAAGCCCCAGGGTAAATCCGTCGTATTTTTTAACGAGATAAGGAATATTCCCCAGGTATGAGCCGTCCGCTGTCTTGATATTGGACGAAATGAACGGGTATTCCGCCCGGGATATTTGCTTGAGCAGTTTTTCCTGGTCCCCGTCAAATTCATGATTTCCAAAGACGGCCGCTTCGTATCCCATAAGATTATAGGCTAGGATATCCGGCTCCGCGGCGAACATATTCGACAGCGCGCTTCCGGTATTGATGTCCCCGGCGTCCACAAGCAGAACCTGGGGATTCAAGGCCCTGATCGCTTTGATATAGGCAGCGCGCTCCGCAAGTCCTCCTCTGCCGCTGTTTGGCAGCGCCGTGCCGTGATGGTCGTTTGTATGAAGCAGCACGAGTTCATACGCAGCCTCCCCGGCGGCCGCCTCCGAAGCCGGCATCGCAAACGCCAATACCGCATTTAGCAGCAGTATCAGTGATACGGCAATAAAATGTTTGGCAGTTTTCATAATCACATCCTCCTATAAAAAAATTATATCACCAAATTTTTAGATGTTTTGAAATATTTCGAAGAAAGGGCAGGATAACCTCAAAAAATTTCTCCCTTTGATGATGCACTATTGACTAAGAAAAACCAATCCAAATAAACATTAAATTAAGATTAAGAAGGCGCTTTCCAGATTTATGGAAGCCGGCAAGGGTCCGCTCTCTATACCGGAGTTAAAGACCTCCCACTCTTTCTGATACAGGCCTGCGGCCTTGCAGGGTTTTAGTTGTCGTCTGTGGTTCCTCGATTTCCTCAAACCGTATTTGCAGCCGGGGGATTGTTTCACTTTGTAGATCGAACAACTGCTCGCCATAGTACAACTTTCTTTCCTTGCTGCTCAGCGCATAGTGCACCAAATAAAATGACCGGTCCCAGTCTCCCTCACGAAAAATCAGCGGATAGGTTTCGCCGCTTTCGTCAAAATTTATTGCCAGAAGCATACGGCCTCCAGAGTCGTAGTTTACCGCAGCCAGGGTTCCAGCCGTCTCTCCGGGGATACTTATCCGGTTTTTGACGGCAATTTCTTTCAGCACTACCTCACCCTTTTCGGTAATTTCCAGGTTTTGCGTGGTTTTGGAATATTCCAAAGAAAATGAATCGGAAATAAAGTAGGGGACGCTTTTAATATCATTCCCACTTTGGTGAATCATTTCCAGTATAGGACGGGTAACGGGTTTTAGGGCAATCAGCGAACCGGCTTTTTCATCAGGCGTCTGGGATTGACCATGGGTATAACCGCAAAATACAATCGACAGGACTAAAAATGCTGGAAAGCCCGGGGGGTTAATCTTCATTTGGAATATATCTCCCATAATAAAACTCATTTTATTCGAAACTACGGTTATTTTATCATATTTTTTTTTCCTGCACAATACAACGGCACATGATTTTCAGGACAAGGACGCTTTAATTTTAGCTCCTTGCCAGGCTGTGATGGTTCATTAAAACTTAGAAACCACCGCCTTTGGCGGTGGTCATGTAATGACGGCTATGCCGTAAGAAAACATGAAGGATGGTCTGTGGATATTAGGATGCCTATTGATGGAAAAAAGCAGGGTGGAAAGCTGTCAAAACATAAGGCTTGGAATGATCGGAACACAACAGTATCAAGAAGGTTTTAAGGCCCCTTATAGGGGCCTCCCCCTCAAGCCACCGCCTCTGGCGGTGGTTGTTGACTAATAAATTTTAGATTTCCTGAATGGAAAAGAGCGAGTACAAAATTCATGTGGAAGAAGCCATATTCGGCATTTGAAGAAATTGAGACATTATCAAAAACAAATAAGGAAGATGCCACGATACGATTAAAAAAATATTTACAAAAGCAATGGCTTCCCGCAAATGACACAGGACAATCTCGTGGAAAATCATATCATTGTGGTTATTGGAGTTTTGAAAGCGGGGCAATAGTGAAAATATTGCAACTAGATGATGTAATAATAAAAGATTTAAATTATTATCCTTATGATATGGTACATTGGAAAGAATAAAATAATGGAGTACGGCGGTACTGCGCATAACAGGTCTGTATATGCTCCGCTCCCTTCGGTCGCTCCGGGGTTCCGTTCGCCTAGGTCGTTCCGCTACGCTCCACTCCCACGGCTCACTTCACCCACATTTTTGCAGCCCTGG
>JAITSE010000070.1 GCA_031288005.1 Treponema sp.
GTGTTGAGGTAGACGGGCGCGCCGCCGCCGTTAACGGGCGGGGATAAAACCTTGGAAGCCTTCACGCTGCCGCCCGTAATCGTGATTGTACCGCCGTTTGTCCCGCCTATGCCGTTCCCCCCTGTGGCCGTAATCGTGCCGCCTGTGATCGTGATTGTCCCGCCGTTTGTCGTTCCGCCTATGCCTGCGCCGCGCCCTGTGGCCGTAATCGTGCCGCCCGTGATTGTGATTGTCCCGCCATTGCCGCTCTCCCAGCCCAGGCCGGCCCCATTGCCATTGCCATTGCCATTGCTGGCCTTAACCGTGCCGCCTGAGATTTCTATTTTGCCGCCCGCGCCGCCGAGGGACGCTCCGATGCCTGTACGTCCGCTGGCGATTACGGTTCCCCCGGTGATGTAGACTTCGCCGCCCCAGCCGCCAAGGCCGTCGCCGATGCCCGCGCTGTCGTTGCCGCTCGTGGCCGTAACCCTGCCGCCCGA
Organism: Treponema sp.; assembly: GCA_031288005.1. Next base: position 480 of record JAITSE010000070.1, read on the forward strand.
GATGGTAACTTTGCCGCCTGAACCTCGATCATGGGAGGCTGTGTCCGTTGTACCGGAGCCGCCAATGCCGGCCCCATTGTGAGTGCCCACAGCCTTAATCGTGCCGCCCTTTATGTTGATTTCACCGCCGTTGCCGTAGTAGCCGGCGTCGTTCACCATACCGCCTATGCCTGTGCCGCCGTTGCCGGCGCCTTGCGCCTCAAGCGCGCCTTCCTCCGAGCCGTCCCCTGCCGCGCTCGTGATAGTCAGGACAGAGCCGTTAGGGGCTCTAATACCGGCGAATCTTCCCCAATTTGATGTCTTGACCACCTTGAGGAAGTTATTACCCGCAAGCTTGAGCGTTACATTCGCATTGTATACGTCGAGAGGAGCGGCGCCGTCCAGTTGTATATCCGCGTTCTCAAGCGTAATAGTTGCCGTTGCGCCCCCTGCCGCAACAATGCGCCGCGTTGTGGTTTTGTTCGTTACGGTGACCTCGGCGCCGTTCTTAATCGTGTAGACATTGTTCGCGTAGGTCCAGTCTTCGCCGGCTGCGTCTTCCGGTGTGGCGGCCAGGTCTATGAAGGCGCCTCGAATCCACTTGGCGTATACGGTTATGTCCTCTGTTACCAGCGTTTCCACGGCAAACGGCTCGCCGCCGTCCGCTTCCGTATACCATCCGCCGAAGGTATAGCGTTTACCCCTTTCCGGCGCCCCGGGCAGTTCGCCCAAAGCCGTGTTCTGTCTTATACGGACGCTCCGCGTTTCCGGGCTTCCTCCGGCCGCGTCAAAAGTTACCGTGTAACGGATGGGTCCCCACTTGGCGTATAAGGTGATATTCGCCATTACCTTCGTGTCCCCGGTAAACAGGTCCCCGCCGCCGTCCGGTTCCGTATACCAGCCTTCGAAGGCATAGTTTTCTCTGGCGGGGGAGGGCGCACTGCCTCTCACCGCCTCGCCGGGCGATATATCCAGGGTCCGCGTTTGGGAGCCGCCGATGGTTCCTTCGGCCGCGTTAAAAGTTACTTTGCATACCCACTTAGCGAACAGGTCTATTTGGCTGTTTACCGGGTCGTTTGCGGTAAACCGGGTTCCCCAGCCGTTCCGCTCCGTGTACCAGCCGCCCAAGCTAAAGCCCTCCCTGGAAACATTCTCAGGCAGCGGGTATATAAGCCCGCCGGGCGCCACATCCAGGGTCTGAGTTTCGGAGCCGTCATCGAAGGTTCCAAGGGCCGCGTTAAAGCTTACCCGGAATACCCACTTGGCGTACACGGTGATATCCGCCGTTACCGGCGTGTCCTGGGTAAACGCCGCTTCTTTGCCGTCCTGCTCATAATACCAGCCGGCGAAGACGGCGCCGCTCTTGGCCGGCAGAGGCAGTTCGCCCGCCGCCGCGCCTTCTTCAACAATCCGGGTCTGCGTTTCCGGGCTGCCGCCGGCCGCGTCAAAGCTTACCGTGCGGGCAATTACCCACTTGGCGTACACGGTGATATTCTCTGTTACCTTCGTTTCCTGGGTGAACCGCTCCCCGGCGCCTTCTTTCTCCGTCCACCAGCCGAGAAACTTATGTCCGCTCTTTACAGGCTCCGGAGGCATATCCGCCGCGCCCAGGGCCGCGCCTTCCTCAACTGTCCTGAACTGCTCAGGAGGCTCCCCGCCGTCCGCGTTGAATGTTGCCGTCTTCCCCCAATCCCAGGAAACCCACTTGGCGTATACCGTTATATCCTTTGTTACCTTCGTTTCCTGAGTAAACCGCTTCCCGGCGCCTTCTTTCTCCGTCCACCAGCCGCCGAAGCTGTAGCCTCCCCGCGCGGGGCCGGACGGCATGGACTCCGCGCCCAGAGTCCCTCCGTCTTCAATCTCCCGGGTCTGAACGCCCGGCTCTCCTCCGTCCGTGTCAAAGCTTACCGTATAGAGGGGGATCCACTTGGCATACACGGTTATATTTTTGCTTACCGGCGTTTCTTGAGTAAATTGATTCCCGCCGCCTCTCCTCGACGTCCACCAGCCGAGGAACTTATATCCCTTCCTTGCCGGGTCTCCGGGCATGGACTCAGGGCCCAGCGCCTCGCCTTTATTAACCGTCCGCGTCCGCTTTGCCGGCTCCCCGCCGTCCGCGTCAAAAGTTACCGTAAATCCCGAATCCTTAGAAATCCACTTGGCGTACACGGTTATATTCCCGTTTACAGGCGTATCCTGGGCAAACCGCTCTTCGCCGTCTTCTTTCTCCGTCCACCAGCCGCCGAAGCTGTAACCGTCTTTCTCTGGCTCCGGGGGCATATCCTCCGCGCCCAGGGCCGCGCCTTCCTCAACTGTCCGGGTCTGCGTCAGCGTTTCGGAGTCTTTGGAAGTTCCCCCGTCCACGTCAAAGGTAACCGTATACTGCGGGGTCTGTTCCACGCCGCCGGCGGATGGATTTTTGCAGCCCGCCAGGGCCAGGCACAGCAAAGCCGCGCCCAGCATAAGCCCGCCCTGGAGCATAGGGTTCCGGCGCTCATGAAACCGCCTTAACAACATTTCGCTTTTCATATCATCCCTCCTATACGGACGCAGAAATCCGTGCAAGCGGCGGAGCCGCTTGCTTAGGAGTTTTTTCCGCCTTTGGCGGAAAAAACTCCCCGCAACCCGCAGGGTTCCACTAATTCCCCGCACTCCAGCCCGAAAAACTAGCGCTTGGAGTTTTGCGGAATTAGAAAAATCCACACCTTCATAATCGCCCGCAAAACTCCTAAGCAAACCGGCTCCGCCGGTTTGCACGACTCCGCCGGTTTGCACGACTCCCACTTAAACCTAAGCGGCTCTCACTCGAGTGGGAGAGGCTCCCACTTAAACCTGAGCGGCTCCCACTTGAGATTGCTAAAGCAATCTCTTAGTGAGAGGGACTCCCACTTAAACCTAAGCGGCTCTCACTCGAGTGGGAGAGACTCTCACTTAAACCTGAGCGGCTCCCACTCGAGTGGGAGAGACTCTCACTTAAACCTGAGCGGCTCTCACTCGAGTGGGAGAGACTCTCACTTAAACCTGAGCGGCTCTCACTCGAGTGGGAGGGACTCCCACTTAAACCTAAGCGGCTCTGAGACCCGTGGGGGCGCGGGGGGACGAACAGCGGTCGCACGGGTGGGGTGGCGGGGTTTTAAGGGGGTACAGAATGTAAAAACAGTGGGTAAATTTCGGGCGGGGTGTTCGGACACCGGGCGGACCGGGGGGTTGGGGGGCACACCCACTAACACCTACGCGGATCTGCGACCGGTGAGCCCGCGGTACTACGAACGGCGGTCACACGGGTCTCTTGCCTGTGATATAAGGTGTAACATAAGGAAAAAAGAGAGGTAAAATTGCGGACGGTGATGACGGAAGGTCAGATATAACCTGAGATGGCAGATCTATCATTGCCGGGACAGCAAACCATTGATTCATACCGCATCACCCCACATAGTTAAAAAATAGACTTGTTTGATAAATCAGCTATCGTCGAACTATCGGAAACAAGTTTCCGCCGGAAACTTGTTTCCGCAGTTCATAGAACCGCGATTCGCCAAATTCCGCTTAAAAATGACGTGTTGAACAAGTCCAATAACTATCCAGGGCATAATATAGCTGCTATGTAAAGAATTGTCAATCATTTTTTTCCAGACAGCTTTGTTTTATGGGCCGCAAAATAAGAGCGGGGAGTTTTTGCACTGTTTGTGACTCGGAAACTTAGGAAACGCGGAAACATCGGAAACTCCGTTTCCGCGTTTCCGATGTTTCCGCGTTTCCGCGTGAACCTCCTGGGCGGCATGGAACCTTAGGTTCCCAAAACTCCCCGCCCTTCTCTACGGGGCTTTTCCCACGGGTTTTTCCCAAGGCGGAGGCAATGGGCCGTCTTTTTTCCTTGCGTCCTTTTCCATTATAATAAAAGGGTATGATAAATTTATTTCCCCCTGACGGGGCGGCGTTGTCTTGACGGCTTCCCCCTCTTTTTTTTCCGATATGCTCGATTCCAGCTTCAATCCGCAGACCTCTCTGGACCTGGCGTCCTGCGGTAAAGTGCTGGTGATAAGCGATCTTCACATGGGCGGCGGCTGGGGGGACGACCTGGAATACAACGGCGGGCTTCTTTCCGCGCTGCTGGAACACCGCTATCTGGCCGGGGGCTGGCACCTCATATTAAACGGCGACATCGAGGAGGTCCAGAAATATTCCCTTGAGAGCATCCGCTTCCGCTGGCAGAACCTCTACAGGATTTTCGATCTCTTTGCCGCCGGGAACAGGCTTCACAAGGTCCTTGGAAACCATGACGAGACCCTGGCCTTTGAAAAGGACTATCCCTATCCTCTGTATAACGCGATCCGCGTTGAAACCGCTTTTATCCCAATGTATATCTATCACGGACACCAGGCTTCCAGGATATATACGAAGTTTAACCGCCTGCTCGCGCTGAGCGCCAGGTATTTTTTGAAGCCCTTCGGCATTCATAATATTTCTTCGTCCCGCAACCCATACCGCCGTTTTTATGTGGAAAAGCAGGCTTACGCCTTTTCCCTGCGGAACAACTGCATCTCCATAATCGGGCATACCCACAGGCCCCTGTTTGAATCCCTGGGCCGTTTTGACTACATCAAATTTGAGATTGAGCGGCTCTGCCGGGATTACCCTGACGCTCAGGCTGAGGATCAGAAGCGCATCCGCGATGAGGTGCGCGCTCTGAGGGCTGACCTGGGGAAGCTGAAACGCTCCGAGCGCCGCGATGTGCTCCGCCAGAGCCTTTACGGGGATGAGATTCCTGTGCCATGCCTCTTTAATTCAGGCTGCGCCATAGGCAAGATGGGGCTTTACGCCCTGGAAGTGGACGCGGAAACCATTTCTCTGGTCTACTGGTTTACCGAAGGGGCGGCGCGGAAATTCATAAACCGGGGCTGGTATCCTATAGAAGAGCTGCCTGGAACCAGGCACCGCCGGGTGGTATTGAACCGCGACCGCCTGGACTACATACAGGCCCGCATAAAACTGCTGGGTGAAGCGTCTGACTGAAGTCAGGCTTTAGTCCGAGTCTTGTGAATATGCCGGTATTTAGGGTATATTTGCCCTAATACCAGTCCGGGGAAAAAGTCCTGGGAACCAGCCCTGGGAAAAAGTGCGGGGAGTTTTGCGGAATTTAGAAAAGTCTTTTATATCCATAAAAGCCCGCAAAACTCCTTAGCGACCCGCTTTAGCGGGTCGCAGGGTTGCAAGGAGCTGTCGTGGCGTCATTAGGAAAAGCCGCTGTCATTGGCAAAGTTATAATCCTCCTCATCCTCATTTTTGCGATGGCCGCGGGTGGAATACTCTGGTTCGATTACCTTAACATCATTGACGCGAAGACCGCCCTCTCGCCGCTCTACCGTTTAATAGGCCGCGAAGGGCGCTCCCAGTCTCAAGTTCCCGCCGGGGAATCCCTGTCTCTGGATGCGGAGCGCCTCGCCGTCAGGCTTGAAGCTATGGAACTCAGGGCCATGGAAATGGAGAAACAGGAAGATGAGATACGCATTCGCCGGGCGGAGCTTGAGCAAATGGCCCAGGAAGTAGAAGAACGTCAAAAAGCGCAGGACGAAAGAGAGAATTCCTTTAATACAATGGTCGAACAAGCCGAAATAAAAGAGAAGAACATCGAACAGTACGCCCGTTATTTGAACGGTATGCCGCCGCAGAACGCGGTTGACATTATTGCCGCTATGGATGATCAGGCCGCTATTGATGTTTTAAGGATGACCGAGAATATAGCTCAGAAGGAAGGGACCAATTCTATTGTGTCCTACTGGCTGTCTCTCCTGCCCCCAGAGCGGGCCGCGGAGCTGCAGCGGAAGATGGCCTCAAGGCCGCCAAGCCTGAACTAGCGTCCCCCGGTCTTCCCAAAGAAAACAAGGAGGCCGGGTAGTGATTCAAATATCCTCCCAAATTCAATCTATCGAAAACCCTGAAGCGCGGCAAAGCGTTTCCTTAGGAAACTTCGGAAACGGAGTTTCCGATTCCGATTCCCCAGGCGTCGAAAAAACCGGCGGGAAGGAGGGGCTTGGGGTTTTTGCCAAACTGCTGGCCGGGCTTTTGCGGAAACCCAGCGGCGCGGAGGCCGGGACGGGCGTGGAAGCGCCAGGGAAAACGCCTTCCGCCGGGAAGGACCTTTCCGTGGATAAGGCTTCAGAAGCCGGAGCTTCTGAAGACGCGGAAGTCCCGGCTGGACGGGCGGGCCGGAAGAAGGGCAAAAGCCGGGGCCTTTCCCTGCTGCTGGGTCCATCTGAGGGGGCCGGGCGGGCGGAGGCTCTGCTTAAAAAGGAGAAGGCCGGCGCAAAATCCGCCGGTGAGGATTCCGGTGCGGAACTTCTTGTTTCAGGCGCGGGTTCAGCGGCGGATAAAGCCGGCGTAAAACCCGCCGCTGTAGAGGCTGCTGAAGCCGCCTGGGAAGGCGTTCAAGCGCCGGCGGAAGGCTCACTGACGGGGAATGTGGAAAATGCGGCCGGCGGCGCTTCTGAAGCCGCGGCCTCAGCATCCGGCGGGGCCGCTTTATATAAGCTTGCGGAAGCCCAGGCCCGGGATAGTTCCGGCGGAGCTTCGCGGGACAGGGAAGTTCCCGCAGGTGAATCCTCCCGGAAGGCCGGGGAGGGCCTTGCCGGCGGAAGGCCCGCAGTTGGGAGCGCCCGTTCCCCGCTGAGGGAAAACGCCGGCAGGGACGGCCGGAATCCCGCTGAAATCAAGGTAAAGGACAGGCGGAGGGAGCGCTCAAATACGGAAGCCGGGGAGACGAGGGCCGGGCTTGACAGACAGTCCGTGGCCGAAGGCGCCCATTACCAGGCTGAAGCCGCGAAGGCGGATGAAAGGCCCGGCGGCCGGGAAACGGAGCTTACCGTTGAACTCAGGTCCATGGGGAAGACCCAGTCTGAAATCAGCGTGGACAGGGAAAACCGCCCCGTACAGAGCTTTCAGAATATGCTTGCCCGGGAACTCCACGAAAATCTCAACGGCGACATAGTCCGCCACGCGTCGGTCATGCTCAGGGACGGCGGGGAAGGGACGATACGCCTTTCTTTGAGGCCCGAGACCCTTGGAAGTGTAAAGATAAGGCTCGAAATAACCGAAAACAAGATAACAGGGCGGATCACCGTTGAAAGCGGCGATGCTTTCAAGGCTTTTGAGAGGGAGCTTCATTCCCTGGAACAGTCTTTCCGGGATTCGGGCTTTGACGGCGCAAGCCTTGAGATGGCTTTTTCGTCAGGCGGAGAGGAAGGCGGGCGGCAGGAGGAGGCGGACAGCCGTTTCCCAGGCCGTCTTGCGGCCCTGCGTTATGACGCCGCGATTTCCGGGGCTGCGGAAAACGGCCTGGAAGAAATTCACTTGTCCGGGATGCGCCCGGACAGCCAGGGGATGCCTCTGGTAAATATGCTGGTATAGGAAGGAGACGGAAATGGAACTACAATCGGTTTTAAGCTCACAAGACAAGGTTGATCTTAACCGGATAGTCACGGAGCATAACGCGAAAATAAATGAGGGGAAGAACCCTCAGAAAAACCTCGGGAAGGACGATTTTCTTAAGCTCCTGATTACCCAGCTTTCCTACCAGGACCCGACAGCGCCTATGGAAGACAAGGAATTTATCGCCCAGATGGCTCAGTTCTCTACGCTGGATCAGATGACCAGCATGGCCGGCGACTTTAACCGGCTTACCAGTATGCTTTCAGGAACTGAAGCCGCGTCTTCCCTGGGGAAACCTGTGGAATTGATTGAAGGCGAGCATATTGTTCAGGGAACGGTCAAAGCGATCAGCCGGGGAGAGGATCCCCAGGTGCTGGTCAACGGGGCCTACTATTCGTGGAAACAGGTAACAAAGGTTTTTGAGGAATAAGGAGAAACCGTTATGATGCGATCATTGTATTCCGGCGTTTCGGGATTACAGAACCACCAAACTCGTATGGACGTGATTGGCAACAACATTTCCAACATCAACACCACAGGCTTTAAGAAGGGCAGGGTAAATTTTCAGGATATGCTCTACCAGCAGCTTAACGCCGCGGCCCGGCCTTCAGAAGAAGTGGGGGGCGTAAACCCCAAGGAAGTCGGCCTGGGGATGAGCATCGCTACGATTGATACCGTCCATACCCAGGGCGCTTTCCAGAACACCGGGATAGGGACAGACCTTGCGATCAGCGGCCAGGGCTTCTTCGTGTTAAAGTCAGGGGAGAAGGAATACTACACCCGGGCTGGCGCCTTCGGCCTCGATGAAGACGGGACCATGGTGAACCCCGCCAGCGGGCTGCGGGTCCAGGGCTGGATGGCCCGGACTATAGACGGCGTTCAGGTGCTGGACGTTTCCAGGGAAGTGGAAGATCTGGTTATACCCGTAGGCGGCAAAGACGCTGCCCGGGCTACCACGTCGGTCAACTTTGCCTGTAACCTGGACAAACGCACCCCCCTAATACCAGAAGGGGCTTCGGAGGCGGAGATCATACAGTCGACCTGGACTACGGAAATCGAGATTTATGATTCCTTCGGGGACGCCCACATCCTGCGGGTCCAGTTTACCCGTGTTCCCGATACCCAGAACAGTTGGACCGCGGCGGCGGCGGTTGACCCGGAAAGCGCCGAAGCCACGAACACAGCCGTTGGCCTTGGGGAAGCCGCTCCAGCGGCCGGGGAGCCTAACGCCTTTACGGTGAACTTCTCAAACCTGGGGAACCTGGTTTCCGCTGTGGACGCCGCCGGCAATACGTCTCCAGCGGAAGGGAACGTCATCATGCGGGTCGCCTTTGATGTGCAGAACGCTGCCCCAGGCGAAGACGGCGCTCCGGTCCGGCAGGAATTCGACCTTAATCTCGGCACTGTGGGCGGCCTTATCAACAGCATCACTCAGTATGCGGAAAGCAGTTCAACCAAGCCCACCACCCAGGACGGTTACGCCATGGGCTATCTTGAGAACTACAAAATAGACCAGAGCGGGGTTATCACGGGTATTTATTCCAATAACACAACGCGGGTTCTGGGACAGGTAGCCCTGGCCAGCTTTTCCAATCAGGGAGGGCTCGAAAAGTCAGGAGACAGCAACTACGTAGTGTCCAGCAACTCAGGGAATCCCAACATAGGGGCTTCCCAGACAGCCGGCAAGGGTAAGATCATCGCCGGAACGCTTGAGATGTCCAACGTAGACATGGCCGAACAGTTCACCGATATGATAGTAACCCAGCGGGGTTTTCAGGCGAACTCCCGGACCATACAAACCGCGGATCAGCTTTTGCAGGAACTTCTGACGCTGAAACGTTAGTATTTAGTATATAGGGTGGAAGCTGAGACCTGAAACCGGAGGTTTGAAACCTGAAACCTGCGGTTTCTCCGGTTTCCAGGGTCTCTTGGCAGGTACAAGGGCTATGACCTGCCAGGTATAAGAGCCTATCACTGCCGGTGATAAGGGCTTATCACTGCCGGTGATAAGAGCCTATCACTGCCGGTGATAAGGGCCTATCACTGACGGTGATAAGAGCCTATCACTGACGGTGATAAGGGCCTATCACTGACGGTGATAAGGGCCTATCACTGACGGTGAACAGCTCTTTACACAGGCAGTGAATAGCCCGTAAAATAAATTAGAAATATTGAGCAAGGGTGAGGCTGGAAGCAGGGACCGGCGGGCGTACCGGTTTTGTTTCCGGCCCATCTTTATAGGGCGCCTAATGATAAAAGTAACCCGCCTTGACGGAAAAGAGTATTACATCAATCCCCATCAAATAGAGTCTATTGAGACCCGGCCTGATACTACGCTGCTGATGCTTTCAGGAAAATACGTAGTGGTCCGGGAAGCGGCGGAGGATCTTATCGACCGTATTGTCGAGTACCGCCGGCGCATAGGCGGCTTCAAAAACGAGGAGTAGCGCATGGATATATCAACCGTTATAGGTATAGCCGGATGTTTTGGTATGGTCGCCCTGGGAATCATCACCGGGGGTTCCGGCCTTATGACCTTTTATGACCTCCCTTCGGTTCTAATCGTGGTACTGGGTTCCTACTTCGGCCTTTTTACCTTCAGCACTCTGTCCACGACTCTGGGAGTATTCGGTACTATTAAGCTGACCTTCAAGGTTCCAAATTTTAACGAGCGGGGTCTCATCACAAAGATGATGTCCATGTCAGAGAAGGCCCGGCGTGAAGGGCTTCTGGCCCTGGAAGAAGAACTGGAAGACCTGGACGATGAATTTATCAAAAAGGGACTGCGCCTCGTGGTGGACGGTACTGACGCGGAAGTGATCAGAACCCTCATGGAGACAGAGCTGAGCCAGATGCAGGACCGGCACGCCGACAAGATCTCGGTAATCAATATGTGGGGAACTCTGGCGCCGGGACTCGGTATGCTCGGCACAGTTATCGGCCTTATCGGTATGTTGAAGAACCTGGAAGACAAGAGCGCTCTCGGCCCCAACATGGCTGTCGCCCTCATCACCACCCTGTATGGCTCCATGATGGCGAATTTATTGATGATACCCCTGAGCGGCAAGTTGAAATCCGCGGACGCTACGGAATCAAAGGTCAGGGAAATGTCCATAGAAGGAGTTCTCTCCATACAGGCCGGGGATAACCCCCGCATACTGGGGATGAAGCTCCTCTCCTACCTTGATCCGGGGGATCGCAAAGCCGTAGAAGCGGAGATTATGAAAGACTGATATGGCAAAAAAAAAGAAAAAAGACGCCGGGGGCGTAGGGGGGGAATGGATCGTAACCTACTCGGACATGGTTACCCTGATGCTCTGCTTCTTTGTCGCCCTTTTTAATCCTGATGACGTTGATCCCGCTCAGCTTGCGGCCATGATTTCCTCCTTTAACAATTTCGGCATGGGGGCGTCCATGGGCGGCAATACGCTTTCAGTGGGGAAGACAGCCGACTTGGGGAATACAATAATGTCTCTGCCGTCCATGGAGAAGGGGACCACTCTTGGGACCGCTCTGAAAAAGGCGGTGAGCCTGTTTCAGCCCGAAATACGATCCAATATGGTGCGGGTTACCCATGATGAGCGGGGGCTTGTCATCTCCCTGGCGGCTGACGCCTTCTTCAACCCGGCAAGCGCGAAGATCAATATTGAATCGACCCGGGATATACTGCTTAATCTGGGAAGCTTTTTAGCCTCTAGCGAAGTAGCGGGCCGGAAATTCCGCATAGAGGGCCACACGGATGATACCCCTGTAGACCCGGACGGCCCTTGGGAATCGAACTGGGAGCTTTCCACCCGGCGTTCCATCAGCGTTCTGCATTATCTTACAGGTATAGGAGTAGAGGAGAGCCGGTTTCAGGTGGCGGGATACGCGGACACCGTGCCTGTGAGCCGGAATGATACTCCCGAAGGCCGGGCCTATAACCGGCGGGTTGACGTGATTGTTCTTGACGAAGGGCACTTATAGGCTCTGTCCTGAATACTTTGTCTTTATCAGGAAAACCTGCCGGGCGAAGCCTAATCCGGGCTATTTGCATAGTTTTTGATTTTAATATACGCTAATTAACAATAGAGAGCCCTGAAACCCGCGGAGGACAGGGATATTCTTAAGAAGAGGTATCGGATTATGTCTGACAAATCGGAAGAACTAAATGATATAGAAGAAGGCGAACAGCAGGAAGATAAAGAGCAAAAAAAGAAAGGAGGGCTGGCCTCGCTGCTCCCCAAACTGCTCATGTTTGTGGCTATAGGGCTTGGCGCATTGATTTTTATTGCTACCGTTGCGGTGATCACCGTTAAAATTGTGACCGGTGGGGGGCAAAACCAGACCGGGGTGGCGGCTTCTTCGGAGTCCTGGCAGGGAAAGCGTCCGGATTACCAGATGTTTACATCCATAGGGACAATTCGTACCCGCACGAGGGACGCTTTACCCTATTCGGTTGTGGTTGACATGGTTATAGGCTATGATATAAATGATAAAAACGCTCAAAATGAACTGACGTCCCGGCTGTACGAGTTGAAGGATTTTGTGCGGAGTTTTTTTAGCGGCAAATCCCGGGAGGAGTTGCTGCCTTCCAATGAGGCCCGGCTTAAACAGGAAATAGTCGAAGCCCTGAATACGCGGGTGCTGGATACTTCAAAAGCCCGGATTGTGCTGTTTAACCAACTGGATGTGATGGAGACGCAATGACAGAGGTTCTGTCCCAAGAAGAAATCGATCAACTGCTCACGGCGATTAACGCGGGGGAGGCGGAGCCAGAAGATTTCCGCCCCGCCGCGGACACTCGCAAAATCAAAATATACGATTTTAAGCGGCCCGATAAATTTTCAAAGGATCAAATACGAACCGTCTCTATTATGCATGAGTCCTTTGCCCGGCTCACAACGACCAGTCTTTCGGCGCAGCTCCGTTCCATGGTTCATGTCCATGTGGCCTCAGTTGACCAGCTTACCTACGAAGAATTCATCCGCTCTATACCAACGCCTACCACCCTGGCTATAATCAATATGGACCCCCTCAAAGGGAACGCCATTTTGGAGATAGACCCGGCGATAACTTTTTGTATTATAGACCGCCTTTTCGGGGGTACTGGGGAAGGAACTAAATCCCAGCATGAACTTACGGACATAGAGCAGTCGGTGATGGAAGGTATCATAGTCCGCATACTTGGCAATATGCGGGAGGCATGGGCGCAGGTGATAGACCTGCGGCCGCGGCTCGGACAAATCGACACAAATCCCCAGTTCGCGCAGATAGTGGCTCCTACGGAGATGGTGGTTCTTGTAACGCTGGAAACAAAGGTGGGGGAAGTTGAGGGGATGATGAATTTTTGTATTCCCTATCTGACTATTGAGCCAATCATCGGGAAACTGTCGGCCCAGTTTTGGTACTCCTCTGTACGCCGGGGTACTACCACAGAGAACCTCAATTTATTGAAGGACAAACTTTCGACAGTTGATGTGAATATGGTGGCTGAAATCGGGAAGATACAGATTTCGGTACGGGATGTGCTGTCCCTGCAAACCGGGGATATTATACAGCTTTACAGCGTCCGTGTGGGGGATCCTTTTTCCCTCAGCGTCGGCAATAAAAAAATGTTTCTTTGCCGACCCGGGGTTATAGGCAAAAAAATCGCGGTACAGGTGGTTAAAAAAACCGCGGAACTTGAGCAGGGTGAATTTGAGGATCTTTCACCCGAGGGGGAGGATGTATTATGAGCGACGGCGCTCTTTCACAAGACGAAATTGATGCCTTGTTGTCAGGAACAGGCCCGGGCGGGGCGGCATCTTCGCCTGTTCTGAGTGGTTTCGGCGAGGAACAGCGGGCGATACAGGATTTTCTTTCCTCTATTGTGGGGGTCTTGTCTTCTAATCTTTCCATGATGACCAAGCCGGAAGTGTCCCTCAAAAATCCACAGGTGGTTTCTACAAACCGGGATGTTTTTTTGCAGGACCTGCCGGATATGGTAACGGCGGCCAGGATAAACTTCAGTTCAGGTTTTCCCGGCGAGCATCTTTTTCTTATGGCTGAAGATACCGCCAAAGGCATTGCCAGCTTGATGAACAAGGAAGACAACATCAGCCTGGATGAGATGGCTATGTCGGTGATAGGCGAGGCTGTATCCACTATGGTAGGAACCCAGATTACTTCCCTTACGGGAAAGACTGGCAATAAGTCTATTGCCGCGGTTCCTCCTGAGACGGCGAATGTCCCTAAGGCGGCGGCGGCCTTGCCGGGGGGAGATTTTATGGCCGCGGTCTACGAGCTAAATCTGGGAGACGGCAAGTCCCGGCAGCTTTGGGAAATTCTGGGAGCCGATGTTTCAGCGAACATAGCCAAGGCGCTGACCGGCGGCGGAGATCCTTTCAGCGGCGCCGCTCAGGATATGGGAGGCGGTATAAACGGAGGGATGCCGGGCGGCAGTTTTGATGTGAATCCCGGCAGGGGAGGCGTGGCGCAGGGAACGGGAATCACAAACGTACAGTCCATCCAATATCCTAATCTTATACCCCAGGCGGGTCCCCGGGAACAGGGAAACATCGGCCTCATTATGGATGTTTTCATGGAGATGACTGTGGAATTGGGCCGTACCCGCAAGCTCATCAAGGAAATTTTGAGTATGGGCGAGGGGACCATCATTGAACTGGATAAACTAGCCGGCGAGCCTGTGGATATCCTGGTGAACCATAAACTCATCGCCAAGGGCGAAGTTGTTGTAATAGATGAAAATTTCGGCGTCCGGGTTACGGAAATCGTGTCTCCCATGGAAAGAATGCCGGATATAGGCTAGACAAAAAAAGAGTAGCCGTTTATACTAAAAATTAGTTATATGTAGGTTTTCTCAAAACTTCAGTTTTCGGGAAAAAGACGAATAAAAAATATGTTTTGCAGCCGGTGAAACAGGCAGCATTGTTTATTTTTAAATTTTAGACTGCGGGTCAAAGACTTAACAGACTAAAGCGGATCAGTTAGTACTTGGGAGGGGAAAAACTGAATCGATTTCATTTAGGACGGGCAATAGTTTTCTTTGCCGTCTCAATATTCATTCAAGATATTTATCTGATCGCTCAAGCAAATACCGGGGAGGCGATAACGCTTCCCGAAGGGGAGGGTTTTGCTCCTCTGCCTGGGGCCGAGGACGAATCCGCCATCATCCTAGGCGAGGCGGTTTCGGGAGTCGGGATCTCTCCGGTTTCGTCGGGGTTTGTCGTTTTAAGGATGGTTCTAGCGCTTGCTCTGGTAGCTGCCGCCGTTTACGGCGTTGTGTTTTTTCTGCGCCGGGCGTCAAGGCCCAGAGAGAGCCGTAATTCCCATCTTAAAATACTTGCCGCCGCCGGTTTGGGATCAAGCCGCTTCGTCTATGTGGTGAACGTAGGTAGTCAGGCATGGCTCATTGGTGCCGGAGAAGGCGGCGTCTCCCTCATTGCTGAACTAAAGGACAAAGAGTCTATTGACGCAATGCTTCTGGAGGATTCACAAAACCAGGCGGAATCCCCCGGAAAGCGCTTTCCAGATTTCCGCACCCTCCTCCGCCGGTTCGGAGGCGGGACGAACCTTCCTCCGGACAGGCCGGATTTTTCTGCGGAAAACTTGCGGAAAAACAGGGAAAGGCTTAGGGGGTTATAGATGCGGCTAAACCGCTCTGCCTTCCAGGGGATGTTTTTTTTGCTTTTGGCCGCCTTTCCCCTGCTTTCGGGAACGGCCCAGACGCCGCCACCCTTTCCGGGTATGTCCACCCAGGGAACCATGAATATTCCTTCACCCCCGGCGGACCCGGTAATTCCCTTTGTGGACCTTACCATCAGGAACCCCGAATCCGGGCAGGAAGTGGCTTTTTCCCTCCAACTCCTTCTTTTAATCACCGTCCTATCCCTGGCGCCGAGTATTATTATTCTTATGACTAGTTTTCTAAGAATCTCCATTGTTCTGGATTTTATAAAACGGGCCTTGTCTCTCCAGCAGGTCCCGCCAAATCAGGTGATCCTTGGGATTTCGCTTTTTTTGACCTTCTTTATTATGTGGCCCACGTTTACAGCGGTTTATGAGAACGCTTTCCGGCCCCTGGCGGACGGTGAAATACCGGTGGAAACCGCCTTTCGGGAGGCCGAGGCCCCCATGCGGCTTTTCATGTACCGCCAGATGCAGGGAAATCCCGAAAATATCAGACTTTTTATGGCCATGCGGGGTCTGGACAGACCGGATACTCTGGCGGATGTCCCCACTTATGTGCTTATCCCCGCCTTCATCCTCAATGAGCTTACCGTCGCGTTTAAGATAGGAATACTGCTTTTTATTCCCTTTATCGTGATCGATATGGTGGTGGCCAGCGCCCTCATGTCCATGGGCATGATCATGCTGCCGCCGGTCATGATTTCCATGCCCTTCAAGCTCATACTTTTTATCCTCATAGATGGATGGGGGCTTTTGACAGACCAGGTGGTCCGGTCTTTTGTTTAGGAGAAATGTATGAGTATAGGCGAAATAACCACCCTCCTCCGGGGGGGAATACTGGAAATTCTGTTTCTGGCCGCTCCGCTTCTTGTTTCCGCTTTGCTTGTGGGTCTGGTGGTGGCTATTTTACAGGCCACGACTTCCATACAGGAGCAGACTCTGACATTTGTTCCCAAGGTTATAGCCATACTTCTGGTTCTGGGACTTCTGGGTGGCTGGATGTTTTCTTCCTTGGGAGATTATACCGTACAAATTTTCCGGATGATTCCGGAGATGGCGAGGTAAAAGGTGGTGTTCGACGATATTCTACGGGCCGCGCCGGTGTTTCTTCTTGTTGCTGTCCGGGCCCTGGCGATGATTGAGACTGCGCCGCTCCTTTCTTCCGAGGCGATTCCCCAGGCTGCGAAGATAGCCCTGGCGGGGTTTGCGGCTTACGGGGTGTTTCCGGCGGCCCAAAGCGTTCCCTACTTTGGCGATCTTAGTCCTGAAATTTTCGGTCTCTCCTTTGTATTTTTGGCCGCCGGAGAAGCGATTATTGGGATCATCACCGGCTTTTTCCTTACGATTTTATACTCTGCTTTTTCTACCGCAGGACAGTTTTTTTCCCTCCAGATGGGTTTCGGTGCGTCGGAAACTTTCGATCCCCTGTCGCAGATAGAAAATCCTCTCATGGGTCAGTACCTCAATCTTGTGGCCATGCTGGTCTTTTTGTCCGCCGGGGGGTTTCAGCAGCTATTTCTGGGGGGCTTCCTGCGCTCCGTCCAGTCTCTTAGTACCCCGGCTCTTGTGGCGGGCCGGGAGACGGCGGTAAGGCTCCTTGCATCGGGGCTTAGCCGGCTTTTTCTTGACGCCATCATCATTTCCCTGCCGATTCTGGGGACCCTGTTTCTGACTTCCCTTGCTACGGGGCTTATATCCAAGGCCGCCCCGCAGATCAATATCCTCTCCGAAGGGTTCCCTGTTTCCATCACTGTGGCTTTCGTTCTCATAGCCGCGACACTGCCTTTCATGGTGGAGGCTTTCGGACGGGTGGTGGACTCGGCTTTCGCTTCCCTGGAGGATCTCTATGCTCAGATCGGCAGTCAAATAGGAGGCGTTTATGGCGGATAGTATGGTTTTTTTTGACTCTGCTTACGATGCGGCCCTCAATATGGATCTCCAGTGGTTCGCCGCGGAGGATGAGGGGCGTACCGAGGAGCCTTCGGAGTATAAAATACGCAAGGCTCGGGAAGAGGGGCGAGTCGCTAAAAGTCAGGAGTTAACCGGCGCCCTGGTCCTTCTTTTTCCAGCAATAGCGTTACTTATACTGGCGCCTTCCATGCTCAGGATCTGCGTAGAGATGCTGCGCTTTTTTTTCCTCCGGGCGGCGGAGTTAGATCCTGTAAAAGATATAATCATTGCGGAGGCTTTTTTCCGGTATTTTATCCGTTTGGCTCTGCCCATTGTAATGGTATCTGCGGCGGCGGCTATATTTTCCAATATTGTGCAGACGGGGATCCTCTTTACTACTAAACCACTGACGCCGAATTTCTCCAAGATCATTCCCCGGTTCGGAAAGTATTTTCAGCGTATGTTTTCCATAGAGGGGCTTTTTAACTTTGCCAAGTCGGTGATCAAGATGATCATTATAGGCGCTGTAGCCTTTTTGCTGATCCGTTCCGAAATAGAAAGACTTGCGAATTTACAGACCGCCAATCTCTGGACCAGCATTACCACTATAGCGTCTCTGGCGGTTAGAATGCTCATCATTTCCGCCCTGCTACTTCTGGTCCTTTCGATTCCGGATTTGATGTTTCAGCGATGGCAGTACCGGGAATCCCTGAAAATGACTAAGCAGGAAGTCAAGGAGGAGCGGAAGATGTACGAAGGGGATCCACTGGTACAGTCCCGGCTCCGGCAGCGTATGCGGGAGATCATGACCCGGAATATGATGGCCAGTGTTCCCAAGGCGGATGTGGTTGTTACCAATCCAACCCATTTCGCGGTGGCCCTGGAATACCATCAGGGAATGAAAGGCCCCCAGGTAAGCGCCAAAGGCGCTGATGAAATGGCTTTCCGGATTCGGCGTATTGCTGCGGAAAACGCAATTCCCATAGTGGAAAATAAGCCACTGGCCCGTTCTTTGTATGCGGAAACCGAAGTGGGGGATATTATCCCCGAAAAATACTATGAAGTAGTGGCAAAAATACTTGGAAAGGTGTGGAGCCTCAATGAAGAACGCCGCAAAACGGAAGGAATGAGGGCGTAAGGAGCAAAATATGGCAGACGCTGCCGGAATAAACAGGCAGAGCGGATTAAACAGGTTAGCTTCTTTTTTTGGTAAGAGTGGGGATCCGGATGTTTTCATAGCTCTTGGAGTAATAGCAGTGGTGATGATGATTATCATCCCTCTGCCCACGGTCCTGCTGGATACCCTGATGGCAATGAATTTGGTTCTTTCACTGTTCATCCTCCTGATCGTTTTATATACCAAAAAGCCTACGGATTTCAGCATCTTTCCTACGGTGCTTCTGGTGGTTACCGTCTTCGGTCTGGCCCTGAACATTTCTTCCACCAGGCTTATCCTGACTCAGGGGGCCGCCTTTGACGGGCGTATGGTCCGGGCTTTTTCCTCCTTTGTTGTGGGGAGCGGCGGAACCGAGGGCCTTGTGGTAGGGTTTATCATTTTTATTGTCATTATCGCGGTCCAGGCGGCGGTTATCACAAAGGGGTCCACTCGCATCGCGGAAGTAGCCGCCCGGTTTGCCCTGGACGCAATGCCTGGCAAGCAGATGGCAATAGAAGCTGAATACAATTCAGGCGCGATTACCGAAGAAGAAGCCCTGGCGCGGAAAAATGATCTTCAAAAAGAAGTGGACTTTTACGGCGCCATGGATGGTTCCAGCAAATTTGTTTCCGGCAACGTGAAAGTTGGCATATTTATCACTGTGGTCAACATCCTTGGAGGAATCATTGTGGGGGTGAGCCTCCACGGAGAGCCTTTTACCCAGGCCATGGGAACCTATATATCTTTTTCCATAGGCGACGGCCTCCTGTCCCAGTTCCCGGCTCTGCTGGTTTCCACCGCTACAGGCATTATCGTTACCCGTTCCGTATCCAAAGGCACTTTCGGCGAGGATGTGGGGGATCAATTTACAAGAGACGAACGTATCTACTGGATAGGCGCCGGAGTACTCGCTCTGTTTTCAGTGCTTCCGGGTTTTCCCTGGTATGTGCTTATTCCCATGTCTTTTCTCTTGGGATTTACGGCTTTCAGGCTCAGGCGTAATAAAGAGCGGAAGCTTGCCTTCCGGGAGACCGCGGCGAGGGCCGCTGATGCGAAAAAGCCCAAAGATGAGGAGATGTCGCCGGTTGTACCCCTGGACCCCATGTCGCTGGAATTGGGCTACGGCCTGATTCCCCTGGTTGACAAGGAGAAGGGAGCGGAACTCCTGGAAAGGGTCACTCGTATACGCCGGGAAACAGCCCTGGACCTGGGTATAGTGCTTCCCCGGATAAGGATAATCGACAATATGCGGCTTGAGCCTTCGGAATATTGCTTCAAACTAAAAGGTGTTGACGTTGGCCGGGGTAAAATACGAATGGGGTATTATCTCTGTATTAATCCCGGCGGATCATCTATAGAAATTCCAGGAGAAAAAACCACGGATCCGGCCTTCGGTCTGCCCGCCACTTGGATAAGTGAAGACAGGCGGGACGAGGCCGAACGGGCGGGGTACACCGTGGTGGATCCGCCTTCAATCATCGCTACCCACCTTACGGAGATCATCAAGCGTCACGCCTCGGAAATTTTGGGCCGTCAGGAGACCCAGGCCATCCTGGAAACCCTCAAAAAAGATTATCCTGCGGTGGTGGAGGAAGCCGTAAAGTCCCTTAGCCTGGGCGATGTTCAGAAAGTGCTTCAGGCGCTGCTGCGGGAACGGGTTTCCATACGCAACATGGTGGCCATTTTGGAAGCTTTGGCTGACTTCGGCCCCATAACAAAAGATACGGCGTTCCTCACCGAAAAGGCCAGGCAGTCTCTGTCCAGGCAGCTCTGCCTGCAATTTGCCGATGAGGGCCGGATCCTCCGGGTACTTACACTGGAACCATCCTTGGAACAGAAAATTGTGGACAGCAGCGTACAAACTTCTTCGGGTATGATTCCGGCCTTGGAACCGCAGGTGCAGCGGAACTGGATCAATGCTCTTACCCGGGCGGCGGCGGCGGTTCACGAGCAGGGTTGGCTGCCGGTCATTTTGTGTTCGGAGCAGGCCCGGCGGCTTGTTAAATTTTCCTGCGAGAGGGAGCTTCCTGATTTAACTGTTCTTTCGGTGCCTGAGATAGTGAGCGATATTACTCTTGAAGCGCTTGGTGAAATACGGCTTGAATAATTAAGGAGACAGTATGGAATGTTTTACGGAACAAGCGTATAGTTATTCTGATTGTATGAATAAGATCCGGAAAAAATATGGGAACCGGGCCAATATATTAATGCAAAAAACCATACGAATGGGGGGATTTTTTGGTTTTTTTTCCAGGGAAGGCGTAGAAATTTCAGGAGTTGTCGCCTATGATTTTGGAAAAACAGCCATTGACAGTGAGACAGCTCTCCGTTCCGGCGCTGTCCCCCGAAGCGGCCCTTTGCCTAATACGGCGCCTCGTCTCCCGATGGATTTTGAAACGGAAAAGAAAAAAATTCTTGCGTCCGTAAATCCTAAAGTAGAGTCCGCTCTTCAGGTGGTGCTGAGTGAAGTCAGAACGATTAAGGAGCAAATTCAGTCTGCAAACATGGCCGCGCCTTCTGTTTCCGCGGCGGAGCATCAATCCATAACCCGTATCCGGGAAATCTTGCAACAAAATGATTTTACTCCTTATTATTCGGGAAATATTATCGACCGCATACGAAAAGAATTTTCTCTGGAATCATTGGAAGATTTTGATGCCCTTCAGGACAAGGTTGTGGAATGGATAGGCGAAAGCATCGGCATCTATGAAGAAGACGAACTCCACCGGCGTCCCAAAATTATGGCGCTGGTAGGGCCGACGGGGGTGGGAAAAACCACCACGATTGCGAAGCTGGCGGCGATCTACGGTACCGGCTTTGCGGGACGCCGTCCGCTTTCGGTGTGCCTTGTCACTATTGATAATTACCGTATCGGCGCGGCTTACCAGATTGAAAAATACGGCGATATTATGAAAATTCCCGTCCACAGTGTGAAAAATCACAAAGACCTTAAACAGGCGATAGCCCTAAATTTGGAAGGTACGGACCTTATTCTTATTGATACCATAGGTAAAAGTCCCCGGGCCGCGGTTGAGCTGGCTGAAATGAAACAACTCCTTGATGCCTGCGGTTCTTCCGCGGAATTCCACCTGGCAGTAGCGGCTACTACTAAGTCTTGTGATATATCGGAAATACTTATGCAGTATGAGCCTTTTGGATACCGCTCCGTGATCGTGACCAAAATGGATGAAACTATCAGACTGGGAAATGTAATCAGCGCACTCTCGAATCGGAATAAGAGCGTGTCCTTTATTACCGAAGGTCAGCAGGTTCCCAAAGATATTCAAAAGGCAGATGCAGTTCGTTTCCTCATCAGTCTTGACGGATTTAAGATAAACCGGAGTGGAATTGAAGAACGGTTTTCCGGTAAAAAAACAGATCTCATACAATGGAGTATATAAAATGGAAGATCAGGCTGAAAAATTGCGGGAAATGATGCGGAACAAGAATGTTCTTGAAAAAACCGCTTTTCCCCAAAGCGCGAAAAAGACAAGAATTATAACCATCACGAGCGGCAAAGGCGGCGTCGGTAAGACCAATGTATCGGTAAATATGGCCTTGGCCTATGCCAGAATTGGTAAGAAGGTTATAGTCATGGATGCGGATTTGGGGCTGGCCAATGTGAATGTTATGTTGAATTTGATTCCCAAATTTAACCTCTACCATGTGATTCGTAAACAGAAAACCATGCGGGAGATCATGGTGGATACCGAATACGGCATTTCCATAGTGGCTGGCGCCTCCGGCTTTTCTAAGATTGCCAATCTAAGCGAAGGGGAACGCCAGGCGTTTATTGATGAACTTGAAACTCTTTCCAGCGCGGATATTATTATTATAGATACCAGCGCCGGGGTCTCCGATAACGTTTTGGATTTTATTGCCGCGGCGGATGATGCGGTGATCATAACTACGCCGGAGCCCACAGCCATTACCGATGCCTACGGCATCATTAAGATCATAGCCACAGAGATTGACAGCCTCAATATGGGACTGAAACTTGTGGTCAACCGGGTTAGATCCGCCGCGGATGCAAAAAAAGTTGCGGACCGGATGACCGGCATAGTCGGTCAGTTTTTGAATCTTAAAGTGGAATATCTGGGCTTCATTTATGATGATTTTATGGTGTCCCAGGCGGTCATACAACAGAAACCATTTATGGTGATAGATCCCAAATGTAAAGCCTCCCAATGTGTCCAGCACATCGTAGGTCGTATGGAAAAGAGCAATATCCGGGAAGATGGGGGTTTTGGAAATATGCTTAAGCGTTTCTTTGGAAGCGCGGCTCTGTAGGATAAACCCGTGTTCAACCTGAAATGGAGCGTCCTGCTGGCAATTCTGGGATTTGTCTTGTCTCTCCTTTTAAGCCTTTTAAGCGGGGCTGGAATTATTTCTTTTATTCGGGCGCTGAGTTTCGGAGCGGTTTTTTTTGCCCTGAGTTCTCTCCTTTATTGGATGATAAAGCGTTTTCTCCCCGATCTCTTAAACCCCGCCGGCGGCGACGCGCAAGGCTTGGGTTCCCTTGTGGATATTTCTCTGGGCGGCGATGATACTTCGCCGCTGACTGCGGAATTCCAGAAAGAAACCGGGGATGGTTTTCTAGACGAGGCTCCCGATGGCGCATTGGGTATTGAAGGACTTGAGCGTCTGGAGAAAGACGCCGGCTCTGCTACATCCGGCCTAGGCGCCGGGGATTCCTTTGACGCCGCGGCACTGGACCAAGACAAAAAAACAGGTTATACTAATAGCGGTACTTTGGGAGAAAAAACTCCGGCGGATGATTTTGACCTTTTTTTCTCTCCTTCGCCGGGCGGCGGTTCCGGAGGTCCATTGCAGATGAAGCCCGCCGCTCCTATTTCGGCGGCTTTTCCAGTGGATGGCGGCGATGATTTGGATACGCTGCCCGGAGCGGAAATAATGTCCCAGGCTTTTACGCCTTCTTTTATCGAAAGTATCGGCGATGCTATCGTATCAAAAGAGGACGGTGGAAGTCCCGTATCTGTGGCCTTTCCCGGAATAGAGCGGAACAGTGCTGTGTCTAAAGAGGACGGCGGGGAATTCAGAGGCAAAGAAAAGGAATCTGCTTTGGCTATACAAACGATATTAAAACGGAATTGAAGGGATAGCTTATGGGGAAGGTCCTTGGGAATAATTCTCAGAATTATTCCTTGGAACAGAAAACAGAAGAGGAACTCTGGGTTGAATACCGTCAGAATAAAGATCCGAAGATCCGTGAGGCATTTATTAAGCAATACGCTCCACTGGTGAAGTATGTGGCCGGGAAAGTTGCAGTCGGTATGCCCCACAACGTTGAGTTTGATGATCTTGTGGGTTTTGGGGTTTTTGGATTGATTGACGCTATTGACAGGTTTGATCCCGAAAAGAACGTAAAGTTCAAAACTTATGCGGTTCCCCGGATTAAGGGCGCAATTTTTGACGAACTTAGATCCATAGACTGGGTTCCCAGGTCGGTCCGTCAAAAGACTAAAGAAGTTGAAGAAACCATAGGCGCCCTGGAGGCCCAGCTTGGCCGGAGCGCCACGGATCAGGAAATTGCCGAAGCGTTGGGAATGAATGAAAATGAATTTCTCAAAACCATGATGCGTATTTCCGCTACATCAATATTATCTCTTAATGATGTATGGTTTTCCGGAGATGAGAACGACAAAGTTTCCATCGGTGACAGCATAGAATCTCCTGTAAGCCTGAATCCAGATATAATTGTGGAAAAAAATGAAATCAGGCAGATAATAATCAATTCCATAAACGAACTGCCGGATAAAGAAAAAAAAATACTCGTCCTCTATTATTATGAAGATTTGACCTTAAAAGAAATAGGACAGGTAATGGGAATCACGGAGTCCCGAGTATCCCAACTGCATACCAAAGCCATTTTACGGCTTCGCTCTAAACTGACGAATGTCCGCAAGGGGATTGTTTAGGGTAATGGTCGAATTTGCCCAGTTTCAGCAAATTGTCCGGGAACAATTAGCGAAGGATCGGATTATACGTTCCGTAGAGGCTGAGGGGGCTACCGTGGAAGCCGCTGTTACCGAAGCGGCAGTCTTACTTAGCATTCCTGTCAGGCGGATGGAATACGAGATTGTTGAGCGTGGTTTCTCTGGATTCTGGGGGGCGGGGCAGAAAAATTGGAAAATTAAAGCCTATGAGCGTTTTGCGGCGTCTGAAAAAGACGATACTGTTGAAGTTGACACCGATGAAATAGAATATGCGGAAGCTCCTATTGAGGACAGAGAAGGTCAAGTTTTTGTTCATTTCAGCGCCGACGGCGCGCTTTTAAAGATTACCCCGCCCCAGGGCAAGGGCAGTTGGGTTACCGAAGAGCAGGCGCTCAACGCTCTGACCGTGCGGAAGACGACGGATATTGACAGTCCGATGATAAGCGAAGCTGTAAGAAAAGCGGACGGCGAGTATGTTCTGGTTGGACAGTTTGAGCACAATCCGGCGGACGATGCTTTTGTTTCGGTAACAATTACGGATGAGGAGATGAAGGCGCTGATTTACGTCAATCCTCCGGGTCCGGCGGGTTATGATATTTCATTTGAAGGTTTTATGAATATTTTGCAAAGCAATAACGTTGTTTTTGGGATAGATCAGGAATTCTTGAAACAATTTGCGGACAATCCGGTCTATGGTGAAGATATTCAGGCTGCCGCGGGGCTCCGTCCGTCGAATGGGCGGGACGCTTTTTTTGAGTATAATTTTGACATCGCCCAGAACAAGATACGCATCCGGGAAGGTATTGACGGCAGAGTTGATTTTAAGGAACTCAATATTATTCAGAATGTTGTCGAAGGCCAGCCCTTGGCAAAAAAAATACCCGCGGAAAGCGGAACTGCCGGAAAAACGGTGACCGGTAAAACCCTCCCCGCAAAAGACGGCAAAGACGCGCCTATGCCCCTGGGGAACAATGTCCGGGTTGACGATGACGGGCTTACGATATTAGCGGAAGTGAACGGCCAGGTGCTGTTTGTTTCCGGCAGAATCAGCGTTGAATCCGTTTATGTGGTCCCGGGAAATGTAGATATAAAAAGCGGGAATATCATATTCCTGGGGAACGTGCAAATTAAAGGCAATGTGGAAGACGGATTCTCCGTTAAGGCCACAGGCAACATCGAGGTAAACGGGACCGTTGAGAGGGCGGAACTGGACGCCGAAGGGGACATTATCGTTCATCAGGGTATAACCGGGAAGGGTATGGGTACGCTGAAAGCCGGACGCTCCCTTTGGGCGCGGTTTATCGAGAACGCTACAATAGAAGCGGGGAATATGGTGGTGGTTTCCGACGGAATCATCAATTCCCATGTAGATGCCAACAAACGGATTATCTGCCAGGGCAAGCGGGCCAACATTGTCGGCGGGCATCTCAGGGCGGCGGAAGAGATCAACGCTAAAGTGCTGGGCAGCCCGACAAGCGGCACGGAAACCATCTGTGAAGCCGGCTTTGATCCCAAAAGCAAGAAGCAGCTTGATAATTGCTTCCTGCGGCGGGCGGAGTTGGAAGAGGAGCTTGAGAAAATCCAGCTTAACCTCAAAACTCTTGCGGCTATGACGAAACAGCAAAAAAATCTTCCTGAAGACAAAGCGGCCTATGAGAAAGAGCTGACGGAAAAAGCGCGGGACTTGACAGAAGATCTGCGCGGCATTAATGAGGAAGTGGAAAGGATACAGGAATTTCTTAATAATCTGAAAAACCAGGGCAGGATTTCGGCTTCCTCCAAAGTGCATCCCGGCGTAAAAATCATAATCCGAGATGTACGAGAAGACGTACGCGCCGAATATAAGGCGGTAACTTTTATTCTGGAAAACGGCCTTATCCGGGCGGCTCACTATGAAGCGCCGGAAAATACCGGAGCAGGACCCGATGGCAATACAGCCGATTGATCTCCAAACCTTGTTTACCCAAGTGGAAAAGGTCGGCAAGGAGCAGATGAATCAGAGGGAAGGCGCTCATCTTCAGTCGGTCCTCCAGAACGCCCAGATTCAAAAAAAAACCGATGAACACTTTCATTCCGTAAATGAACTCCAGGATACAGGCGACGGGGCGGAGCGGGTCAAAGACCGCGGCGGCAGGCGCCAGGACCATCACGGCAGAAAGCCCGGGGGGGAAAACTCTTCCGGCCCGGAAGACGGGAAGGAGCCGCCTGTAATCCGGGATCCTGCCCTGGGCAAGAACATAGACATCAGCGGCTAGGCTGCCATGCTTGTCCCCCTGATCATCGCCGCCGCCGGCCTTATCTTGAGCGGTTTTTCCTTTCTCTTTTGCTTTGCTTATATGAAACGCCGCACCGGAAAGGAACGGCTCCTGGCTGAACTCAGCGATGAAATCGCCGGCCTTATTCGGGATGTCAATGAGATTACCAACCGGGACGTCCTTCTTGTTGAAGACCGGGTAAAAACTCTTAGGTCCCTTTTGGAAGATACAGACCGGCGCATCGCGCTTTTGGCCGGGGAAGTATCCCACCTCAAGGCCCAGGACGATGTCTATGTTGAGCTCGGCAGACTCCGCAGCCCCGCCGCTGGCTTAGACGGGGAAAAAAGCGGAAACCCCAACCCTCCGCCGGAAGAGAAAAAAAAGCCTCGGCCCCCGGCGCAGACCTATTCGCCCCGGATCGTCCGTTCTTCCGCTCAAATTGCCCCAAAAGCGCCGCCTTTCACCGAGCAGGCCGCCGAGCTATACCGGGCGGGTTTTTCCCCTGAGCTTATAGCCCTCCGTCTGGGCGCGGCCTTGTCAGAGGTAGAGCTTGCCATAGCCCTGGCGGTGGGAAAGAGACCTGGAACCCATGGGACCTCCGGTCCCTAAGCGGGTTCCTTAAGAATTAGGGAAAAGACGCTCCCTCCGCCCTAAAGCTAAACTTGCCCCGCAGAATTTCTTAACCGCGAAGTCGAATCTAACCATCGGTTCGCAGTCGAATAAGTAAAAAAGAAGTAAAGAAAAACCATCTCTCCTTCTTTCTTCCGCCTTCTTTATTCGACATTGCGGTAAATTTTTTTCGCGACGCTGTAGTCTGGGGCTTAGGGGGGAGGGCCAATGGACTTTAGAAACCGTGAGACCGCTATGGAATCTAAGCTTCCGCGGTCTAATGCGGTTTATGAGACTTGGAGAAACGTTTCTGAGACTTAGAAAAACGTTTCCGGGACTTTGGGAAAAGACGCTGAGACTTCCCCACTGTAATATGAGACTTCTAAAGTGGACTTAGAACCGGCCTGTAGAACCACTGCAATCAGGTGGTGCCTGATTGCAGGAGACCCATTAGTGTTCGTACCGCCGTATATAAACGCTAAGCGCCAGACCTATGCCGGTCATGGCGGACAGGAGCGCCGAACCGCCGTAGGACATGAACAGGAGAGGTATCCCCGTGATGGGCATGATTCCCATGGTCATTCCCACATTCACAAGAAAATGAAAGGCGTACATGGCGGAAAGGCCGGCGGCGATATAGGAGCCATAGGTATCCGAAGCGATTTTCATGGTTTTGATAAGGCGCAGGCAGATGAACAGGAAAAGGCCGAAGACGAGCAGGCCGCCCAAAAACCCCCGCTCTTCGGCAAAAATTGAAAAAATAAAATCCGTACTCTGCTGGGGCAGAAACCGGTAGTGGCTCTGAGTTCCCTGGAGGTATCCTTTTCCCCAAAGCCCGCCTGAGCCGATGGCGGTGATGGACTGGATGATATTCCACCCCGAACCCCGGGGGTCCACGTTGGGATCAAGGAAAACGATGAGCCGCATGATCTGGTAATCCTTTAATACCTTATGGGACAAAAAGGACGCACCCAGAGAGAAGATTCCGGCGGCAGCGTTGTAGGCTATCCAATAAAAGTAGGATTTCTTGAACCGCAAAAAACCAAAAACAGCGATGGACAGGATAGAGGCAAGGGCAATAACGGAAATCCCAGTAAAGCGGAGGTCCATGAGCATATTCAGGGAGGGCATGGAGCTCTGGACGATGTAAGACTGCCAGAGGGGCAGTACCATGAGGACGCAGGTTAGTCCTATGCAGATCCCAAGAAAGGCCACGTAGCGGATGGAAAGGCCGGCGATAAAGGTCATCACAAGAAGTATGGGGATGAACACTAAAGATGTGCCGAAATCAGGTTGAATCAGGACGAGGCCCATAGGGACGAGAACTATCGCGCAGGATAATATAAAACGCAGTAAACTATTCGGGTTTTTTCTTGTGGCGTCAAGGTACCGGGCAAGCAGCAGGATTGTGGTGATTTTGGCAAATTCGGAAGGTTGTATGCCGAAGGAGCCTATGCCAAGCCAGGCACGAGCGCCGTTTACCTGGCGTCCAAAAATACAGGTAAAGGCCAGAAGTCCCAAGGTCCCCAAATACAGGTAAATTGAAATATCATAGAGTCTGCGGTAATTGATCATGGCCAGTACAAGGATCAGCACAAGTCCCGCCGAAGCCCAAACGATCTGCTTGATGTATTCACTGGATGTAGAAATGCCGGAAGAGCTTATACCGGCGGAATAAATGAAAAATATGCCCAGCACGGAAAGAGTTATTACCGCAAAGAGAAGAGGGTAGTCAATCTCAAGAAAATCTCTTGCCCGCATTATTCCCGGCGTCCCTGTATAGGCATGATGTACTGTAAGCCCAAGGCGCTGACAGCATCTTCGTAGGTTTGGTCCGCGAATATGCCCTGAAAAATGATGGCCGACGCATAGGGCGCCCACCATTCCCAGGTGTTTGTGGCTTCCACTATGATGGATACCACTACCTGTTCTTCAGGGTTGCCGGTTTCGTAAGGGGCGTAGGCGGCAAACCATGAATGCCACTTGTTCTGAAGCCCTACCTCGGCGGTTCCCGTCTTCCCCGCGATTTTTACGGATTTGATATTTAGCGGAAACTGGGCGGTTCCTTCGCTGATCACGGATCGCATATCCCGGCGCACCCGGGCGAAAATTTCGGGCCGGATTTCACTTTTGTGAAGGACGCTGCGGGGTGTTTCCTCTTCCACTTTTCCCGTAAAGGCGTTTCGTACTTCTTTCAATAGGTGCGGCTGGTATATAACCCCGTCATTAACCACCATGGAAACCATATTGGCCATTTGAATGGGAGTTACCAGGGTATAGCCCTGACCTATGGACATATTCATCGTATCCCCCCCCAGCCACCGTTCATGGAACCTGCGGTCTTTCCATTGGGGGGTGGGAATAAAGCCGCTGATCTCTCCCGGCAGGTCTACTCCCGACAGCTTGCCGAACCCGAATTCCAGGGCGTAGGAAACAATACGCTCCACCCCCAGATAATCCCGTCCCACATTCCAATAGTAAATATCGCAGGATTGAGCCATAGCCTGCTGCAAATTGAGCCTGCCGTGGCCGGGCTTAGGGATATGGCAGCGCCAGAGTCTCTCTCCGTAGGAAAGCACCCCCTGGCAGTCGACAAGCTGTTCGACAGGAAAGGCGTTCTCCGTCAGTATTCCGGTGGTCATCACGATTTTGAAGGTCGAAGCCGGGGGATAGCTTGACTGTATGGCCCGGTTCAGGAAGGGCTTGTTGGGATCGCCGATCAGAAGTTGGTATTTACTTTCCATACCGGTACTGATAAAGATGTTTGGATCATACCAAGGATAGGAGACCATGGCGAGAATCTCACCATTGGAAGGGCTGGTTACCACTACCGCCCCCATGCGGTTTCCCAGGGCCTTTTCAGCAAGGGTCTGAATAGAACTGTCTATTGTGAGGACCAAATTTTTTCCCATTTCGGGCGGTTCCCTCAGGTAATTAACATCTTTAGCTATGCGTTGTCCCCGGACATCCACAGTCCGGGTTTCCATGCCTTTCTTTCCCCGGAGGAGCTCGTCGTACTGCTTTTCTATGCCGTCCTTGCCTATCAGGTCACCTTGCGTGTAGCCTTGGTTGTAGAGCATGGTAAGCTCGTCCCTTGTAATTTCCCCCACGTAGCCTATGATGTGGGAGAGGCTTCCGGTTTCCAGGTAGTTCCGTATGGACCTAGACTGCCAGGAAACGCCAGGCAGGGAATCCACGTTTTCCGCTAAAGAAGCTACTACAGCGAAAGAAACGTTAGCTGCGACTTCAACCGGCTGATAAAGGTAGTAATACTGTGAAGGTATCTTTCGCTCTATTTGTTCTTCCGGGACGCCGAGTATCATGGCGACCCGGCTTATGATGTCTCCGATTTTTCCCTGGGGCACCTCTACCGGGGTAATGCTCACCGCAAAAGAATTGGCGTTGAGTACCAGCGTCCGGCTTAAATTTCTGTCATAGATTTCCCCTCTCTGGGCCGGAATTACGATGGAGCGCCGGGTTATATCCTGCGCCCTAGTGATATATATTTCACCAGCCAATATCTGCATACCGAAAAGTCTGATAGTATATCCGGCGAAAATGAGAGCAAATACTATCTGTAGAATATATATTCTGAAACCGTGCTGTTTTTTCGGTGGTGATGTATCCGGGGGCTGGATTAGCGGCATTAAGTTTTCCTTGTGCCAATCAGCAGCGGCTTAAAGAGTTTCAACAGTCCGAACAAAAAAGGCGCAGTAAAAGTATTTAGTATAAATTCCGCCCAAAATTCGGGTTCGGAAAGGTCATAGGCTGGAACGAAGCCCAGAAAAAGCAGATTTAAAATAAAACACAAAATCGCTTTTATCACGGTGGCCGCCGCGCAGAGGGCCATGGGAAGAAAAACGCCGTCAAGGAAGAAGGTTTCCTTCATGCGCCCCCCAGCGGCGCCTATCATTGTACGGACGAATGCATTAAGGCCCAAAGGCGCCGCGGAAAGGAAGTCTAACAGGATGCCGGAAAAAAAACCCGTCAGCTGCCCCGTCATGCTTCCGTTAACGTAAGCGCAGAATACCAGCACCCCAAGGGCAATGTCCGGTACGGCGTGATAGACGGACAAACGGGAAAGCAAAGTTGACTGAAGAATACCCGCGATCAGGGCAAAGAAGGTACCCCAGACAACCGGTTTACTCATCGGACCCGCCTTCGTTTCCGGTTTTCTCACCGCGATCTCCGGCATCAGCACCGGAATTCGCGTCAATGACAAAAACGTATTCCAGCCGGGAAAAATTAACGGCGCTCTCCAGTTCCACTTCCATGGAAGCTTCGTATTCCTGATATAAGATGCGGCTCACCCTGCCTATATTGATCCCCTCAGGATAGACCGCGGAGGCTGCTTCGTTTATGCCGCTGGTTACAACGATGTCGCCAAAATTAATTTCATCCCGGGCCTGTTTACTTATAAGACGCATGAGCAGGGGGTATTCGCCTTTCCCCTGGCCTTCCACAAGGCCATTGTAACGGGAAGAAGAAAAAACAGCAGGCACGAAGGCGCTTAAGTCGTAAACCGGCATCACTAGACTTTCAATCTGCCCGGCTTGTATAACTTTGCCGGCCAGGGCCTGGACGCCGTCATGGAAGGCAATGACAGGCATATTATAGGCCACGCCGTCCCTCTTCCCTTTGTTAATTACCATGGCGGAAAACAGATTATCCGGGTCTCTGCCTATAATTTTTGCCGGAATATGCCGGTAACTTATGATTTCAGAAAAACCGAGCTGTTCCCGCAGGCGGTTGTTTTCCTGGCGTATTTCCGCGGCGGTCCGCTCAAGCTGCTCGTACCGGGTCATGCGGGCGGCAAGTTCCGCGTATTCCTGCCGCAGAACAGACAGTTCCTGAATGGCGTGGACGGTCTGGGCCGCAAAGGAAGAAACGCCGTGAATTCCCCCCCGGATGCCTGAAAATAGGGAGAGCCCTATGCTACGGAAATCAACAATAAAACTACGGGTAGAAAAAAAGAGAAGCGAAAATGAAATGAGCGCTAGGACTAAAAAAATTAATGTATCGGTACTTATCCGTTTTTTGTGTTTCCATTCCCCATCGGTCCGCATGGCCCTATCCGTTCAGGTTATCATAGATACTGCGTGTATTATCAAAGCCTCTGGCGTTTTCAAAATATTTCCCCGCCCCCAAAGCAACGCAGTCCAGGGGCCGCTCGGCAAGAATAACCGGAACCCCGGTTTCCTTAGAGATAAGCTTAGGCAGACCTTTAAGGAGGGAACCGCCCCCGGTCATGACTATGCCCCGCTCCACAATATCCGCGGCCAGCTCAGGCGGCGTCTGTCCCAGCGTCGTTTTGATTTCGTCGATGATCTGGATGATGGGATCTTTGAGGGCTTCCCGCACCTCCACGGAATCTATTTCCAGCCTTCGGGGAAGCCCGGTAATGGCGTCGGTCCCCTTGATTTCCACCTTTTCGATAGTCTTGTCAGGCGAAGCGTTGCCGATTTCGATTTTGAGCCGCTCGGCGGTCTGCTCCCCTATAATGAGGTTATGGGCATTCCGCACATGCTTGATGATAGATTCATCGAATTCATCGCCTCCCAAACGTATGGCGTTGGTAACCACCATGCCCCCCAGGGAGATAACGGAAATCTCCGTGGTTCCCCCGCCAATGTCGCAGATCATGTGTCCCGCCGGCTCAAAAATGGGAATATCCGCCCCTATAGCGGCGGCTAGGCTCTCTTCAATCACCATTACTTCCCGGGCGCCGGCTTTATAGGCGCTTTCTTCCACCGCCCGCTTTTCCACTTCGGTAATGCACGAAGGAATCCCTATGACCATACGGGGTTTTATGAACCGGTACCGGGGCAATACCTTGGAAATAAAATAGCGTATCATCTTTTCCGTGGATTCCAAATCCGCGATGACCCCGTCCCGCATGGGCCGGATGGCAATGATATTCGCCGGGGTTTTCCAAAGCATACGCTTCGCTTCAGCCCCCACGGCCATGACTTTTTTCGTTCCCCGTTCAACGGCGACTACCGACGGCTCATTGATGACGATCCCTTTTCCGCGTATATAGATAAGGGTATTGCAGGTTCCCAAATCAATACCAATATCTGATGAATTCTTTCCGAACATACATCCTCCATGCGCCTAAAACCGCGCTTTAACTTTTTCCTGTTTGTTCACATATTTAGCCGCATCCGGGCCGGTCCATGAGCAGGATCGATCCGTACAGCTCTTCGCCATTCCGCCCGCGCCCTGGTAGGGTCCCCGCCGGCGGCGTATAATTCTCCCAACTGAAAATGGGCTTCGGCATTTTCACCGCCATCTTCCAGAATGGCAAGGTACTGGGCCTCGGCGCCGGACACATCCCCGGACTTCCCATGGATTCCCCCTAAAAGAAGCCTGGCGGCCACCAGGATGTTGGAATCCTTCGATGTTTCCACACAGCGAACCAAATAGGCCCTCGCCGTATCCGCTTCTTCCAAGGCTATATAGGAACGGGCTATGGACAACAACAACAAATCCGAAGGCCCCCGATTCCTCGGCTCCTCTAATGAACTTGTTTCATTTAATGAAACAAGTTCATTCGCCTCAGGGTTCCCGGGCGCAAGGGCCAGGGAAAAAGCGGCTACGCTGTTCCGGTAATCGTGGATGGAGGCATAGGCAAGGCCTAAATATTCGGGGATATCCGCCGCCGGATAATTCCTGTCCCGCGCCGCCTCAAGAAATTTAACCGCCATGTCCGCATAGGCATCGCCTTTGTAATAATAGGCTTTGCCCAATACGTAGTGAACCCGCATATCCTCAGGCCCTTCTCGGCAATAAAGCGCTTTTCTGAGAGACCAGATGCAGGCGTTAATATAGGTTTGAATATCGGAATTATTTATCTGAGCTACCGCGAGTTGGTATGCTGAAAACCCTTTAAGGGTAAGAAAGAAATAATTCATGGGATTAGCTTCAAGGCGCAGATGGCTCAGTTCAAATACTTCTTCAAAGGAATTTTCTTCCCACAAGCGGACCAACTCCTTTCTGTCATTTTTAAGCCGGCTTCTCCAGCCCATAAACACAATGCTCCCGGATAAAATTAAAAAGCCTGCTAAAATAACCGCCCCGATGCTGCGAATGTTTTGTTTTTTTTGTATTTCAATGCTGTACCGGGATCGGTTTCTTCTTTTCAACATACCGTGAAAGATTACTATGTTCTATATATAAAAGTCAACGGAACAACAAAGGCTGCGGACTTTAGTCCTGAGCCCTCAGCGCTTGCTGGACAAGCGGAGTTTGCCTAATCAACCAACCCCGCCGCAGAGATCGAACCTGCGGTCCGATGGAATAGGTTCTTTATCCTAGGCTATTACATGGCTTTGTATGGGGGAGGGCGGCCCAAGGCGGCCTTTCTCGTTCTCCCAGTAAAGCGCGATGTACAGCGTCTTTCCAAGCTGCGAGTCATCGAAAGTCAGAAGCTCCCGGGTGCGGGTGAGCAGCCTGCTCAAGGTCAGCTCTTTGTGGGTTTCAGGGGCGGGGCCTCCGACTTTGTAGAAGGCGACAGCGCCATTATAGCGCGGCGGGCGCGCGGGGTGTCTCACGATGACTTGCAGATACTCGCCGTTCTCAAGGGTGAAAGGGACGACTTCCGCGGGATCGGGGACACCGGTGCGGCTAGTGTCTTTGACGCGAAGGCCGAAGGCCATGAGGATTTCAGGCGTCACCGCGTCCAGGGGGTCGGGGTCGATGTAGGCGTTCTTTATCTTGCGAATCACCTTCTTGAGGGCCTCGCTCTTCTCCCTGCGGTCCTCCCGGTCGATTTTGCCGGCGTTGGGGGCCCGGGCGGTGTGGTAGGCGGCGGTATAGGCCGCAAGCTTCGCGTTGAAATCGGTCTGGAGGAGCGCTGGAACGCCCAATAGGGCGCCGTAGTCGTCTAAACCGCGTTTGAATTTGTTGGCAAAGGCCAGGAATTCGGCCTCGGCAATGGGAATAAAATCATTGCTCATACAGACTCCTTAAATGAACTTGTTTCATTAAATGAACTTGTTTCATTCTTAGGCCACGGCTTTTTTTTCTAAGCCAGGGCGTTTGTTTCAAGGCCAAGAGACCTGGAACAGTCCTGGGGACAGACCCCCGGGAAAATTGCATGGAGTTTTTTGCCATCTTAAGAGATTCAAAATCACAAAGGTTGCAAAAAACTCCTAAGAGACCGCTTTAGCGGTCTCACAGGGCATTAATTTTAAAAGCCAGGGCATTAATTTTAAAAGCCAGGGCATTAATTTTAAAAGCCAGGGCATTAATTTTAAAAGCCAGGGCATTAATTTTAAAAGCCAGGGCATTAATTTTATAGGCCAAGGCATTAATTTTAAAAGCCAGGGCATTAATTTTAAAAGCCAGGGCATTAATTTTATAGGCCAAGGCATTAATTTTAAAAGCCAGGGCATTAATTTTAAAAGCCAAGGCATTAATTTTATAGGCCAAGGCATTAATTTTATAGGCCAAGAAACCCTAATGGTCAAGTCAACCTAAGCTTGCAGGGATAAAGTACCGGGCCTTGCAAGGCCCGGCTTCTTCTTTAAAATATGGACACAGCCCGGGGATTATTTT
>JAITSE010000096.1 GCA_031288005.1 Treponema sp.
AAGGCCCGGAAAACCACTCAAAACCCGCATCACCCCGGAAATCCGGGGAAAACGTGCGGATAAGCCGTTCCACCGTGGAACGGATGCTCCAAGGGGAACGGAAGAACGGGGATGTGGTCCGCAAGACCGCTGGCTATGCCCGCCGCACCAACGAGAGGGCGCAGCGGAAGCGGCTGAACATCGTCCGCCTCAAGGACGCTTTGACTGAAGCGGTTGACCGCCTGCTGAAAACGGCGCAAAGATACCGGCAGGTAAAAACCATGGCCGGAATTTTAACGTGAGACTTCACGGAGGAAGCCGTGGAGAGAAAGCTCCTAGTCCCGGCGTTCTACTGAGCCGTTCCCGCGGGCAATAAAAACCGAGGGGCGTATACGGGTGAAAAGGCCGTTTTCCACTACACCGGGAATGCGGTTTAGGATAAAATCTTAGAGGACCCATATAGACCGTGCCGAGACATTGACTTTTCCCTGAATTTTAATGAGAATAGATACCGGCGTTATACGGCGCAGGATCCATGCCTTGTGTGCGGAAAACCGGCAGCCGGGCCTTACGCGGTTCCCAAGGAGTGTATATATGGCATTAAGCAAAGAAGAAGCGGCTTCCCTCGTAAACAAGTTCGGTAAAAATGAAAAAGATACCGGCGCGTCGGAGGTTCAGGTTGCGTTGCTGACGGAGCGGATCAGCCAGCTTACGGAGCATTGCAAGCAGTTCAGGAAAGACAAGTCCAGCCAGCGAGGACTTTTGATTCTGGTCGGCCAACGGCGCCGTATTTTAAAATATTTACAGCGGACAAATCTGGAAAAATACAGGTCGCTGATCAAGGAATTGGGACTCCGCAAATAAGTCCCGGTTTTACCGGACGAAGCAGAGGATAAATTTACAACTATGGAAGAGGAACTATGGTTCAAAGAGTAACATTTCAAATCGCCGGCAAGGATCTCGTCCTTGAGACCGGTAGAATCGCAAAGCAGGCCAATGGGGCCGTATTTGCCCAATATGCGGGTTCCGCGGTAATTGCCACGGTTTGTTCGTCGCAGGAAGCGGTGGAGGGCCTGGATTATGTACCTCTGACGGTGGATTACAATGAAAAATATTACGCCGCCGGAAAGATTCCCGGCGGGTTTATCAAGCGGGAAAGCCGTCCCAAGGACAAGGAAATCCTCGTGTCCCGGCTTATAGACCGGCCCATGCGGCCCCTGTTTGAAAAGACTTTTGGCCGGGAGATACAGGTGGTCCCGACTACGGTTTCCGCAGATCAGGTGAACCCTCCGGACATTCTGGCCATTATCGCCGCTTCCGCCGCAGTCCATATCTCGGATATTCCCTTTAACGGCCCCATCGCAGGGGTGCGCGTTTGCGTCCTGGGGGACGAACTCGTGGTGAATCCCACCTATGAGGAAATCGAGAAGTCCTCCCTGGAAATCGTGGTGGCCGGGACCAAAGACGGCATCACCATGGTGGAAGGGGGCGCTTCGGAAGTCGGCGAAGACCTGATGATCGCCGCTCTGGAAAAGGCCCAAGCGGTCATCATCGAACTCTGTGCCCTCCAGGAAAAGCTGCGGGAGCTTGCGGGCAAGGAAAAACTTCCCCTGGCGGCAATCACACTGACATTGGAGAACAGGGACGCCATTCGTTCCGCCGCCTACCCCCGGCTTGAGGCCGCCTGTTTTGTCAAAGGCAAACAGGAGCGCCATGAAGCCATAGCCGGGGTCAAGGCCGACATTGCCTCCCAATACGAGGAACAGCTTGCGGATGAAGTTCAGAAAAAACTTTTTGACGCCCTCTTTGAAGACATGGAATACGAGATACTGCGTTCTTCCATCCTGGACAAGGGGCTGCGGGTAGACGGCCGGGGGACCGAGGACATACGGGACATCACCTGTGAAATCGGCGTCCTCAACCGGGCCCACGGTTCCGCCCTCTTCACCCGGGGCGAAACCCAGGCCCTGGTGGTTGCCACCCTGGGGACCGTCTTTGACGAGCAAATCTTCGACGACATTGAGGGCGATAAACGGGAGCATTTTTTGCTCCACTATAACTTTCCCCCTTATTCTGTGGGGGAAGTTGGCCGTCTGGGTACGGGCCGCCGGGAAATAGGCCACGGGAACCTGGCCCGCCGTTCTTTGGAGGCCATGATCCCTTCCAAAGAAGAATTCCCCTATACCATACGGGTTGTTTCGGAAATTATGGAGTCCAACGGCTCTTCTTCCATGGCTTCGGTATGCGGGGGCACCCTGTCCCTGCTCCACGCCGGGGTTCCCATGAAGAAACCTGTGGCGGGGATAGCCATGGGGCTTATCACCGAAGGGAAAGGCGGTCCCGGGGACCGTTATGCGGTGCTTTCGGACATCCTGGGTGAGGAAGATCACCTGGGGGACATGGACTTTAAGGTGGCCGGGACTGCCGACGGCATCACCGGCTTCCAGATGGACATCAAGATCGCCGGGGTAAGTCCCGAGGTGATGCGGAAGGCCCTGGATCAGGCCAGGCGCGGCAGGCTTCATATTCTTTCCATTATGAATAAAACCATAGAGCGGCCCACGGACCACATCAGCGAATACGCCCCCAAGATAGTGACATTGCGGATAGACGTGGACAAGATAGGCGCTCTCATAGGTCCGGGGGGGAAAAACGTCAAGGCTCTCTGCGAACAGTACAGCGTCACCATCAACACCGACAACGACGGGACCGTCACCATTTACGGGAAAAACACCAAAGACGCCGACGAGGCCAAGGCCGCCGTTTTGGGCATCGTGTCGGACCCGGAGGTGGGGAGGATCTACAATGGCGTGGTGCGGCGCATCATGGATTTCGGCGCCTTTGTGGAAATACTTCCCGGCAAGGAAGGGCTGGTGCATATTTCCAAGCTTTCCCGCCAGCGTATCGCCGTGGTTACGGATGTGCTCAAGGAGGGGCAGGAGATACCCGTCAAGCTGCTGGAAATCGACAAGATGGGCCGGCTTAACCTTTCTTATATCGACGCCCTTGATCCCGAAGGCGAAAACTCCAGTGGAGACCGTCGTCCCCGAAACGACAGACCCCGCCGTTAGAGGAAGGTCATGGAGCGTAAAAAAATTAAACCGGTAAGGGTATTCAGGCAGGACCAAACCGCCGGTCTTCCGGAATACGCCACAGAGAAAGCCGCCGGCGCGGACATCATGGCTCGGCTTCCTTCGCCGGTAAATATCCCCCCCCTGGGCCGGGCGCGGATTCCCACAGGACTGATTCTGGAAATCCCGG
Source organism: Treponema sp. (assembly GCA_031288005.1). The sequence continues at coordinate 3,241 of JAITSE010000096.1, forward strand.
ATGGATATGAAGGTCAAGTGCGGCCCCGCTCCGGGCTGGCCTTCAAACATGGAATTACAGTATTAAATTCTCCCGGAACCATAGATTCGGATTACCGGGGAGAACTTGCGGTTATTATAATTAACTTGGGGACTGAGGAATTTACTGTGAAGGACGGAGACCGCATTGCCCAGTTGCTTATCGCGCCGGTATGCAGGGCGTCCTTTGCGGAAGCGGGCGAACTTTCGCAGACGCGCCGGGGCGTCGGGGGCTTTGGCTCGACAGGAATGTAATGACGCTCATTTTCCGGCAGGGCCTTTTTAAAAACAGCCGCGCCGTTTCATTTACGGTGTTCAAATATCTTGCGTCCGAAATCCTGTTTTCCTTTTTTGTGGCGTTTCTCTTTTTCTTTTGTATTTTCTTTGTTAACCAACTACTGCTTCTTGCCCAGGAAATACTGACAAAAAAAGTGCCTTTTTATCAAGTTGCTCTGCTGGTGCTTTTCGCCATACCATCCATTATCGCTATGTCTGCGCCCTTTGCTGCTTTGGTAGGCGTCCTTATGACCATAGGCCGGCTTACTTCGGACAATGAAATCCTCGTTATGCTTTCTTCAGGGCTGCCTTACCGCAATATTTTTACCCCTGCCATCGCCGTAGGTCTTATTATTTCTCTGCTTTCGTTTTATGCCAATGATGTCCTTCTGCCCATGGGAACCATACATTTTACCAGGCTTTGGAGGCAGATTTTGGCTTCTACCCCGGCTCTGGAATTGGAGGCCAATTCGGTAAAGCGTTTTAAGGATACCGTGGTAGTGACAGGAAACGTAACGGGAAGCAGTATTGATGATGTCCTTATCCTGGACAAAACCAGTGATGGAGAGCGGCGCCTTATCATGGCCCGCAATGCCGAATTACTGGACGCAGGCAGAGATGGTTTAAGCCTGGATATGAAGAGCGCCTTCATTCAGTCGTCCAAAGAAGTCTCCCGGCGGGATTACGATTACGCTTCCGCAACGTTTTTACGTTATTGGGTTTCCCAGGATGATATGATTCAGAATGTATCTTCCATCACGCCAAACCAAATGAGTTCCGTCGACGTGCTTAAAGAAATCAGAATAAAAGAAAAGGACCTTGTCGCAAAAATAGACGACCGCAACAGAAAGGTGATGTCCCAGGCTTTAAGTCTGGAAGCGACGCTGCGCCGGGGGCCTGGCCGGGAAAACTGGAACAAGAGGGTAAATCAGGCGGCGTCCTTTATACGAGAAAGTGAAGCCGTACGGAACCTAAAAAAAGACCGTAGTCTTTCGATGTACCGCCTTGAATTCTATAAAAAATTTTCAATACCTTTTGGCGCTCTTTCTTTTGTATTTCTTGCGGTTCCCCTGGGGTTTCTAGCAAAAAAAAGCGGGCAAACCGTAGGATTTATTTTTGGTCTCATCATCGCGGTCCTGTACTGGGCCATGCTTTTGGGTGGACAGACTGTAGTAGTGCAACTTGGATATTCCCCTTTTGTGTGTATATGGCTTCCCAATATACTGGCTGTCTCTATAGGACTTATTATGTGTATATTTAGAGTGCGGCGCTGATATGGTTCTGGACAGATATCTGGTCAGGCAATTTTTCCCCATTTTTCTTGTCGCCGCAATTATGTTCATACTGCTCCTTACACTTATCGATCTTTTTTCCAACCTGTGGCGCTACCTGAATTACGAAGTGCCTTTTTCCCAGATACTTCTGGTCTGCTATTATTACATCCCCAAGAGCATCTCCTACGCAACGCCGATTTCTCTTCTGTTTGCCGCCGCCTATACCCTGGGGGATCTCTATGCCCGTAATGAACTTACTTCGGTCTTTTCATCTGGAATACCTTTTTGGCGCTTCAGCGCGTCCCTGCTTATCATAGGAACGGCGGCATCCCTGTTTTCTTTCTTTTTTCAGGACCAAATTGTTGTCCCGACTTTTAAGAAAAAAAATGACTTAAATCGTCAACTTCTGCATCAGCAATATACCGAAGATAATTCCGATATTGTCATCAAAGCCAAAAACGGAAATCTCATCTATTCGGTTGATTATTTTGATGATGCTTCAACCAGTTTAAACGGCGTAAGCATCATAGAACAAAGCAGTGGCGGGGAGTTCATTTCCCTTATCAGGGCGTCCCGGGCGTCATGGAACGGCGAATACTGGTCTTTCACTAACGCTCTCGTTTATTCCTGGGAAGGCGAATTCCTTCGGGTTAAATCTCTGGAAGCCACAGACTCCTACCGGGAAGATCCCGAAATCTTCAGGAGAAGGGCCATCGAAGCTGAGAATCTTCCGGCGAAAGACGCGGCCGGTCTGGTACGGGATTTAAAAAACGCGGGCCTGCCCTTTATCGGTGCCTTGGCGGATTACTATCATCGTTACTCTTTTTCAGCAGTTTCTTTTGTAGTAATGATTCTTTCGATTTCGATGGGGGGAAGATTCAAGAAGAATATCCTCCTTATGAGCCTTCTTGCAAGCTTGGTATCCACGGTGGTATTTTATGTGATGGAAATGATCAGTATGATGATGGCCCGGCTGGGATATATCCCTCCAATTGTTGGAGCTTGGTTTCCTATAGTATTCTTCAGCGCCCTGGGCATACTGCTTCTGCAAAGCGCAAAAACCTGACGCGAATGTATAATGGCGGACAACTTTTTTACGGTAACTCGTAGCGATCTTCATTCCCATGCCAGAATAGGCATTCTTAACCTTCCTCATGGGCAGGTAAACACGCCGGTATTCATGCCTGTGGGAACCAATGGGGCAGTGAAAGCCTTAACTTCAGGGGATATTGAAGAAATAGGTTTTGAAATCATACTCTCCAATACATACCACCTCTACCTGCGTCCGGGCATGGAAGTTATGGCTGCCGCCGGGGGACTTCACAAGTTTATGCGCTGGAACCGCAATATCCTTACTGATTCCGGCGGCTTCCAGGTTTTCTCCCTGGCCCCGTTCTGGAAAATTCAGGACAGCGGGGTAAGTTTCCGTTCTCACATTGACGGGTCATACCATAATCTTACGCCGGAAAATGTGGCCGTCATTCAGTCGGTTCTGGGAAGCGACGTTCAAATGCAGCTTGATGTATGTACCCCTTGGGGTATATCTTATAAAGAAGCCCTTGACGCACTGCGTATCACAGGCTCGTGGCTCGACCGGGCAAAAACGGCCTGGGAAGTGGAACGAGACAGTGGCTATGAAGGTAAACTGTTTGCAATAGTCCAGGGGAATTTCTTCAAAGACTTGAGGGAAGAAAGCGCCGCAAAGGCTATTATATCAGATACTCCAGGTATCGCTATAGGCGGCCTTTCTGTGGGGGAAGAGAAACCTGTTTTTATGGAATACTTAGCCTATACGGCGGCCCTGCTTCCCCGGGAAAAACCCAGGTATGTCATGGGCATCGGCACGCCTGAGTACATCCTTGCCGCCATAGAACAGGGGATTGATATGTTTGACTGCGTGTTTCCCACAAGAACAGGGCGGAACGGTCATGCTTTTACCCGGAGAGGGCCTTTAAGCCTAAAAAAAGCAGAAAACAGGATGGACTTTTGGCCGATAGATAAAATATGCGGATGCAAGGTTTGCAGGGAATACAGCCGGGCCTATCTCCGTCATCTGTTTAAGACCAGGGAGATTTTATGTTCCATGCTGGTAAGCTACCATAACCTGTATTTTCTTCACCGTCTTGTTAAAGACGCCCGGGAAGCCATAAACGAAGGACGGTTTATGTCTTTTAAAAAGTCATTCCTTGACGAATATACCTGTTCTGGAGGTGCGTCATAAAAAAAATTTTTATTTCACCTCTTTTTTTACTCTGCGCCGCCCTCTTGCCGGGCCAAAATCTTCCTCCTGACACGCCCAGAGAACTTCCGGTCCTTCCGCGGGAAATCTTGGACCGCCTCAATTCAGCGGCGGGAACCGGGGAGCCGGATTTTCCAGCCCAGGCTGGGGAAGAAAAGGCCGCCGGTGTTTCGGTTTCATCCGAAGCCGGGGAGACCGAAACCGAGGTCCCGGCGGGGGTTTCACAAAGGTCTGAGATTACAGTTCCCAACGCCATATCTTCTTCTCCGTCAGGCCCTTATGTGCCGGTATCCAAAAAAACTACGGTGGAACAGCGCCTCGATACCATAAAGTTCGGGACGGAGAATGAAATCGCTTCCCTTGTAAAGGAGCTAAAGAATGAAAATTCCGGTGACATGGACGAGGCTCTGATCACCTTGGTCCAAAACACCATAAACCGGAACATCCTTTCGGGAGTTTTTTCTTTTTTTGGCGAGCGGGCCAAAGGAGGGCTTGAAGACCGGGCGCTTCGGGCATTGAAGGACTGGGACATCGAAGCCGTAGACGCCGTCCTGGGTGCGGCGGATTATCTTGGAAAACTGAAAGCAGAAGCCGCCATTGCCCCGCTCAAAGCCATGCTCGACGCCGGGGACAAACGTTTCATGAATACCGCTTTCAGGAGCCTGGGACGCATAGCCGGCGGCATTCCCAATAAATCCGAAGAAATCGCCAGGTATCTTGTGGATTATTATACCAGTCGCGATCCGGGAGATGAAAACCGCCGGGACATAATTGCCGCCCTGGGGGAGACAGGCTCGCCTTTTGGGATAGATTTCCTGTCGGAAATCGTTAAAAACAACGAAGAGAGAACGCCCCTCCGTATGGCGGCTCTGGAGGCTCTCTCCAAGATCGGAAATGCAGCCGGGCTTGACGCCGTTCTTGCCGGAGCGTCTTCCCAGGACCCAAATGTCCGGGCTGCCGCGGTAAGCGCAATGGGTCCCTTTGAAAGCCCTGAGATAAGCGCAGCGATCCTCGAGGCCTTCAGGGATTCTTACTACCGGACCCGCATAGGAGCGGCCCAGGCTGCGGGAGCGCGAAAACTGAGGGAAGCCGTCCCATACCTTGCATACCGCATCGAGAGGGATGATGTTCCTCAGGTAAAAGATGAAGCCATCAAGTCCCTGGGGGCCGTAGGGACTCCCGAAGCCGAAGCCGCTCTTGCATCCTTCTTTGAAGAAAGGAAAAACCCTGACCGCGTACGTATCCTGGCGGCGGAAATACTCCTACGGGACCACGGCGATGCCTACGCAAAAAAACTTACCGCCGAATTGGACGATGCGAAAAAAAGAAACCAAACAGGCCTCTACAACGGTTTCATCCGGGTAGCGGGTACCGCAAAAGCATCGTCACTGGAGGCCCTAACCAGGCGTTTTCTCGCATCTGGCGGGATAATCGAAAAGTCTTGCGCCCTGGATATGGCCGCGAATAACGGATTCCGGGGGCTTTTGGAAGAAATCCGGGCTTTGACAGATCCCAAAAACGGCAGCCTGGCCAATAAAGCCCAGCTTACTCTGGAAAAATTAACTTCCGCCGCAAAATTTGAGGACTGGAACGCCGGAGACGACGCGGAATCCTGAGGCTCGTGGAAAAAGAGTTAATTGCCGGAATCGGCGATTCGGGCCGCCGGCTGGATAGAATTTTGCGCCGGGCTCTTCCTGCTGCGCCCCTTTCCTTAATACACCGTTTGCTAAGGAAAGGCAAAATAACGGTAAATGGTATCCCCGGTAAAGGAAAAGACCGAATCTCCGAGGGATCCAGAATAGGAATACCGAAAGAAACGGCATTGTTTGAATACCGGACTGAGAATTCGCAGTCCAACCTGGAAAGCGCTCCCGCTCCGTTCTTAAAATTACCTGACCTGCATATACTGTTGGAAGAAGCCGGCCTCCTCATTTTAAATAAGCCCGCGGGCCTTGCGGTCCATGGGCCAGGCCGGAATTGTCTTGACGCCCTTGTTCTTGCCTATCTCCGGGACAAACTGCCGCCTTCCCTTTCCTTCAAGCCAGGCCCTCTACACAGACTGGATCAAATTTCCAGCGGAATCATTGTCTTTTCAAGAACTTTGGCCGGAGCACGGGCCTTTAGCGCCATGATGAAAGCGCGGAATCTGCGGAAAACCTACCTGGCCCTGACCGACGGCCTTGCCGGGAAGGCGGTTTGGGAAGACGCTCTTGTTAGAGATAAAACGCTGAAAAAAACCCTGGTGGTAAAAGAAAAACAGGCCCTGGCCAAGTCCGCAAAAACCAAGGTCTTTCCCCTGGCGCTTCATCCTGACTATTCGCTTATCGTTTTGGAAATCGAGACCGGCTTGACCCACCAGATTCGGTCGCAGGCGGCCTTTCACGGGCATCCCCTAAGCGGCGACCGGAAATACGGCGGCAGCCCCTTGAAGGGCGGCCCATTTCTCCACGCTCTTTCCCTGGGTTTTCCAGATCGGGGACTTCCTATTGAAATTGAGGAGCTTCAAGGCCGGACCATTAGCGCTCCGCTCCCAGGCCCTTTCTTACGGCAGATCCGAAAAATCTTCGGAAAAATCCCGCTCCCACGTCCCGGTCAACCCTGAATTGACATCCCAATTAAGCTTAAGAGACGCCTCCCGCTGCAAACTTTACTTGACAAAAATTTGACCAATGTATATATTTCATAGTGAAATTATAAGATATACTGAAAGGAGAGCCGGTATGAAAAAAAAGATTTTGGATACCTGCGTATTGTCACTGCAAAACCTCAAGGCTAAACCGGTCAGGACAGCCTGTATTTCGATTGTCGCAGCGATCCTTGCATTCACTCTTTATGTTGGATCTATTATTGTCGTGAATCTTCGCCAGGGTTTAGGCGCCATGACCAGACGCTTTGGCGCGGATCTTATGGTCGTTCCAAAAGGGGCTGGAAAAACAGCTCAGTCTGTATTGCTTGGCGGGGAAAACGGTTACTTTTATTTTGACGCAGACGTTACCAAAATGATTGCCGGAACTGCCGGCATAGCCTGCGCTTCGCCTCAGTTTTTTCTCGCCTCCCTTTCAACCGAATGCTGCGATGCAGCGGTGCAGCTTATCGCCTATGATCCCGCCACTGATTTTGTGGTTCAGCCGTGGATTGCGGAAAAATATTCCGGTTCCGTAGGCGACGGACAGCTTGTAGCAGGCAGCAGGATTTCCATCCAGGATAATGGCAGCATCAAACTGTTCAATCATGAATACCCGGTGGCGGCGCGGCTCTCAAGCAGCGCGAGCGGGTTTGATACCTCAATTTTTATGACCATGAATACCATGCGGCAGCTTATCGGCCTCGCCCACGCTGAAAATTATAATTTTCTGGCGGACAAATACGGGGACAGGGCGATTTCCGCCGTTCTTGTCAAAGCGGATCAGATGACGGATATATCAGTTCTTGCATATACCTTAGGACGGGAAATTGAGGATGTGGAAATCCTTGTGTCCCAGAAAATTTTTTCCAGCATCGCCGATGCCCTCTCAGGTCTTCTACGGTATATCCGCGCTTTCTCCGTAATGATCTGGGCGCTGGCGCTTATCGTACTGGCCGCGATGTTTTCAGGCTTTGTCCATGAGCGGAAAAAAGAATTCGCCCTGTTGCGAATTCTAGGAGCCACAAAGAAAAAACTTGTCGCTTTTGTGGTAATCGAATCGGCCCTTGCCGGTATTGCAGGAAGCGCTGTAGGCATCCTTCTCGCGGCTCTCGTGGTTTTTCCATTCAGCACAATGATAAGCGAGCGCCTTGAACTTCCGTACCTTGACGCGCCAATATACAGAATTATACTGCTTACCGCGGGCAGCTTGTTACTCTCCGTCATTGTGGGGCCCCTTGCTTCACTCTGCTCGGCGATCCGGATCAGCCGGGTGGAAACATATTTTACCATGCGGGAGGGAGAATAGTGGGACTTCTTGAGCTTAGGGAACTTACAAAAGTATACAAACGGAGAGACAAGCCTTTTAACGTGGTAAACTACGTGAGCCTTTCTGTCGATCCCGAGGATTTTATCAGTATTACCGGGCGGTCGGGCAGCGGGAAAAGTACCCTCCTCAATATGAGCGCGGGCCTCCTCCGCCCCACAAGCAGATCGATCCTTATTGAGAGGAGAGATATTCACCGTTTGAACGACAAAGATATATCCTTACCTGCGGAATGAAAAAATCGGCTATGTCCCCAAGGGCAGAGCCTCCTTTCAAACTTCACTGTTTTCGATAATGTTTGTATTCCTTGGTTTTTGTTTAAGCGTGAAGGGGATGTTGAAGGAAGATCCTTATATACTGCTTGAAAAAACCGGGATAAGCCGCCTTGCCGCATCGTATCCTAAAGAACTCTCCGGCGGAGAAATGCGGCGGGTGGCAATTGCCCGTTCCCTTATCAACAAACCCAGACTCCTTATTGCCGACAAGCGACATTGATGCGGAGACCACCGCGGAGATAATGCGGCTCTTCAGCGATATTGCCCGGGAAGGAACGGCGGTAATTATTGTTACCCATGAACTTGATACCCTCAACTATGGAAACAGGGCCTACCGGATGGACGCAGGAAGTTTGCTGCCTCATGCCGCTTGAAAGGCAGACTTGTTACGGAATACGGCGAGGAACATGAAGCCTCGTTTGCCGGTATAGTTAACCGGCTTACAGTAAAATTTTCAAATTTCACTGTAACGTCCTAAGAGGCAGCAGGAGTTCCGCAGAGAATTGTACTCAGGATATTTTTCTTGCTCTTTATGAGAGAAAATATGCCCAGGCTCAAAGACTATGTCAACATCTGCGGATGGCTGTATAAAATCGCGGGGAATATCTCTAAACGCTACTCCGCTTCTATTCGGAGGGAACGCAAAAAATTTACGGCGCCTTTTATAAATCCAGGAAGCGGCGGAGCGGAATCGCCGGTTGACAACATAGCCGCAAAAATATAACCCTTAAAGAAGAGCGGATTGCCTAATCTCAGTACAATAAAGAGAATATCCCCTAGGAACTCTTTCAGCAGTGCCTGTCGGTATTAACATTAAGGCCGGGCATAGCTCTGCCATACAATACTGGATGTCAGATCTATATAAGGTTTGCCGTCTATTGACTTGACAAGGGAAAGCCAGTAATCCGCTTCGCTTTGCGAAGTATAAGGGCCGATTCGTACTCTGTACCAGATTTCGCCTTTCACATCCCCGTTTTCAATGACCGTGTTAAGACCCTTAGCCGCCAGAATATCCCGGGCCTTATCAGCCTGATTTTTTGTGGGAAAAGAGCCTGTCTGTACCCAATAGGCGTTAAACGTTTTACTCTGCTGCTGTCGGACTGCCGGCTTGACAACGGCGGCGGGTATTTTTACCGCAGTTTTGCCGACTGCGGCGGTTCCGCTCGTTTTGGCCGCGGTTTTCTGCCGGACTGTCTGAGGCGTAGATATTTTAGGCGGAGAAGGCGCATCCGGAACCGCTGCAGATGAAGGCCTCGCTACATTAATGATCACCTTAGCATCCCCTTCATGCCGTTCTATTAGAAGCGGCTCGGCGCCATCACTGTTGATATAGAATCTATTCTCCTGAATCATGGATGACTGGGCCGGAGAAATTTGCAGGGCCTCATAGTCACTGGAATTTCTCACCATATTCGCGGGATCCGCCGTTGCGGGCACTGTCAAACCGGAGGACCCTGCCGTCCCGGAAACAAGGGAACCTGCGATTTCAGGAGAAGCCGCGGAATCTAATGTTCCTGGAACCCCCGCAGGAATAGGACGCTGTGCTGGGTAAGCGGCTACAGCCGGCGCCGGATTCCGGGGTGAAAATACCAATATAGAAGCCCCGATTACAACTACGAGAAATACGCCTACCGAAATAGTTACCAGCAGCAATTTCTTTTTTTCCATAACTATATCACCATCTCCAAAATCCATGCCCCGGGGAAATTTCTACCCGGAGAACTAGTATACGCTTTAAGTATCGGATTCCCGCATAAAATATTAAGGAATGAATTTAAAGTGTCCCGCATCACTCTCCGCGGAATCTCCGCTTCAGAGAAGCCCCAAAGCGGTGGCAAGAGAAACTATCCGTTTCTCCAGACCGCGGCGCCAAATGCAGGCGCAGGCATGAGTCCAGCCCCGGTTGTATACGGTATAAACACCGGGTTTCTTCAGATATACGGAAGTGAAGCCTCGCTGCCCCGCAATCCGTTTAAGTAGCCCGGTCCAGGACAGGCGGTCCCGCTTTCTCGCTCTGATAAGACGCGTCAGGAGAGACGCCTTGACGAGGATTACGGCATCCAGCAAATCAAACACTGCCGACCTATGGAGCAGCGCCGCGTTTATTATGCAATGCCGCCCTTCCTGGCTTGCGATCCATTCGTGGGTGAGCCGGTTTGCCGCCGGGTGGACTATCCCTTCCAGGGCGGCGAGCTCCCCTGGATTCCCGAAGACCAAAGCGCCCAGCCGCCTGCGGTCGACCGTCCCGTCCTGCCCCAGGATGTGGGGGCCGAACCGGGCAACGATGACGTCCCGTTCAATTTCGAGGGCTTTGTGCCCCAGTTTGTCCACGTCCAGGACCGGGATGCCCCGCGCTTCAAACAGCCGGGCCACATGATTCTTCCCGGCGCAGTAGGTTCCGGTCAGGCCTATTATAAGGGATCGAGACTCCTCGTTTTTTTTCATATTTTGGATATACTACTCTTGACTTAAAGGCAACGTCAACATTTACAATTCGGACCCGGTAAGATATATTTTTTTAAATTTTTTTGAATAGAGAGGGAATCATGTCGTCTACGGTTTATTTTTCCAATATGGCCTATTCCGCTTACGAAGCGGATCAGACCCTGCCGAGGAAAATGGGACGCCAGCTTGAAAAAAGCGGTCTTGGAGACAAGGTAAAGGACAAGAGCGTGGCCATCAAGATCCATGTGGGCTCGGAAATAGGCTACTCCACCATTCCGCCTGTCTTCATGCGTATCCTCGCCGCTTTTGTGAAAGAACACGGGGGGAAGTGCTTCTTTGTGGATCATTACATAGCCTCCCGCCATCCTGAACACCGGGGCTATACCCAGGAAAGCCTGGGCGCTCCCGTTCTGGAAGCCGCAGGTCACCTGGGCAAGTACCTGTACACCAAAGAGGTGAACCACAAGGGATTCAAGCATGTGGACATAGCCGGCCTTGTGCATGATGCGGACTTCCTCATCAATTTTTCCCATGTAAAAGGCCACGGCTGCTGCGCCTACGGCGGCGCGGTGAAGAACATCGCCATGGGCTGCGTCAGCGACCGTACCCGCCGGGAACAGCACGGCCTTGAGGGGGGCCTTAGCTGGGACGAGGCCAAATGCGTACACTGCGACGCCTGTGTGCAAGCCTGTAACCACAAGGCCAACTCCTTCGATAAAGACGGGAAATACAGTATCAATTTTCATAACTGTACATTGTGCCGGCACTGTTACAAGGTCTGTCCCGCCGGGGCCATCACCTTGACGGATTCAAGCTATTACGACTTCCAAAAGGGCCTGGCCATTTGTACCAAGACCGTTCTTGACACCTTTGAGCCGGGGAACGTGTTCTACATCAACCTCCTCATCCAGATTACGGCGATGTGCGACTGCTGGGGCATGACCACCCCTTCCCTGGTCCCTGACATAGGGGTCATGTCTTCCTGGGACATCGCGGCCATAGACACCGCCAGTCTGGACCAGATCAACTACGAAAAGTTGAACCCCGAAGGCATTCCAGAAGGAATTGTCCTAGGCGATCACGGCCACCTCTTTGAGCGCCTCCACGGGAAGGATCCCTATTCTCAGATCCGCTTCCTGGAAGAACTGGGCATGGGCAAAGGGGAATATTCCCTGGAGATGATAAAATAGTATCTACAGGGAGTAAAATTTATATATCATCTGAACAAGGGATCTGGCTGCTGTGGAGCTTATTCCGGGGGAGGACGGGGTAATTTGCGAAACATTTAGATTTTACGTGAGGCAAGCCGGCCTCTTGCATAATTTCTCATTTTAAGATAGAATAATCTCACTGTGAACACTAACGGCCCCGGCGCGTATACTTTTCCAAATCCCGAAACTCCGGGCGCAGCGCAGACAGCAGACAGCAGACAGCAGACAGCAGACAATTATGGGCCGCTGATTACTCTTGTCAAGCCCATAAGAGCATGATTCCCCTTCTTTTTTTATCTTTTCTCATGTTTCCGCCGGATGGCTTTTTACAAGCGCGCAAAAAACCGCCCGAATTTCATTTTTTGTTAAAACGCCTGACTTCTCCATATAGAGAAGCGCCGGCTTTTATTCGTATTGAGGGTTTAATACCCAAGAACCCGCTTGTGCGGGGGAGGCTCTGCGGCGTGGTATGGTTTATTACAAAATGTATAAAAAAGCAGACGGCAATTTAAGGGCTTGGCAATAAAGTTATAATATGATATTATAAAAATATGGCTTACGAATCCGTTGATAAATTACAAAATTTACTTGCCTCAAATATATTTCATTATACCAATGATAAAAAAAAGGCCGCCGGACGTGCATTAGGTACGTTTGTTGAATTAATCACGTTTTATATTTTAAAGAGCTGGAGATTGGAAATATTTACAGCAATTGAACGTCCTTTGCCAGAATTTGCAAACAATGATATTACTCATAATGTTGAATTTACATTACATGGAAGTCGATCTATAATTTCGAAACAATTTACTAAGGACGATATACCTATTAGTTGCAAAAATTTAATAAAAAAACATTTTAGTGATAATAAAGAAATAGTTTCAAAAGGCGGTATGCTAATTGATAAAAATTTCATAATAAAGAATGCGTGTATTCTGTCTTCAAACCAAGAAACATTTATTTCCGCTTATATTGATAGTCAACGTAATATATATAAAATATATGAACTTAAAGAATAAACCTTTTGCCATGTTTGAATGTAAACGCGTTGGGGTTGAGGAGGGTATGAGAAAAGGACCGCAAACCATTAAGAAGGCAAAACAGGGATCATATGTCGCCCGCACAGTTTCTTCGTTACAACGGATAAGGTATTCGAATGGGAATCTTGGCGGGATAATCCAAAAACAAGACGGCTCATTTATAATTGAAGATTATTACACAATATTAAATAAATTGATAACTTCTAACGATTTACGTGCATTAAATGATTTTATTCTTACAGTAGGCATTATAAGCAATCATGGCAATTGGTTCACATCAGAAAATCAAAATAAGGAATTAAAAGTATTAGGACAGTCATATGATTGGCTAATTTTTCTCACGGATAATGGTATTGGAGAATTTATTACCGATTTATTAATAAATCCTAAAAAAGAGAATATGCCTATCAAGGAAGCGTTTAGTAAAAGTTACAGTAAATTAAAAAAAGGCAATGTTTTTACAAAGGTAAAAATAGATTATTATGCTGATATAGCTTTGATGAATTATTTCAAAAAAAATGAGTCAAAAATTGAATCTTGGTTCAATGTTATTACTCCTAAAAATAGAAAACTTATTGATCTGAAGAAAGAACTCAAAATTCTCTCTTGTAAGAATTGGTGGAGTGATAGGCAATGAGCGCTGGACGTAAGGTAAATACATTATCACATCATTGGTGTACTCCTCAGAAATATGTCAATGCCGTTAGAGAAATGTTCAATAATATGATTGAGCTGGATCCTTGTTCAAATGAATATTCTATTGTTAATGCAAATGTTGAATATATGCTGCCTGATAATAACGGACTGGTAAAAGAATGGAATTTCAAAACAATTTATGTAAATCCGCCGTATGGCGCGGATAGAGAAAAAGGAACAACTATTAAAAATTGGTTAAAAAAATGCGCGGAAGCATATAGAAAATATAATTCTGAAGTCCTGGCATTGATTCCGGTTGCGACAAATACAGCCCATTGGAAATATTATATTTTTGGTGA
>JAITSE010000010.1 GCA_031288005.1 Treponema sp.
GGAAGCGCCCAGTCAAGCAGGCAGCCGTAGAGCAGGTCCAGGGATGTGCGGTCTTCCTTTATATTGGAAATAAAAAAATCGAGGTTTTCCTGTTTGTATTCTCCGGCGCCGTAGTATACGTCTTTCATATTACTGTCGGCAACTTTGAACACACGGAAACCGATGTCAAGGTTTTGGGCATTTAAACCGGCTTCCTCTTTGATTTTGTTTCCCGCCCGGCGAATACGTTCCTTGCCGATTTCGCAGATGTTTTTGTATCCCGCTTTGAAGGCTTCACTGTCATTTTCGCATGGCTCAGGAAGTTGAACCATGATGAATTTGCGATTCCCTCCGTCTTCGATGTTAAGCTGCATGACGGCGTGGGCAGTAGTGGCGGAGCCGGAGAAGAAGTCGAGGATGATGTCATTTTTTTTTACATTTGACATATTCAAAAAACGCAATAACAAGGCAGGTGATTTGGTATAATCAAAAATTACATTTTTAAAAATATCCTTAATAACATTGGTTCCGTTACCGATATCATCAATCCATGTTGTAAATTTTTTTGTATCTTCACCATTTTGTGGAGCATATATTTTTTCATATGCTATCCAAGTATTGCTGCTTCTTATAAATTCGACATTATTGGCAGCCAATTCCTGCTGCATTCTTGATTGCCCCCAACGCCAACATCCTTCCTCATTAGCTGACAACATCGGATATAATTCCGTTCCATCAGGTGCGGTTATAGGATAAAATAAATTTGGTCTGTCATCACGCCTGCTGTTTGATCCCCATTTGCGTAACAATTGTGTTTTGTAGTATCGTTGCTTTGTTTTATCGAATTTTAAATAGTTGTTACTATTTTTTATTTCTTCTCCTGCTTCGAAATTAGAAATATCTCTTGCATAGCAAAGGACATATTCATGAATGATTGCATAATATTTACTATCTTGTCTGCCTCCACGGCCTTTCCAATTAATTGTAGCTACAAAATTTCCTTCCCCGAACACCTCATCACAAATCTTGCGTAACTGCGCAGCTTCATTATCATCAATGCTGATAAAAATCACCCCGTTATCACTCAACAAATTCCGCGCCAGCAATAAACGGGGATATATCATGGAACACCAGTCGGAATGGAAACGCCCGTTGCTTTCAGTGTTACGGAATAACCGGTTGCCGGTTTCATCATCATATTCTCCAATTTTCTCTGACCACTGCTCACTATCCACCGCCCACTTGTCCCGGTATACAAAGTCATTCCCGGTATTATACGGCGGGTCTATGTAGATCATCTTCACTTTGCCAAGATAGCTTTCCTGCAAGAGCTTGAGGACTTCCAGGTTGTCCCCTTCGATGTAAAGGTTTTGCGTTGTGTCCCAGTCCCGGCTTTCCTCTTTGCAGGGGCGCAGGGTTTTGCGGATGGGCCGGTTTGCCTCAATGCTGGAGGCCTTTTTACCCACCCAGGTGAATTCGTAGGCTTCATTGCCGCTGCAAGCGCCATCTCCCAGCAGGATTTTGAGGGCCTCGAAGTTTACCGCTTTTTTGTAGACCTTCTTCTCCGGGGTACTCTTTTCATCGTCAATGGCTTCGGTTATAACCTGCGGGAACAGAGCGGCGATTTTCCCGATATTTGCGGCGCTTAGATCGGCAGTTTCAAAACGGGGTTTGTTCATTGAGGGGCCTCCTTACTACGGCGTCATGGTTAATATATCTGGTGAGCATAGCCTGTTTCCCGCTTTTCCGCTAGATTTGCGGACTCAGATTCGGCGCAGAGCTTAGTCTGGTTGAGACATCTTATTCTCTTTCAAAGACATCTTATTCTCTTTCAAAGACATCTTATTCTCTTTCAAAGACTTCTTATTCTCTCTCAAAGACATCTTATTCTCTTTCAAAGACTTCTTATTCTCTTTCAAAGACTTCTTATTCTCTTTCAAAGACTTCTTCCCAGGGCCGATTCTGCGGGGACAGACCCGGGGAAACAGCCCGTAAAAAACGTGCAAGCAGTGAAACCGGAGATTTCTTAGCCGCTTGCAAGATTTCTTATTCTCTTGGCCGCTGGTCTCAGATTTCTTGCGTTTTTATGGGTCGAAAATTGCGGGACGGGGGAATGTGGATTGTAATTGGAGGAAGATAGATCAGAAAATGGGATTTCCAGCTTCCGGCCTATGCTGGGGTCTGACTCTCCCAGGACTGCTTCTGCGGGAACCGCTTTAACGGTCGCAGGCTTGGAATTGATTTATTCTCCAAAATCGTGTTAAATCTTGACTATCAAAGTATGCGGATAAATCAAAAACTGCGCTGGGCCCTCGTTCTCTCGGGCGGCGGGGCCAGAGGACTGGTCCATATAGGAGTGATCAAAGCGCTGCTGGAAGAAGGCTATCCCGAACCCTCCCTGATAGCGGGGACATCCATGGGGGCCATAATCGGCGGACTTTACGCCTCTGGAATGGAGATTGAGGAGCTTGCCCGCTTTGCGCTTGAGGAATTCGACATAACCCGCTATCTCGACAGTTTTGTATTCAAGCTGAACGGCCCTGTGGGAAAGATACTTCAGGCGGGGCAGCTTGTCGGGGCGCTGACGGGCCGGCCGGGGATGGATTCGGGGAATCAGACGCTTGCGCTGATTGAAAAACTTTCGCGCTGCAAAAATATTGAAGAAGCCCGCATTCCTTTCCGCTGCAACGCCCTCGACCTTGTTTCCGGGAAAGAAATAGTGTTCCGCTCAGGCAGTCTTGCAAGGGCCGTCCGGGCCTCCATGTCGTTTCCCGTGTTCTTTGAGCCTGCGTTAGATGGGAAGATGGTCCTTGTGGACGGCGGACTTGCGGACAATATGCCCGTCCGTATCGCAGGGGAAGAGGGCTTCAGGCATATCCTGGCCGTCGACGCCGGGGCTTTCAAAGACGGACCCGTGCATAATCTTGACAGCGCTCAGAAAATAGCGCACCGTTCCCTGGAAGTAGTTCTGGATTTAATGTGCCGCAAGGCGGGGAAAGGCTTTCCAGCCCTGGTCCTTGACGCCGCGTATAAGGGCGCCTCACTGCTTTCCTTCGATATGAAACGGGAATTGATAGCCTGGGGCGGGCGGGTGGTCAGGGATAGGGGGGAGGCCCTGGCGGCCTTTTTCGGCTCCGGCCTGGGCGCAGCCGCGGCAAGGCGGCGTTTTATGAAATCCGGGGCGGATGTAAGGAGCCGGTATGCAGAGACTGAATAAAAGTATTGAGGGCCTGGTTGAGGCTTACGACGCCCAGGGTCTCGTGAATTCTTCCCGGGGCGATAATCTTCCCAGCCGTGAGAGCATCGAGGACATACTGCGGGGCCTGAGTGAGCTTATGTTTCCGGGCTTCAGGGAAAACGCCGGGCTGGATAAGGACAACCTAAAGCTGATTACAGGCGAGCGAGTCCACCACATCGCCCGGGAACTTATCGGGGAAGTGGAAAAGAGCATAGTTTTTTCTGTCCGCCAGGGCGGACGCCAGAGCGGGCTTTCCTGCGGAAACGGCGGCTGCCACGCGGCCGCGGAACTCATCGTGGACAGCTTCTTTGACGAACTGCCAAGAACGCGCCGGGACCTGATCCTGGACATGAAAGCCGCTTTCCATGGCGACCCCGCGGCCCGGAGTGAGGAAGAAGTGATCCTCTCCTACCCGGGCTTTGAGGCAATCACGGTCCACAGGCTGGCCCATTTTTTCTGGAAATGCCAGGTCCCGCTGATTCCCCGCATGATGAGCGAACTGGTCCACAGCCGCACAGGTATAGACATACATCCGGGCGCGGAAATCGGAGAGTCTTTCTTCATAGATCACGGAACCGGGGTAGTGATTGGGGAAACCACAGTCATCGGCAGAGACG
The DNA here is from genome assembly GCA_031288005.1 of Treponema sp. The sequence continues at coordinate 3,835 of JAITSE010000010.1, forward strand.
TAAAGCTCTACCAGGGAGTAACCCTTGGGGCGCTCTCGGTCAAGAAGGAGCTTGCCGATAAGAAACGCCATCCCACCATCGAAGACGGCGTTACGATCTATTCCGGCGCTACCATTCTGGGCGGAGAGACGATTATAGGGAGGAATTCCATTATCGGCGGCAACGTGTGGATCACTCATCCTGTCCCCCCTGATTCGACGGTATATATCCGCGTTGGAGAGCAGGTCATGGAAACCAGAGCTTAAATGTCTACGGAAAAAGACGAAGGAAGGCTTCAAGAAACCGGGATTCTTGAAGCCGGACCGCCCGGCAAAGAAAAAAAATCCGCCTTTGTAGCAGTCGTGGGCCGGCCTTCGGTTGGAAAGTCCACCCTGGTGAACGCCCTTTGCGGCGCTAAAGTCGCCATCGTTAGTCCGGTTCCCCAGACTACGCGGAACGCTGTCAGGGGTATAGTTAACCGTCCGGAAGGGCAGCTCGTCTTTGTGGATACGCCTGGCCGGCATATTTCGGAGCGGAAACTAAACAAACGGCTTATGGAGTTGTCAGCGCGGGCCCTGGGAGAAGCGGAACTCGTTCTCTATGTGCTGGACCTTTCCCGGAAACCCGGCCCGGAGGAAGAAGCCGTAGCGGAGCGTCTTGCCTCCTGCGCGGATCGCATGGCCGCGGCCCTCAACAAAATGGACCTTCCCGGAGCGGACGCGGGGCCTGCTCTGGAATTCCTTGCGGCTCGCTTTCCCGGCCTGGACGAATCCCGGCGCTTCCCAGTTTCCGCCCTCAAAAACGAAGGCGCAGAGGCCCTTCTTACCTGCCTTTTCAGCATGGCGCCCTGCGGCCCGCCCTGTTACCCCGGGGATTACTACACAGATCAAAACCTGGACTTCCGTATCGCCGAAATTATCCGGGAAAAGGCAATCACCCGCCTGCGTCAGGAGTTGCCCCATTCCCTCTATGTGGATGTGGCGGATACGGAACTGCGGGACGAGAACACCCGCCTCTGGGTCCGGGCATTCATCGTTACAGAGCGGGAATCGCAGAAGGGCATGGTGGTGGGAAAGCAGGGCTCTATGATCAAGGCCATACGCCAGGCCGCGCAGAAGGAGCTAAACCAGATTTTCGATTGGAAAGTGGAACTGGACCTGCGCGTTAAAACCGCCCATGACTGGCGGCACAACGACGTCATTCTCAAACGGCTTATCCGCGGATAACCGGCGGCGTTTTGCACCGTAAAACACCCAAAATCGCCGATTAGTCTATTTTACCCTTCAAACTGCCATCAAACCATCGATTCGCGGACGTATTGGCCCGCCTATAAGATATGTTTGGCTCAGGAGCCTTCTGTGTTATTTACGGCGGGGATAAGGGAAAAGGCTGCTTCATGCAGTTCCTCTATGCCTTTAGTTCCAAGACGGACCCGGTTCAGAGTAAGTTCGACCTGGCTGTTTTGTCCACTCTGCCGGGAAACAAGATAGGTTTCTCTGGAAAGACCTGTAATGCTGCCAGGGCGCATCTCTAGAATTTCACAGTTATCCAAGACGAAGAATGCGTATTTGCCTTTAAAGACCGTTCCCTGAGTATATAATTCGTAGGAACCTTCTTTGGAGAAAACCAGTTTGCCTATGGAGCCGTTGTAGGAAGCGTCCAGGTAAGGAACCACGGAAAGAGCGTTGTCTGACAGTCCTGACGCCATGCTGCTAACCTTCCTGTAGGAACCGTCCCAGGAATCGTTGACGCCAAGTTTCAGGCGTACTTCTTCGAAAACTTTTATTCGTATGCTGTCAAAAGATTCAAATTCTATATTTAGGGAACGCCGCAGGGTGGTGATGGAAATATTATGACTTGAGATATAGATTCCGTACCTGGTAGCGCTGGAATTAAGCCATGTAAATACCTGTAAACTTTCATCACCATAAAAAATCAGTTCCCGGCTGGGAAGATCAAAATAGATATACTGTCTGGTGTCAGGTCTGCCGTCAGCGCCGGCATAGTAGTACCAAAAACCATCAATAAACCGCTCGAAAACTTCCGGATCGCCGTTGAGAAGACTTTGAACCCGGCGCTGTTCAACTTGTGTTCCCGGCATACGGGTAATGCTGCTTCGCTCGTAGAGATCCATAACCGGATTATAGATATATGTGATTTCAATTTGATCCAGCATATTGGTAGAATTACTGTCTTTTCCGTAGGCGGTTATAGTAAAACTGTTGCCTCTGGAGAGACCGCGCTGGTATGCCTGGGTCCGCTCGGTTTCCTGAACGGCAATAGAACCGTCTATGCGTATTTCCGCGATTTTTGTAAAAGGCGCGTCTTTATCTCCGTTTACGCTATCAGGAGTCTGCGCGTTTTTCCTCAAAGCTGTCAGCGTATGTTCCCCGGCGGCGTTTATACCCGTGACAATTACAGAAACGCTGCGATCTCCCAAAAGATCCAAGGTGTAGAGTGAAACTGTTCCTGGCCGGGTAATGATAGTCGAAGTGTTCCAGACCCGTTTAAAGCCGCCAAGAAGCTCATCGTACCGTATGTAGGCAAGATAAATCGGGCTTCCCTGTTCGTCAAGATTGCGGTAGGCAATGATCTGTTCGTCCTGGAGGTCTCCGTCAAAATCATGGGTCAAGATAGAGACAATCGTTTCCCCTTCGTCAAGGGCGACCTTGGCATTCATGCTGTCTTCATAAGCCAGCTTTTCCGCCAAATATTCCTCATCATAGGCATCTTCCGAACGCAAGGATTGAGGGATAACGGTACGCGTCTGTTTTGGCGGGCGCCTGGGGGGATTGAATATCCTATCGGGGGCAAAAAATAAAATTCCGATGGCCGACAAGGTTAATACGAATATAAAAAACGTAATAAAGCCGGATGCTTTTTTTGCCATACGGTTTTTTATTAATCCACAAATGCGGCGGCGGCCCGCCTTACCTTGTCCCCCATTTTCTGGGAAACTACAAACACCCGCCACCCGGAAAAATCCAGAACCCTGGAGTACCTTAGCATTGCCGCTTCTTTTTTATCCCGGGGGAAGGAATTATAACCGGCACGGGACCCGCTGATAATAAAAGTACAGCTCATACCTTCCGCCGCGGCTTCGTTTTTTGCCGCCTCTTTCAGAGCCGTCGCATAATCTGCGGCGCTTCCCTGGGGATTCAGAGAGCGGAACAGAGACTTCACTGTTTCTTTTGAATCCGTTCCGGAAAGAACACCGGAAAAGAGCTTTTGGGCCGGATCAGAAGCCAGCCAAAGGGTGAGCCGGTCCCCTTCCTGGAGTATGCCGTCCACAGCGTAATCACAGAGCCATTCTACCGCAGCGTCTCTGCCGGCGGAAAGCGCGGAAGACCCGTCGATGATTATGGACATATCAAGACTTTCCGTCCGTGTGTCCAAAGCAAAAACAGGAACCGGAAGGAGGCATATAAAAACAGCGGCCTTAAAGAAAAAAGACCTGTAAAATTTGTACATAATTAGGAGTGTATCATAAAAAAAAAATGTATTCAGCCGCCCTGCACAAGCGGCCCTAAGGTCAGACCCTGCTCCGCTTGTACCCCTTGATCTCCTGCCGCAGCCGCGCCGCCAGTTCGGCCCGGGGCAGGCGTACCTGTTCCATGGAGTCGCGAAAGCGCAGGGTTACGGTGTTGTCGTCTTTGGACCGGTAGTCGATGGTGACGCAGAAGGGGGTGCCCGCCTCGTCCTGCCGGCGGTAGCGGCGGCCGATAGCCCCGCCCTGATCGTAGTCGGTGGAGAAGTCCTCTTTAAGCTCGGCGCGAATATCCTGGGCCAGTTCCGCCAGGCCGTCCTTCTTCATCAGCGGAAGAACCGCCACGGTAATGGGGGCGATGGCGGGGTGGAAGTGGAGTACGGTGCGCCAATCGTCCGCGGAGCCTCCGGTTTCGCCCGCGCTGCCTTCGGAGCCGCCCGCTTTTTTTTCGGGGGCGATGTGTTCCTCGTCGTAGGCGTCGCAGAGGATCATGAGCAGGGTCCGGGTGAGGCCGGCGGAGGTTTCGATGATGAAGGGGATGTACCGGGGAACTGAAGTTCCCCCGTTGTTGTCCTGATCGATGTACTGGAGGTCTTTGCCCGAATATTCGGTGTGCCGGGTAAGATCGTAGTTGGACCGGTTGTGGATCCCCTCCAGTTCCCGCCAGCCCATGGGGAAGAGGTACTCAATGTCGTAGGCGTCCTTGGCGTAGTGGGCCAGCTCGTCCGGGCCGTGCTGGTGCCAGCGGAGGCTGTCCATCTTTACGCCGAGTTTTTCGTAGTAGGCCCAGCGCCGTTTGCGCCACTCGTTGAACCACTCCACGTCGGTGCCGGGCTTAACAAAGTACTGCATCTCCATCTGCTCAAATTCGCAGGTGCGGAAGATAAAATTCTTGGTGACAATTTCGTTGCGAAAGGCCTTACCGATCTGGGCAATGCCGAAGGGGATCTTCATCCGGTTTGACTGGATGATGTTCTTGTAATTTACGTAGATGCCCTGGGCGGTTTCCGGCCGCAGGTAGATGACGCTGGCGCTGTCCTCCGCGGGGCCGATGTGGGTCTTGAACATCAGGTTGAACGTGCGGGTGTCGGTCAGTTCACCCCCGCAGTCGGGACACTT
>JAITSE010000058.1 GCA_031288005.1 Treponema sp.
TGCTCCTCCATCAGCCCATGGAGGCCCTGGGGGGACAGGATCCGGGGCCCGGGGCGGTCTACACGGGGATGAGCGCCGGGGATATCCGCGCTATTGTGGAGCGTAATTTAGCGGAAATAGGCCCGGTGGCGGGGATAAACAACCACCAGGGTTCAAAAGTAACCATGGATCCGGAAATCATGGGGATCATACTTGCCTTATGCCGGGAATATAGGATATATTTTTTGGACTCACGAACTACCGCCGATACGGCGGCGCCCGCGGCTGCGAAGCGTATGGGAATAACGATTGGGGAGCGCGACGTGTTTTTAGACAATATACAGGAAAAGGCCGCCATGATCCGCTATGTCCGGGACGGGCTCAGGCAGGCGGATCAGAAGGGATCGGCGGTGATGATTGGGCATACCTGGTCTTCGGAACTCGCCGAAACCCTGGAGGAGCTTTATCCCGAGCTGGTGGAGGAGGGGTATTCCCTGTCAACCATATCCCGGTTTATGATGGGTAAAGCGGATATAGAAGAATTTTGGTAAAATACTCAAAATGAATATCCTGGGCATTGAATCCTCCTGTGACGAATGTGCCGCCGCGGTCGTGGAGGACGGGAAAACCCTGCTGTCCAACGTGGTGGCCACCCAGATACCCTTTCACGCCGTCTATGACGGGGTGGTTCCGGAAATAGCAAGCCGCAAGCACACCGAGTGGATCTATGCCGTGGTCAAGGAAGCCCTGGATACGGCGGGCCTGGGTCCCGGCGGCATAGACGGGGTGGCCGCTACCGCCCATCCGGGGCTCCTTGGCTCCCTCCTCGTGGGCTTGACTTTTGCCAAGGCCTTTGCCTGGGCCCGGGATTTGCCCTTCATCGCGGTGGACCATATGCTGGCCCACCTCTACGCCTGCCAATTAACCGGAGATACCGCCGCGGTATACCCCTTTTTGGGGCTCCTCGTCTCGGGGGGGCATAGCATCATCTGCCGGGTGGATGATTTTGACGACATCACCGTCCTGGGAACCACCATCGACGATGCCGTGGGGGAGGCCTTTGACAAGGTTTCAAAGTACTACGGATTCGGCTATCCCGGCGGGGCCGCCATCGATAAACTGGCGCGGGGGGGCGATCCCGGCGCGTTCCGTTTTCCCATGCCCAACCTGTACAAGGGGGATCATCCCTACGACATGTCCTATTCGGGGCTCAAAACCGCGGTGATAAACCAATTGGAACAGTTCCGGGTGAAAAAAGACGCCGGGACCGCCCCTGAGGATATTGCCGCTTCCTTCCAGAAAACCGCGGTGGATATCCTCCTGCGAAGCCTCTTCCGGGCCGCTGAGGACACGAAACTCTCCACCATCGTAGCCGGCGGGGGGGTGGCGGCCAATTCGTACCTCCGCTCCCGGCTGGCGGAACGGCGGGACCTCCGGTGCGCCTTCCCCCCCCCGGAACTCTGCGGGGATAACGGCGCCATGATCGCCGGCCTGGGCTACCGGTACCTTATCCGGGGGGATCGCTCCCCCTTAAAAGCAACCGCTTCCGCCCGGGTTAAGGGCTTCAAACGATCCTACCCATAACATGCGTTCGACGGAGGAACGAAGTGGTAAAGCCCGCGTCTGCCCTTTACCCGATTAAGAACGGTTTGTATACCCACAGCGTATGTATGTGCGATATACCCTTCGGATAATAATGTTTTCCTGAGCCGTATTTTGTTCTCGGTGGCTGCTGCTTGGATCTTTCGTCCTATGTCTCAATTCCAAAAAAGGTGACTGACACCGGCACAAAGGGAGGAGCTAGAAGCGAGAAGTGATTCAAAATGAGCAATCGCAATTCCCGTTCACTCCTCTTTTTTAATCTCGGAGGGTTTAATTCCCCGCCCCTCTGGGGCGAAAACCTGGGGGTGGGGGGGATTTGTTCCCCCGTATACTCGAATATTCCAAGGTGAAATCTTCAATACCCCGCGGCTCTGCCGCGGGGATTTTTTATTTTTGTCAATATTGGATAAAGTAGTGTGGTAATGTTGATACGCGGAAAAGTCCTTCAGTCTGGGGGAGCCGGATACGCGCATTTCTCTGCGGTACAGGCATTAAGGGCCTTGCTGATAAGAGGTGCAAGGTCCAGGCTTTCGTAGAGAGCCGCCGCTTCTCCGGAATCTCCCCGCAGAACCGGGTGGGGCGGGCTGAATATAACGCAGCAATCTTCATAAGGCAGGATGGACACGGCGTAGGCGCCTATGGCCTCGGATTTCCTGATGATGTCCTCCTTGTCCATGCCTATAAGCGGGCGCAGGACCGGAAGGCGTATACGACTTTGGGTGCAGGTCAAGTTTTCTATGGTTTGGCTTGCCACTTGCGAGAGGCTTTCCCCGGTAATAATGCATTTATGCCTCGCCCTTTGGGCCAGGTTTTCCGCGCACTCCATCATTGCCATTCTTAGAAGCACCGTTGACCAGGCTTCGGGCGCTTTTTCCTTGATGCGGAGTTGAACCTCCGTAAAGCCTACGGTGTAGAGCTTTATGCCCAGGGCATAGCGGCCCAGGATTTTCGCCAGTCGCACTACTTTTTGGCGGGCTTCTTCGGAGGTGTAGGGGTAGGCGTGGAAATACACGGCGTCCACCTTCATGCCCCGGGACAGCATCATAAAGCCCGCTACCGGGGAATCAATGCCTCCGGAAAGGAGCAGAAGTCCCCGCCCGGCGGTTCCTACAGGCAGCCCTCTGAGACCCCGGCGTTCCATTCCGTAGATATATGCCCGGTCCCTGATTTCAACCTGGATGACCGCCTGGGGCTTGTGGACATCCACAGCAAGGCCCGGCCAGGCTTCCAGAATCGCGCTTCCTCCACGGTTTCGCATTTCGTAGGAATCCAGGGGGAAGCTCTTGTCGGTCCTCCGGGCTTCGACCTTGAAGGTTCTCACTCCCGCGTTGTAACATTCCCCGGCGCTTTCCGCGCAGGCACGGAAGACTTCTTCGGGCGTTTTGCCGCACACCCTGGTTTTTGCCCACCCGGAGATACCAAAGAGGCGGGACAGGGCTTCTTCCACTTTGCCGGCGGCATCCTCCGGGCAGCGGACGAAATAACGTCCACGTGCGGGGATCACCTGCGCCCCGGTATGCCGCAGCAGGGCTTCCAAATTGTGTTTGAGGGCCCGCTCGAATTCCGGCTTGTTTCCGCCCTTGAGGGTGAGTTCTCCCGGTTTTAGCAGGTAAGTGAGGACTAAGCTGTTCCTGTCTTCCATAACTTGTTTTCCGTCTGAAAATGTCTATTCAGGAGCGGGAGAGACCAAGTTTCTCTATGTCCCATGTCCCCGCCTCCCCAAACTTTCAGTAAACGCTAACTCAGAGCGCCCGCAGTATTCGCTTGATTCCTTCGATGAGGGCTTCAATATCTTCCCCGCTGGTATGCCAGCCTTGGGAAATCCGTATTCCCTCGAAAGCCGTGGTTTTATCCACCCCCATTGCGGCCAATACAGGACGTTCCCGGCTGCCTGAGGAACAGGCCGACCCAGTGGACACAGCGAAACCCTCATCGTCCAGGGCCCGGGCCATCACCTCTCCTGGAATACCCCGGAAAGCCGCCTGGAGTATGTACGGGGAAAAACGCCCGTCCTCCTCCATCCGGTCCCCGGGGATCAAGACGCAGCGTGGCAGGTCCTTGAGCGCCGCGATAAGAGTCTTCCACCTGGCGGCGGCCTCCTCGTACCCGACGCCCGCGGTTTCCGGGCGGGCCCGGCGCTCCAGACATTCCGCCAGGGCCAGAGCGCCCGCGGTGTTTTCCGTTCCGGGCCGTATGCGCCCTTCCTGGCCGCCTCCGGTGCAAAGGACTTCCAGGGGCTTCCGTAAATAAAGGACGCCTATGCCTCGGGGGCCTCCCAGCTTATGGGCGCTCAACGAAGCGGAATCCACATCCCAAGCGCGGAGGTCCACGGGCATCTTTCCTACAGCCTGAACTATATCGCAATGGAAGTGTATGGGCGCGCCCGCCTGCTCCCGCAGCAGCTTCGCAATGGTAGGAATATCCGTTACCGCTCCGCTTTCATTGTTTACCGCCATGACAGCCGCCATGCGGGGGTCTCTGGCTTTTTTTAGCGCCCCTTCCAGGGTTTCCTCTGAGACCCGTCCGTCCTTCTCCACGCCGATAAGGGTAAGCGATTTGCCTAGGCGTTCCAGAACGGCGGCGGTTTCCTTGACCGACGGATGCTCCGCCGCAGACACAAGCAGGCCCCCGCAGCCAGGACGGTTCTGCCTGAGAAGCAGGGAGTTAAGGACTATTGCGTTGGATTCGGTTCCCCCGGAACTGAAGAAGATTTCTTCCGGGGCGGCCCCCAGGACGGCGGCGCAGCGGCGGCGGGCGTCTTCCAGAGCGGCCCTGGCTTCCCGCCCCTCGGCGTGCTTTGAAGACGGGTTCCCAAAAGGGTTTGCGGCGGCATTGAGCGGGGCGGCATCAGGGAGAGCGGCAGCGGCCCAGTCAAAATAATACCGGCGTTTCATGGCGGAAAATATTCAGAGCGAAGAAGAATTCACGGAGTGCTTCCATTCTGGGGCTTTGCCGTTTTCGCTTTGTTTGAATAGTGGATGGCCGTAAAGAAGACCGCGGCTGCAAGATAAGCGGATACCAATAAAACCAGAAAGACAACAGGCCGCGATATGAAGCGGAGCGTAAAAAAAACAAAAATCAGTAAAACTATCTGCAGCGCCCACAGAGCGCAGTTAAGGCTCCAGGGATTAAGCCCCAGGTTTATCAATTTATGATGAATATGCATTTTGTCGGGGCTGTCTATGCGCCGCCCATCCCGCAGACGCCGCCAGACCGCGGCTAGCATATCCAGAATCGGGATAAGAAACAGCGCCGCGGCGCAGAAAACAGGAAGCCCCGAAAGCGAACTCTTTCCGTCAAGCAGGGGCAGCGCCGCCAGAGTAAAACCCAGAAACTGGCTTCCCCCGTCGCCCATAAATATTTTTGCCTTGGGAATTGGCAGGTTGAAAACCAGAAAGCCGCCGATGCACGCGGCAAGGCATACGCTTAAATCCGCGGCCGCGGCGGAAGAAAAAAACACGGCGTAACTTAGGGCAATAAGTGCGGAAAGCCCCCCGGCAAGACCATCCACGCCGTCAATGAAATTCATCGCGTTGGCAAGGCCCACTATCCACAAAACCGAAAGAGGCGCTTTAAGCCAGCCGAAAGTATAAAAGCCGTCCCCAAAAAAAAGCAAATCCTGAAAAGTATAGCCTGGAATAACAACAAGAAGGGCCGCTATGATTTGGCTAAGCAGTTTGCTCCTGGGAGCCAGGGGGCGAAAATCGTCAATAACTCCGAAAACAAGGGTTATAAACATCCCGAAAAACGCCGGAATAAGCCGGGCGTCAAAATGAAGCTCCGCTCTGATGCGGAAAACGGCCAGGGCAGCAAGAATGAAAGCCATGGCGAAGCCCGGCCCGCCAAGGCGAGGCACATCGCCGGTATGTATTTTCCGATCATCGACTTTGTCATACCATGCTTTTCTGTGCGACAAGCGGCATATCAGATATACGGTTATGAATGAAAGCGCAAACGCGGCAGCTACAATAATCATAATCCCCTTTATATCATCTGCATCCTGTAAAGCGGGACGCTTGGAATCAGCGCGCCCCGCCAGGGCCGCTCAGAGCAGTTTTGAAGGAATCGGAATTCAGCAAAACCGCCAAACAAATGGACTGCAAGAAACCCATAGGACCAAACATATCTTGTAACAATTTACGGAAAAGAGCGGAAAAAGGCAAGACACCGGCGGCCTGTGGGCGCCGTGCGGTGGATGCCGGGCAAAAGCCCGGTCTTGCCCGTTTGAAGAAGTCTTGCAATCCGGCTTCGCCGGATTGCTTAGGAGTTTTGCGGATTGTTTTTGGGTGAAGGATTTTTCTAATTCCGCAAAACTCCCCGGATTTATCCCGTAGGACCAGTGCAATCAGGCTCTGCCTGATTGCAGGCCTTATAATTTATCGATAAGCATGGAGCACTTTCCCGAAGGTATCGGGAGGGTTTTTTTCTTTTTCCCCAGGATGTTTATTGTAAAATAATAGAGCTTCTCGCTTTCCATGTGGATTTCCCAGCCCCGGCCGCTCTTGTTGGACAGAATCGTAATCAGATTCTTCTTTAGAGCGAGGTTCTCCACTCCCATGATCTCCAGGTTGGGGATGATCCAGTCCACGGTCTTCCTGGGCAGGGAGATTAAGAGGCCCACAACGTTCTCTATGGTCAGGCAGATTGTGGAGAGGGCATCGTAGGTGAGGTATTGAGGCCGGGGGAAACCGGGCTGCCCGGGCCACTGGGCGGGGCCTTCCCTAAGAGGAAGGTAGGCTTCCCAAAGATTTCCCTTGTGGTGGTTCCCGTCAGGGCTCATGGAATCCAGGATAAAATAGAGATGCCGGGTGGCGCATTCCCGGGCCATTTCCCAGCGCTGGTAGTGCTCAAGGCCCTTAATCACCATGAAAGTGAGGTGAGGGTACACGGAGCCGTGAAAGCCGCAGCCGTTCTCGTCAAAACCCGCTTCGCTTACAGCAATGGATGGGAAAGGATGGGGGGAGCCGAAAAGCCTGGGGTCCGAGAGTTTTTCAATGATCCGCTCCGCTTTGTCATCGTTGGGAATTTCCGCAAGAAGCGGCCAGTAGCCCGCCAGGGTTTTTACTTTGATCCGCCGCTCATTTCTATCCACATCATAGTAAAACCCGTCCTCGTTGTCCCACATCAGTGCGTTAATCCGGCTTTTCAGAGAAAAATACTGCTTTTTATACTGGAAGCCGGCCTCTTTGTCGTTCAAAATGTCCGTCAGGGCTGACATATACAGCATATTCATGGCCATAACCGCGTTAAAGTCTATGGGGTAAGCCGCCGCCTCCCGGCATGAATTCGCCATTCCGGTGGCCGCAAGAGGCGCTTCGTATAGGCCGTTGGGCCGCTTGGATACCGCGTCTACCCATTCCATATATCTGTGGAGGATGGGGATCACATCTTTGACCCGTTTTTTGTTCGCCGTTTTGTGATACAAGTTGTATTCGGCCCAGGCAAAAAGGGGCAGACTCAATCCTTCCGGGTTGTCAGACTCCGCTTCGGCAAGGCCGGTGGCTATATTATAGGCGGAGCGCAGCGCGCCGTTCGGCTCCTGGCGCTCATAGAAAACATCCAGGGTCGGATGGGCCTGGTATATGCGGTTAGAATAAACCAGAAAAAACGAGGAAAATATCGCGTCGTATTGGCGCAGGACCGGGCTGCCTGGATAGGAAAAGAATTTCCCCTCAATGCCGCCGTTTTCGCTGCCGCTGTTCCAGCAGTCCTGAATCCAAGCCCAGGTTTTGTCATAAATATCCACAAAATCCTGATCGTAAAAATGAATCTTGGGGAAATCACGCCGTATCACGCCCGCTCCTTTATAATCTTGCTTGAATTACAGTATGCCATGGGAATCAATCCATGATCATTGCTACAAGATTTTTTTTATTATACAATGACAATCAGAATTTTTCCATTCTTTTTTTTATTTTTTTGCCGCGCTTGACAAGAGTTCCGGCGGCCCGTCCAAATACGGCGGCATGATGAGACAGTCCGTGTATAAGTCCTATATTTCCATGGAAGCGCCGGTATTCACTGGAGCGTCCCTTTTGACCGGTCCCATGGAAGCGGATCAGTACATTCTGTCTCAGCTTCTGGAAGACGCGGTGAATTCAATGTGCGTCATCAGGCTTTATCCCGGCCTGCGCTCCGCCTATCTTATCGTCCTCATGGACATGGGGGTGAAAAACTTTTTTTTGGAACTTTACGACACGGGAACCGCGGGCTTCCGGGAAGGTCCCTATTCCCTCAAGCGGGTTTTTTCCCTGGGAAAACGCCGGGGAATCAGGTTTTACCGCACATCCCAGCAGGAGGGATTGTGGATTTTTCCGGCTATGATGCAACATCACGGGAATTGTGGCGGGAAGGAGCGGTTCCAATGGGCGCCTGTACCACGGAGACCGCTGTGGCCCGTTATCTTGCGGCGAGCGTCATTGCCGACAGCCCGGAAGAGCTGGCCGCCCTCATGGAAAGCCCGGCCTTGAAATGATTCTCCCCTGGGCTGGTTCCAGGGGTCAGACCCCGGGAAGAAATGCAAGCCTAAGCAAGCCGCTAAGCAAGCCGTAGGCTTGCTTAGCGGCTTGCTTAGGAGTTTTGCGGGATAGAAAAATTTTTCACCCAAAAACAATCCGCAAAACTCCAAGCAAAGCGGCTCCGCCGGTTTGCACGGCTCAGGTATTTATCAGAACCGCTCTGAGACCCGTGAAACCAGCCCGAAGAACCATTGCGGGGAGTTTTGCGGCCCCAAGGGCCGCTCCGGTCCAACCCGCAAAACTTCAAGCAAAGCGGCTCCGCCGGTTTGCACGGCTCAGGTTTAAGTGAGAGAGACTCTCACTCGAGTGGGAGCGGCTCAGGTTTAAGTGAGAGTCTCTCCCACTCGAGTGGGAGCGGCTCAGGAATACACGGGAATTAGTGGAACCCTACGGGTTCCTTGGGAGTTTTGCGGCCCCTGCAATCAGGCAAAGCTGAGACCGGAGGTCTCAAGATTGCTTAGGGGTTTTCAAGCGGTCCCCAAGGGCCGCTCTGGTCCAACCCGCAAAACTCCAAGCATTTTTCCCCGGGGAACAAATCCGGGGAGTTTTTTGACCTACTAAAAAAGCTAACATTCACAAAAGGCTCAAAAAACTCCAAGCAAACCGGCCCCGCCGGTTTGCACGGCCGCGCCGGTCCCGTCCTGGACGCTGCCTGAGACGGTGTACACGGCCTTTACCCCTCCGGCGGCTTTAATGGCTTCCTCAGTAAGTGAACTGGTTACCGTGTACGCGCCGGATGCATGGGCTGCGCCCGCGGCGTTGCCGATTGAAAAGAGGACGTCGTTATACTGGGGCGCCAGGGCCGCGGCGCCGGGGCCTTCTATCGCCACTCGCTGGCTCGCAAACTTGAGTACATAGCTGCCGCTCTCTTTTTTTGAGGCAAGAATCAGGGGCGAGAGTCTCGACAGGTTGAAGGTAACGGTGAAGGAGCTGTCTGAAATGATGCGGGGCAGGCCCTGCTTTGCGCCCGTCGTCGGGCTGATGCTAATGCTCCGGCTCACGGGGTTCACGGTAAGTTCCGTTTCTTTGCCCGGCACGCCGCCGTTGGCGGAACCTGTATCAGCGTCAAGGCCGGCGGCGGTGAAGGTGAAGTCGTTTTTATCGCCGATTGCGTTGTTCCCGCCGCTTGGGATGTCCCACTGGGGGGTGATGGACTTCATGGTTATGACAATCGTGTTCTTCACGCCTTTCTCAATGGTGTTGTTCAGGGCGTATCCCGCGGCCAGAAGAACGTCGCCGTATCCCGCAAGGAGCAGCACGTCATAGGTGACGCCGGGCATGACGCTGACGCTTATGAAGCTGTCGCCGGCTTTGGCTTCGGCTTTGTAGGATGGCTGGGTGTTTACGGGGTTTGTGTCTGGCGAGGGAGTTTGAGTCCGGAATAGGACTTCGTAGTTGTCAACGTCGTTTTTTGTAAAGGAGGGGTTAAGCGATCGTGATACGGAAGAGCGTGAAATAGAGGTTACAGGGTCTGACCCCCCCCCCCCCCGGCGGGGAGCGGCACGGTTACGGCCACGAGGCCGTCCGCGTCCTGGAACAGAGCCGCGGGGTCTGCGCCTTGCGCCGCGCCGGGAGCGGAGGGGTAGGAGCAGCCTGTCAGGATCATCGCAAGGGACCCGCCGAAGAGGATGCCGAAGGCCGCCAGTCCGGCGTAGAGAAGGTTTTTTTCATTTCTAGGAACATACATAGAACTCTCCTCTGCAATCAGGCGATGCCTGATTGCGTTTGAATTCCCTCTCAAAAGCGGGGTTTATCTTAACTCTAAATGATATTTCAGAATATTGCAAATTTTTTTTAAAGAAAAACTTGTTTTTCAAAAAACTTGTTTTTCAAAAAACTTGTTTTTCAAAAAACTTGTTTTTCAAAAAACTTGTTTTTCAAAAATGTAAATATTTCCGGTTTTAGACCTGCATACTGAGAGATTAAATGAGAGCCGTGCAAACCGGCGGAGCCGGTTTGCAAGGAACCATCGGTTCTACGAACCGCGCAGCGGTTCCAAGAGCCTGTCTCAAAACCATCAGAAACTTTGTTTCCGAGCGCTTTAGCGCTCGGTTTTGGGACAGTCTCAATTTAGTAGAATAAGTTCGTAAAATAAGCGTATAGTGGACTTGTTCGCCGGAAACAGCGGAAACATCGATAAATCATGGAGAAATAACATGGCGTTTTCATTAAATTCTTATCCCATAATGTACCGGGCCCGGTATTCCCCCCAGGGCTGGACGGAAGAGTACCTCGAAAAACCGCATAAAACCCAGGAGGAAGAAGCCCGGCTTGATGAAAAAGAAGCCGCGGCCCTGGCGGAGTCCCGCAATTTCTTTGACGATATGCCTCTGATATCCTACACATCTCAATATGGCTTAGGCTGCTTTGAGGGTCTGAAGGCCCTGCCCCAAAAGAGTGGCGGCCTGGCGGTTTTCAGGCCGGAGCAGAATGCGGCCCGCTTTCACCGCTCCATGAAAGGGCTCTATATGCCGCCCTTCCCGGAGGAGCTTTTTATAAAAGCCGTGAAGGAAACGGTAAGGCGGAACGCGGCGCTGGGCTTCTCGATTCCCTATAACGCCGAATGGGAAAAAGACTCGTTTATAAACGCCTCTTCGATCTATATCCGGCCCTTCTCCTACTCCGAAGGCGGCATCGGGGTGAATATTTCTAAAAACCCCTGGGTGATCATCGCCCTCTCCCCGGTGAGCGCCTATTTTTCCCAGGCTAGTTCCGGCGCGCTTGTTACAGGACGGATTCGAGCGGCGCCAAACGGCACGGGCTGGATCAAGGCCGCATCCAACTACGTAATCTCCGCCCTGGCCAAGCACGAGGCCGCGGAGGCGGGCTTCATGGAGTGCATCTTTCTTGACGCGGTGGAGCGGAAATACATCGAAGAAGGTTCGTCCTGCAATATTTTCTTTTATCTTAACTCAGGCGAGCTTGTTACCCCCGCTCTGGGGGACACGGTACTTCCAGGGATCACCCGCTCCAGCATCATAGAGCTGGCCCGGGACCGGGGCGTCCGGGTTTCGGAGAGAAAAATCGCCATAGACGAGGCCCTCACTGAGGCCCGGGAGTGTTTTGTCAGCGGCACCGCTGCCGGGGCCACGCCCATCGATTCCCTCACATATCAGGGAAAAACGACGGTCTTCAACAAGGGCGAAGTTGGGGAACTCACCGCGGAGATCCGGGATGTCCTCAAGGGCATACAGTATGGAATCCTTCCGGACACAAAAAACTGGCTTTCAGTCTGCTAAGCGATTTGGGTCCAGCAGCTTGCGGCGGTTTTATAGCCAAAAAGTCAGAATTTTCTTAGGATGTAATCATGGATTATAAAAAAGCCGGAGTGAATATCGAGGAAGGATACCGGGCGGTGGAGAAGTACCGGGAGCTGGCCGCGGAAACCGCGAATGCCGCGGCTCTTGGGGGCATTGGCGCTTTTGCGGGAATGTTCTCTTTGAAGGACTTTATCAGCGCCGCCGGCGGTATGGAGGAGCCGGTTCTGGTTTCCGGGACCGACGGCGTGGGAACAAAACTTGCCGTGGCCTTAGCCATGAAAAAATACGGCGCCGTGGGCATTGACTGCGTGGCAATGTGCGTAAACGACATCCTCTGTCATGGGGCGCGGCCCCTTTTCTTTTTGGATTACCTGGCCTGCGGCAGGCTGGATGCGGACACGGCCGCGGAGCTTGTGGGGGGCGCGGCGCGGGCCTGCAAGGAGACGGGCTGCGTACTCCTTGGCGGAGAGACCGCGGAGATGCCGGGTTTCTATGATGAAGGTAAGTACGACATCGCCGGTTTCGCCGTGGGCATTGTGGACAGAAAGCGCATCGTGGACGGCGGAAATATCCGGGAAGGGGACGCCCTTGTCGGGCTGGCTTCGTCGGGGCCCCATTCTAACGGCTTCAGTCTCATACGAAAAGTCCTGCCTGATCTGAACGAGGATTTCGGCGGCGCGCCCCTGGGCCTGGCTCTGCTGGAGCCGACCCGGCTTTACGTTAAGCCCGTGCTGGGCCTTATGGAAAGAGTGGAAATCCGGGGCATGGCCCACATCACCGGGGGCGGCTTCTACGAAAATATCCCCCGGATGTTTCACTCCGCCTGCGGCAGGGTCCTGGACGCGGTGATTCGCGTAGGCTCCTGGACAATTCCGCCCATCTTTGCCCGCATAGCCTGGGGCATAAAGAGCGGCGGGCTTTCAGGCGATGCGGCCTGTAAAGCGGGAGCGGAACTGCTGGAAAAGGACGAGGGCCTGCGGCGGTTGATGTTTAACACTTTTAACATGGGAATAGGATTCGTAATTGCCCTGGACAGGGCGGAGCTCCCCAAAGCCCTGGAATATTTAAACGGCTCAGGTTTCCCCGCCTGGGAAATAGGCCGGGTGGAAGCGGGGAAAGGGGCCGCGGGGAAAACGCGCTTTGAGTGAAAGCCTGCCTTAAAAAACCTGGAGTTTTATGAATATTCTTATTTTGGTTTCAGGGAACGGGAGCAATCTTCAGGCCCTGATAGACGCGGAAAGATCAGCCGGCCTGGGCCGAGGAAAGATAGCGGGAGTTATCGCGGATCGCGGGGAGGCTTTCGCCTTGAAACGGGCTCAGGCCGCGGGGATACCTTGCTTTACCGAAGCGCCGCGGCCGGACCTTCCCAAAGAGGAGAGGCGGCGGGATCTCTCGAATCGTATTCTCAGGCGGGCCCTTGAGATGGACGCGGAGCTGATCATTCTGGCGGGATTTCTTTCGATCCTTGAAGGGGATATTATCGAAACCTTCCGGGGCCGGATCATCAATCTGCACCCGAGCCTGCTTCCCAAATTTGGGGGACCGGGAATGTACGGCGAAAAGGTACACCGGGCGGTACTGGATGCGGGGGAAAAGGAATCGGGCTGCACGGTGCATTTTGTAGACGCGGGCACAGACACGGGACCTGTCATCCTCAAGCGGAAGGTTCCGGTTATGCCGGGGGACAGTCCCTCTTCCCTTGCGGAGCGGATACATAAAGAAGAGCATACCGCCATTGTGGAAGCGGCGGTCTTGCTCATAAAAAAACTTTCAACTTAGGATGAGGAAATTATGAAACCCAGGGCTTTGATCAGCGTATTTAACAAGGAAGGCGTTGCCGCTCTCGCTTCTTTTCTGCACGGCGCAGGATGGGAAATTTTGTCTACCGGAGGGACTTCAAAATATTTGCAGGCAGAAGGCGTCCCTGTTACCGATGTGTCCGCTGTTACAGGATTCCCGGAATGTCTTGACGGCAGGGTCAAGACCCTGCACCCCGCGATCCATGCGGGCCTCCTTGCCCGGCGGGATATGCCGGGCCACATGGAAACCCTGGAGGAACTGGGTCTCAAACCGGTAGATTTGGTGTGCGTAAACCTCTATCCCTTTTTTGAGAAGGTCCGGGCGGGGCTTCCCCTGGAAGAAACCGTGGAGTTCATAGATATAGGCGGGCCGGCCATGCTGCGTTCCGCGGCAAAGAACTACAAGGATGTGATAGTTCTCACGGACCCGGCGGATTATGGTGAAGCTATGAAATGTCTCAGCGAGGGCGGGGCTGGCGGGGAATTCAGAAAGCGGCTGGCGGGAAAAGTCTTTGTTTTAACCTCTGCCTATGACGCCGCAATTGCCCGCTATCTCCTGGATATTGACGAGGCCGGGGCTGACTATCCCGCTTACTGGCCCGTGTCGGCAAAGAAGGCCCAGTCCCTGCGGTACGGCGAAAACGGCCACCAGACCGCAGCCCTGTATTTCAACACCGGCAGTCCCGGCGCTCTGCCCTCAATGGAGCAGCTTCACGGCAAAGAACTGAGCTACAACAACATCCGGGACCTGGACCTGGCCTGGAAAGCCGCCTGCGCCTTTGGTCTCCCCTCTGCCGGAACGCCGCCCCAAGGCGAGGAAGATCTACTGGAACTGGGCCTTTCCCGCTACCAGGCAGGCTCAGGGGAAGCGCGGGCCGCCTGCGCTGCGGTAAAACACAACACTCCCTGCGGCATCGCTCTGGGAGATTCCCTCTCCGAAGCCTATGCCAAGACTTTCGCCTGCGATCCTGTTTCTATCTTTGGGGGCATCCTGGCCTGCAATGTCCGTGTTGACGCGGCGACAGCGGAAAGACTTTCGGAACTTTTTCTGGAAATAGTTGTTGCCCCGGCCTTTGAAGAAGACGCTCTGGCGATACTCAAAAAAAAGAAGAACCTCCGAATCCTGCGGGCCGCCAAAGCCCCCAGAGAGAATCGGGAATATATTTCCGTTGACGGCGGCCTTTTAGCGCAGGACGCGGACCGCAGACTGCTTGAGAAATGGGAAGTCGTCACTAAAGCCGCGCCTCTGCCGGAAGACATTGCGGATCTCATCTTCGGTATGAGGGCCGTGTCATACGTCAAATCCAATGGTATCCTGGTGGTAAAAGACAAGGCCGCCGCGGGCATAGGGGGCGGCGAAGTGAACCGCATCTGGCCGGCGCGGCAGGCCATTACCAGGAGCGCCGGCGCGGTTGCCGCAGCAGCTAAAGCCGCCGGCGAAAATCCCGGAGCGTTTCCGTCAGCCTTTGCCGACGGAAAACCGCCCCGCGTTTTGGCCTCAGACGCATTCTTTCCCTTTCCCGATGTAATAGAAGCCGCCGCCTCTGCGGGGATCAAAGCCGTAATACAGCCCGGCGGTTCCGTCAACGACAAACTCTCCATTGAAGCCTGCGATAAATATGGAATCGCTATGGTGTTCACCGGGACAAGGCATTTTAAGCATTAAGGAAAAGGCCGGTGGCGCATATAAAAAACCCGCCACAAATTTCTAAATTAACGGCAGGATGAGTTTGTCATAATATTTCCGCCGGATTATTGAATTTCAGGGAAAAGTACATTACCATTTTAAATAGGCAGCGGCTCCGGCCCTGATATTGGACTTGGCGAACAGCGGTTCGTAGAACAGCGGTTCGTAGAACCGATGGTTCGACGATAACTTCAGTTACCGGCGAACAACTCTATTAAAAAATATATTGCAAGGCTATTTGTTTTCAGCTTTTCAAAGAGGAATAAGAAACAGCGCTTTATAAAATTTTTTTATCCCAAAGAGTCGTATCTGAGAAGGCCGGCCGGCGCGTTCAGATATGCCCAAAACTATCTGGAACAGACGGAACGGGCGGGATCCGGTCCTGTCCCTGCATACTATAGTTGTTGCGGACTTTTAGTCCGGTGAAACTTCAACTTCAGAACAACAACCGCTTAAAACCGGCAAAGTGCGGAGCATTTTGCAAGACTTGCAACCAACCGGGTTGCTGAATGAGTCGTTCAAATAATAGGAGCCTGAAGTTTGGAAGGCCCCTGAATTTAAAACTGTAAGGAGAATAAATATGCTGATTGAAAAATTTTTTCACTTAAAAGAAAACGGAACTACCCCTGGGCGGGAATTTGCGGCGGGGCTTAGCACCTTTTTGACTATGTCTTATATGCTGGCTGTTGTTCCAGGACTGCTGGCGGGAATCCCCGGCGGCCCTTCCCCTGAACCGGTCTATACCGCCACCATACTGGCTGCGGCTGCCGGAACCCTGATAATGGCGTTCAGCTCAAACCTGCCGGTAGCGCTGGGACCCAATCTAGGTTTAAGCGCCCTCTTTGCGGACGTACTCCTCGGCGTCATAGGATTCAAACTGTCTTGGGCGGAAATGATGGGGGCCATGCTCATACAGGGCCTGCTCTTCGCTCTTATATCTATTCCGGCTATACGGAAAACCCTTGTGGACGCCATTCCCTTGAACCTGAAAAAAGCGGTAACCGTAGGCATAGGGCTGCAAATAGCTATGAAAGGTCTCGTCAGCTCAGGGGTAATCATGTGGGATGATTCATTCAGCCAGATGGGAACAATTACCTCCCCCGACGCTCTGGTTACCATAGTCGGCCTCTTCATTACCATCGCCCTCTACTCCAAGCATATCCCCGGGGCCATTATCCTGGGCATCCTGGCAACCGCTGTTATCCGCATACCCTTTGGGGGATTCGATCTGACGCGAAACGCCTCGCCCCTAAGCATCCCCGCGGCGCCCATGTTCACCGCGCCGGTCTTTTCATTCACCTGGGAATTCTTTATCGTGGCTTTTACTTTCCTGTTTGTCGATGTTTTTGAAACTCTTGGATCCTTCCTGGGGATAACGGCCCAGGCGGGGGCAATCAAAGATAAATCGGTGAAAGTCAACGAAGGAAGGGAAGAAATAGGAGATGTCCCCAAAACCATGCCCGCCTTTTTGGCCGCGGCGGCAGGTACCATCGCGGCGGCTTTGCTGGGAACCGTCCCTGTATCCGTGCGGGTGGAAAGCGTCGCGGGATCAGGAACAGGACGCGCCGCAGTCAGGGCAAAAGACGCGGGAGGACGGACCGGCTTGGCCGGACTCATCACAGGACTCCTCCTGCTTGCGGCCCTGTTCCTAAGACCTTTGTTTACTATGTTCCCTAGTTCCGCGTTTGCGCCTGCCCTCGTTCTCGTGGGTTTCCTCCTGATGTGGAAAGTAACGGAAATTGAGTTCACCTATCCCACAGAAGCAATCCCGGCCTTCCTTACGATTATCATCATGCCCTTCACAAGCATAGCGGAAGGCATAATATACGGGGTCCTTTCGTTTGCGCTGATCAAAATTATGACAGGCAAGGCCAAATATATCCCCCCCGCGACATGGATATTGTCGGCATTGTTCGTCCTGCGCTTCTTTATCCACTAGGAAAGCGGGGCGCCTTATGAATCGCGGATACGGATGTCGGGCTGCCGGCCTGCTTCTTCTTGTTCTGCCACTTTGGGGGCTTTATTCTCAGACCGACGATCAGAATTACACACGGACTTTCAGGCAGCGAGGGACGGCTACCCGCACTATGGGGGCTAATGAACTGATGGGCGCTCATGCGGCTCTTCCTCTTGGGACTAGGGTACAGGTTACAAATCTGCAAAATGACAGGCGCGTAACCGTTACTATCACGGGCCGGATAGCCGCCGCGGGGAACAGGATCATAGACCTTACCCAGGTGGCGGCAATTGCGCTTAGAATGGAGGATGCCGATTCTGTTCCCGTGTCCATCGAACTGGCCAGAGAGAAAGAAACGCGGGAGGCCGGGGCGGAACGGAAGCCGCGGATTCCCCGGTGAAACCGGTTGCGATTCGGATATCATGGCAGCATATCTGAAAAAACAATAGACTTGTTCAGTAATCTGTTGATGCGAACCTTGGGTTCTGTAAACCCTAAATTCAACAAGAACTGGAATTGCGGAAACGTTGGAAACGTAGTTTTCGATGTTTCCAACGTTTCCGATGAACAACTCTACTGTTCTAAAATTTTATGGCTGCATAAACTTGAGATATGCTCCCGGAATAACACGGCATGGTGGCAAGTGCAGCCGCTATATCCGGGGGAGGATGATGGATGCCCGGAATATACCTAAGCGGCCTAATGCCGTTACGCATTACAAATTAGATTACCTAAGGCCGTAAAAAAAGCGGGTTAGGAACTGTAGATATAATTGCTTGTGCAATACAGTTCCATATCTATCCCGATCGTCTACACAATCCTAGTAATCCACTTCCTCATGGGATTATCCCAAAACATACGTCCGTTTGTCCGGCGTTGTTTTGAGATAATTTTACCTGGATTCCAGTGGTTTTATCAGAAACTATTCTGAATCTTTACCGGATTTAGGCGTTTCCGGGAATGAAAATCCGGAAAAATCCTCAGACGTGTTCTTTGCCGGATGTTTCTCACGAAAAAAAGAACCGTGATCCCGCCCCGGCGTAAATCCACCAGCGTCTACGGACGCTGTAGTGTCAGGTTTAAACGCTGAAACCGCAGATGCTGCCTTGGGCTTCCTTGTTCGCCTAGCGCCCGCGGACTTTGCTCCCGCTGCTTTTTTATTTATAACCGGCTTCTTTAGTGCAGACTTTTTGGCAGCCGGAGTTTTAATTTTATCTCCAGCGGCTTTGGACGTTTTTCTGGCTCCTGCCGCAGACTTTCCAGCCTTTTTATCTCCAGCAGCATCCTTTTTCGCTGCGGATTTTTTCTTTTGAGCCGCATTTTTTGCGTCTTTTTTTGCCAAAACGGCTTTCTCCGCCTTTTTTATGCTTTTGAGAACAGCGGTTAATTCTTTATCTTTGGCCGATTCAGAAATATCGTATTGGTTTTGCAGGTTCAGCCAATACTCAGGGGTCTTGCCAAAAAATTTGGCAAACCTAAGAGCAACAGGACATGAAATTTTACCTTTTCCCGACAGAATCAGCCGGAAAGTCGTCTGGTTAAGTTTGACAGCTTCAGCCACTCTTGAGGGATTAAGTCCGTAATTTTCCATTAAATTTTTCAAAACTACAGACGGATCAGAGAGAGATTGTTTCGCCATTAAGAACTCCTTAAAATATTTATTTTTTTATTATATCAATTTAATAATGTTATTGCAAGGGGTTTTAAAAAATAAATATTTGACTTGTTTAACAGTCCAAATTTGAAAACCGGCATATTACTGGAATCTGAGACTGAATATCTCAGGCAGCCAAAGGCTGCAAGTTCCCAGGTTCAATAAAAAGCAGGTATCTGAACAAATCCAATATTAAACTGGTTGCGGATCAAAACCCACAACCAGTTTATTCATTCTGTTCGTTATGGCGTGGCAGTCGTGATTTCAAAACAGTTGCGCAGTACTTCTTGGTTCGTTATCCTTTCGTGCATTGAAAAACGGTCATAGCCGTTTTGGTTGCAGTCGCCCCTAAAAATGCTCCAGAATGCCATATATTTCCCGGCGGCTTCCAGAAGTCCAAAATATTGTAAATGATTCAGAGTTAAGCATTTCAAGGAGCCGGCTCAAAACCCGTAGATGATCTTCTCGGGATAATTTGTCCATCAGAAGCATAAATACCGCATGAATAGGTTCTTTCATGCCATATTCGATCCCTCCCCGGGAAAAACCAATAGCGCCGATTATCCCGCCTGTCATATTGCAATACCCATGAGGCACCGCGATGCCTGGCAGAACTGCGGTGTTCATCTGCTTTTCTCTGGCAGTTACCGCATTGAGCATTTCCGCATAGATGTATTTTGGGTACAGCCCGGCGATATTTCCAATAAGTTCATCGAAAACTTCATTTTTTGTTTTGCCGTCTAGTTCCAGCTTAACAAGTTCGCTTCGGAATATGTTACTCAAAGACATTCTCTACCCCCGTTTTTTGTCCAATTTTCAAAAAATAATTCCACGGGAACTACCGCAAGCCCGATTGCGCCGCATAATCCCGATCCGGCAGCGAAAGTTCCCTGCAATACAGCGTAAACTATTCCGGCGGAATGTGAAACGAAGCCTATGATTATCCCGGCAATAACCGCCGAGACCAGTGAAATACCAAAAATTTTCCAAAAAATACTCCAAAATTTTCTCATATAAATACCCTCCAGATGATAATAGACTTGCTCAGCAACCAGGTTGACGGAACTTAAAGTTTAATGAACAAATCTTACAGTTTCTCGCCCTGCGGGCTGCGAAACATACATTAGAGTTGTTCAATAACTGAAATTACAAAAACTTCATTTCCGATTGAACAACTCGAATATTAAAATTTCAGAAGGTTCTGTCAAAACGAGAACCCCCACAGCCGCTTTCCCAAAATTAAAATTGGGAAAAGCACCTGATAGCATAATAAAGTCACAATGGGAACAGGTTTATTTCAACAACCTATCTAATTTTTGTGGCCTCCCCATGTTTAAGCGCCTACAGCAAAACAGGAAAAATTTTATGAGAGTACAATGATTTTGCCGCTGTATGTATGAATGAATAGTTGTGATAAAAATTCTTAGGGAATTGAAAATCAGATTCTGAGTTTAATAGAGATAGTGCCCTTTACATTTATGATATAATCGAAAACTAGGCTCGCCTCAGAAAGCGACTGACAGGAAGTTGGGACCGCGCTACGGCTCCCTCCATGTCTACAGGGGTTAAAAACGCGTTGGAATCCGTTTCGCAAAGGCGTTTTTTGAACGTCATCAGCCCTGGTAAGCAGCGTCGGTTCCCTCGCTGGAAAAGAAATAACGCTATCGATCCTTTCTTCAGCGATACCGGCCCTTTCCACGGCAAATACGGCTGTCCGCAAAGGTTCCACTGCGGCAAGACAAAAACTTGCCGTAATGATGATAGATATGAAAACCATTATCAGTATGCCGGATGGCCGATTCCACATTAGCCGCTCCATAATTCCACTATACCACAGTTCTAAAAAACCAGCAAGGAGGATTATTTTAAAAATTCGTATCAATATTTTGACATAAACTATATAAAATTTCATAAATATTTATATTATAACGAGTTATAAGCATATTTATTTTCTGCCTAAAATATGCCTATAATCCGGGGCTTCAAATAACGGACTGCCGATTTAGCCCCTATATCCCGCTTCTAGCAATGCCCGGTCAATATCTAACCATGACACGACGCCACAATCGTCAGCCGGCCCGGGATTCTTATTTTACACATAAAATCCCGTTGTTCATTCAACAACCGTCCGTACCGCGCTTTTAGTTTATGCGGCTAGTAATTTGCCGTCAGGCAAAAAAGCCGATAATGCCGGGGCTGTACCGCTTTTTGCAATATCGCATATTGCCGTATAAGCTGGTTCCTGCGGTTTCAAATTATTTTTTTCTAGAAGTCCGTTTTAGCGCCTAATACAGAGGCCCGGATAAAAGGGATGGGTATGATTTAGGAAAGTTTCTTCGAACAGGTGAATACGGCATCAACCTATATTGCCATAATTGAATTCGCAACTGGACACCGGCTTCAAGATTCCACGCATTAAATCTGGAATGTCTCCTGCGATCAGGTAAAGCCTGATCGTATGGTTTTTTGGAACTTTGCTCCAAAACTGCTGGCTGCGGTCAAAGACCGCTCTTATTCTTAGATTATAGCCTGAAACCATCAGACTGCAATCTGGAAGTCTCAGGTTTATATTCTGAATTCCTCAAAGAATTAGAGCAGACGAGAAGATACTAACACTGGCTTTAAACCACCCGGCAGTGTTGAAAACAGGCATAATTATTTTCTGTTTTCTGGTAAGCGCCCTGGTAAAGCGGTAAGGTCCCGCTGGACGAAAGAATGGTTATGTTTGACAAACGGCTTAGAATTTTTTCAATAGAGTTGTTCATCGGAAACGCAGTTTCCGCAACCCGAACCAGATCTGGTTCATTGGAACAAGGTT
>JAITSE010000075.1 GCA_031288005.1 Treponema sp.
CCCCCCCCCCCCCCCCCCCCCCCCCCCCCCCCCCCCCCCCCCCCCCCCCCCCCCCCCCCCCCCCCCCCAATTTACAACGGAAGCTTAAGAGAACTGGAGAAGTAAAGCCGTCTCTGTTATGACGCGTGAATCCTGGAATCATACCGCTCACCTTTAACCAAAAACCGGATTCGGAAGCGCTGGAAATTGTAGAAACGCGGAAACGATGTTTCCGAAGCCGCGTTTTCAACGCATCCGATGGACAAGTCCATTGTGCTTAGTATATAGCGGAATCAGCATAATTGCAAGCACTTTTTGTTGTTATTTTGAGAAGAAGCTAATTGCCGCTTCAGCCGGAAGATCACATATCGCTTTTTCGTTTCTCAAGAGCGGCTTCCTTCTTCGCAATATCTTTAGCCTTCTCTTTTTCTTTGGTTGTCTTTGCGTCAAGTTTATCCATCATCTTATCGATTGCCGGAATCAATTCAAAATCATGCTCCTTCACATGAATGGACATTCCCCACCTGAAATTTACCGTTGCCTCGGCGGAAAAATCTTTGTCTTTTGTCAGGGTAAAGAGAAGATCAACGATCATGCTTTCGGCATTGTGAATTCGCGCAATCTTCCGGTCCAGATAGTCCCTTGCATCATCCCGCAGGGTGAAATGCACAGCTTTGATTTCAATATTCATAATTCCTCCTGAATGCGGCCTTATGAGTCACTCTCATGGCCAAATAAATTTCTCACGTTCAAAGCAATTTGCCAAGCTGCCCGTAAGGGTCGCACAAATTGTACGACTCACCTTGAATATGACGAGCCAAGGTCCAGTTCGTTTCTGTATTTTGCTACAGTCCGTCTGGCAATCGAAATTCCGCGTTTGGCAAGCAGA
This sequence comes from Treponema sp., assembly GCA_031288005.1. The sequence continues at coordinate 869 of JAITSE010000075.1, forward strand.
TCGGAAATCTCCTGATCCGGAAAATGCCGCGCCTCTCCTGAGATAAGCTCCCGGATTATTTGCTTCACTCCTTCCTTGGAAAAACGGGACCCGCCTGAACCGGTCCCTGAAATAGAATTTGTAAAAAAATAACGAATTTCAAAAATGCCCCATTCGGTCTGCATATACTTGCCATTGGCCGTCCTTGACACCGTCGTTTCGTGGACTCCAAGTTCCTGGGCAATATCTCTAAGGGTAAGAGGCGCTAAATATTTTGGCCCGTTCACAAAAAAAGGCCGCTGAAATTCCACGAGAGCCCTGGAAACCCGCAGCAGGGTGTGGTTGCGCTGGTTGATGGATTGAATGAACCAGCGGGCCTCTTTGATATTTTCTCTTGCAAAGTCCCTGACTCCTTTGCTTTCCACATCCGCCTTGCCTGCGTCTTTTCGCTTTCCGTCCGTCCTGTTAGGGACGCAGCGCTGCTTATCGGAGATTTTCATGAAGAAAGGGTTGATTCCCAAAACCGGAATTTCCTCCTCGTTCATAATGATGGCGAATTCTCCTTCTTTCCGGACAACCTGCACATCGGGGACTACATAGCGCGTTTCCCCGGAATCAAAGCGCCGTCCTGGAAAAGGCGAAAGTTCCCGGATTCGTTCCAGGATATTCTTAATTTCAGGCCCGCCGCGGCCCAGTTTTTTGGCAACCTCGGCAATTTTTCCTTTTTCGAGAAGTTCCAGATAGTCCAGGGCTTCTTCCATCCCGGGCGGGGCATCCGGCAAAAGCCTCGTCTGAACCAAAAGGGATTCACGAAAATCCTTTGTACAGGCCCCCGGAGGATCCAGGGACTGCACCAGTTTCAAGGCCGTCTCAATCTTCCTCGGCGCTTCGCCTTTAAGCAGCGCTTCTACCGGCTCCTTGTGGAAGCCGTCGGCGTTCAGGTTCTGAATGAGAATCTCTCCAATCCGCCTGATTTCATCGTCTACCGGCTCAAGCCGCAGGCTCCAGAGCAGATGCTCCTGAAGCGTCTCCGGCCTGGACAAAGCGCCTTCAATAAATTTGTGCTGTTCATCCGCGGCCTCATCGCCGCCTTTGCGGACAAATCCAGAATCGGAAGTAACCTCAAAGTAATCGTCTTCCTCTTTTTTGGGCGTATAGGCTTCGTCCAGGGAGACAGTGGAATGATCTTCCACCACCTCCAGCGCGGGATTCCGTTCCAGTTCTTCCTCGATTTTTTCCCGCAAATCCACTATGGGCAGTTCCATCATTTTGATGGACTGATATACCTGAGGACTCATCTTTAAGCGCTGTTCTTGAATAAAAGCCGGGCGCTGTAACTGCACGAAAAACCCCTTTACATTGAGCTTGTTCCAAAACCCGGTTAGTGCGGAAACGCGGAAACAAGTTTCCGACGTTTCCGATGGAACAGCCTCATTTACTGCTAAAAACTGTCTTGTGATTATCCCGCCTAAACCTAACTATTGTTACATTGGGGCCTTTTGTCAATAACGGGAACCTTTGCAAGCGCGGACCTTAAACGAAGGGCCGGAGGCGGGAATCTTAGGGATTACGGCGGCTTTTCCAGTTTTCCAAAACCTTTTATGATAAGCCCGGAGGGTTTTATGGATATTCGACAAAAACCGGAAGCGCGGCTTGCGGCCCTTGGCACAGCCATCCCGGAAATACTTCTGCCCAGACCCGGAATTGACCTTGAAAAATGGGCCGTCATCGCCTGCGACCAGTTTACCCAGGACAGGGATTTTTGGGCGCGGGTCAAGAAAAACGCCGCGGGATCTCCTTCGGCATTGAACTTTATCCTGCCGGAAATCTATTTGGAAGACGGAGATCGCCTGGAACGTATACGCCGCATCCACGAAACCATGGACGCTTATATTGCGGAGAGCATCTTTGCCCCGGCTTTTAAGGGCTGCGTCTATGTCGAGCGGGCTACGCCTTTCCATGCCTGCCGCAAGGGGCTGCTTCTTGCCATAGACCTGGATGCTTATGACTGGAAAGCCGGACTTCACCCCTTCATCAGGGCTACCGAGGAGACTGTTCCTGAACGGCTTCCTCCCCGGGTTGAGATACGCCGCGGCGCTGCCCTGGAGAGTCCCCATATAATACTGCTGATTGATGACAGGGAAGACGCTCTGATTCCCGCGCTGGAAAGGCGGGCTAAACAGGCCGCTCCTCTCTACGAGACGCCGCTAATGATGGGCGGCGGCGCCGTCTCTGGATGGTCCCTGGACACGGAAGACGGCTGGGCGCTTCTGGCGGATGGGCTTGAAGCTCTGGCCCGGATGTCCACAGTCCGTTACGGCGTCCCAGAACCCTTTCTTTACGCGGCGGGAGACGGCAATCATTCCCTGGCGGCAGCCAAAGCTGCCTGGGATGAATACAGAGCCGCACATTACGGCGAACCCGGCCTGGCTGTCAATCCAGCCCGCTGGGCCCTTGTGGAAGTGGAAAATCTTTACGATCCGGGCATAACTTTTGAGCCCATACACCGCCTCCTCTTGGGGGCTGCCGCCGGGGAAACCCTAAAGACGCTTTCCGCGCTGCCGGATTTTTCAAGCCGCCCTGTAGCCGGCAGAGAAGAACTTATCCGTCTTGTGGGCGATCCTTGCGCGCCGCAAAGCCGCCTGGGGCTTGTCTCAGGGACCGGGAATTTTCTTATAGAGACTTCGGCTCCTCCGGTTATTACCGAAAGCCTTCAACCCATGCTTGACGGCTTTGTCAGGTCCCATAGTTCCGGACAGGGCCTTTCCATCGACTACATACACGGCGACGACGAGCTTTTCCGCCTCGCCTCAGCTCCGCTTACCGCAGGGGCGGATTCGGCGGAGCTGCCTTCCCCTGTCCGCTCAGGACTCCTGCTTCCACCTGTCAAGAAGAGCGGACTCTTTGAGGCGGCGGCCCGCTCAGGCCCCCTTCCCCGGAAGAGTTTTTCCATGGGAGAAGGAATCGAAAAGCGCTGCTATCTTGAATGCCGCGGGCTTTTCGGGCAAGATAAAACAGCTTAGCAGCCTGCCGCTTTTATAAACAGGTATGCTGCAAGCTCCAGCCGGCGTGGTGGAATGGCAGACACGGCAGACTCAAAATCTGCTGAGGGCAACTTCGTGAGAGTTCAAGTCTCTCCGCCGGCATTTAGTAATTCCTTACTATATAAGGAATTACTAAACGACTTTTTCTAATTTTCTCAAGATTGCCTGGCATCGTGCACTTATCGTGCATTTATTTTTCCGCCATACCGGAGGATAATGTCATGCCCAGGCTTCAAAAGCCGTTTGCCGCCCTCAGCCGGCGGGATTCTAAGACCTTCCAATTAACCATAAATCCGTCTTGCGGCCTCCCGGACAAGATATGCCGGGAGTGGCGTCGGAAAAGTTTCCAGAGCCTGCCGGATGAACTGTCTATGTACCGGTATCCCAAAACGAAAGCCGCCGCGGAGTCAGGCGCCCTGGCCCTTATTCAATACTTAAAGAAACAACTGGAGGA
>JAITSE010000062.1 GCA_031288005.1 Treponema sp.
CGCAGTCGGCCTACGGCCTTTGTGCGGTTTTTCTCCGCCACATTTTGGCCCGCCGCAATGCTACGCATTGCTTTATGGGCGGGCCAAAACGTCGTAAACAGCCGGAACGTTATGTGCAATGCCCCCTAACATGGTGTGCAAATATATTAGAATAAAAAAATATGTAGTAAATAATTATGATAATGACATAAAAATAGTTTCTAAAAAATCGAATAAAAGATTATAGGAATAAAATAAGTGTAGCAAAAATCTTTTGCCCCACATTCATTGTAGCAGGCGGCGTCCATGCCGCCTGAACGTGTCCCCCGAAAAGGAAAAAGGGCAATTGTTCGGAAAATTATATAATATCTACAGAAATGCACAATTTCCTTGAAACGGCTTGCGGTAGTGCCTACGGCGCACCCGCAAGCCGCAGACATTCCCGGTCGAAAGGGGTAAGGTCTGTGCCTTTTGACGGCAGTACTTGACACATAAATACCATGTGTTATATCCAGAAATGGTTCAGGGACAGTGACATCCGGGTTGTCGTTTTAAGGGCAGGTGACTTAAAATTTAGTTTATGATAAGGTGAAGTTGTGGAACACCTATTGGCAGTAGAAGCCCATATTTCATTTTCCTCTTTCTTTGCCTGGGTTGCATATACTTACGGGTATACCTAAACCTATAGTTCAACGCATTTTTGTATGAATATAGGTTTTAGGGGACTAAAAACGAACTTCCTCTGAAACGATTAAAACAACTCTGCGGTATGGGCCGCTTCTTCTGGAGGAAGAAATGACAATACAATTATCAGACCACTTTACCTATACGAAACTCATTCGTTTTGTAATGCCGTCTGTCGTTATGATGATATTTACCTCTATTTACGGGGTGATTGACGGATTCATAATCTCAAATGTAATAGGGAAAACACCTTTTGCCGCGCTTAATTTGATTATGCCGCTTTATATTGGGTTAGGGACCATTGGTTTTATGGTTGGAACCGGCGGAGCGGCGTTAGTCAGCAAAACACTTGGGGAAGGCAATAAAGAAAAAGCCAATCAGCTTTTTACTATGTTCGTTTGCCTTGCCGCTATAGGCGGCATCTGTTTTACGGTACTTGGGGAACTGGTAATTCGTAATATCGCTGTCGTAATGGGAGCAACAGGGCAATTATTGGAAGAAAGCCTGGTCTATGGCAGAATTTTATTACTCTTTCTGCCTGCCTTTATTCTTCAATGTATGTTTCAAAGCCTTTTCCCAACAGCGGAAAAGCCAAAACTTGGTTCTTTGCTTGTAATTGGTACAGGTATATTACAGACTGTTCTGGCTTTGACTTTTGTTGTCGTCCTGAAATGGGGGCTGGCAGGGGCCGCGCTTGCATTGGGTTGCAGTCAGGCGATTGCCGGTTTTGTTCCTGTAATTTATTTTATTCGCAAGAACAGCAGTCTGCTTCGTTTAACAAAGCCAACTTTCAATGGCAAAGATATATTGAAAGTATGTACCAACGGATCATCTGAGATGGTAGCTAACTTATCAGGTTCTTTAGTTGGAACCTTGTATAATATTCAATTACTCAGGTTGATTGGCGAAAACGGCGTGGCCGCTTATGGTGTAGTTATGTATATCAATTTCATTTTCATCAGTCTTCTTTATGGATACTCGATAGCAAGTGCGCCGATTATCGGGTATCATTACGGAGCAAAGAATCTTCCCGAACTGAAAAATCTTTTCAGTAAAAGTTTAAAAATAATGTGTGTCGCGGGAGCTGCAATGGCTCTCCTGGCTATTATCTTTGCTGAACCATTGTCCTTTGTATTCGTTGGTTATGACCGGGAACTTCTTGCGTTAAGCGTCTATGTGTTTCGTATTTACGCTATATCATTTTTAATGTTGGGCGTCAATTTGTTCGGTTCGGCTTTTTTTACAGCCTTGAATAACGGCCTTGTATCGGCTTTTATTGCTTTTGTTAGAACTTTTGTTTTTCAAATACTTGCGGTAATGCTGTTTCCTGTTGTTTTTGGCACGAACGGTATTTGGTTTTCCGTGGTTATAGCGGAAATTCTGGCATTAGTTGTTACGATTGGCTGTTTTGTGAAGAATAAAAAGAGGTATCACTATGTATAAGGACAAAAAAACATCCGTGTTTTTGCGCTTCGTAGCTGGCCGTTTTTTTGCTGGGAGCAAGAAAGAAAGCGGGGAGTAATATGAAAGCGAAAAAAACATCGCATAACGGGTATGTTTACGCTTCATCACCGGTAGGCGGTTCGGCATATACAGCCGGAACGATAAATGGCGCATTTATGGATTTGAAGGGCAAAATAGAAGATTACTTACTGCCGCATATAAAGCGTCTGGAAACATATACCGTATCTGTGCAGATTGGACATGAATCGGCGCAGGTTTGGCTAAGGCGGGGGCCGATTGGACTTCAATCTGCGTGGATTGAATATGAATCGGTATAGATTGGACTTCAATCTGCATAGATTAAAAATGAATCTGCATAGATTGGACATAAATCGGTATAGATTGGAATCGAATCGGCGCAGATTGAACCTGAATCGGCGCAGATTTGAGGCCGATTGAAATATATTAAGAAGGAGGCGCATATGGCGCACAGACTAGACTGGTATCCCAATTCACGGGATGACCAGCTTCACATGGCAAAAACGTGGGACACGGTATTCGTAGCCCAGGGACCGGCATGGGGTATCCCCCCAGAGCACATCACCCAACTGGCAAGCGACGCTCAGGCGGCGGAGACCGTTTTGGACAAGGTGAAAAGCGGAGAACGCACCGCCGCCGAGGTTGTCCAATGCAACATGATCTTCAAGGATATGGAAACTGAGGCCCGTTTCATCAAGAAGCACTATCTTTTGATGCCGCCCCTTACGCTGGCGGACTTACCGGCTCTGCTACTACCGTTGCCTGACGACACCCACACCCCTGTTCCCCCGCCCACCGGACAGCCGGGGTGACTACGGCTATGCTCTGTACCGGGGCATAATGCCGCAAGGCGGGGCAACACTGGAACAGGCCGCAAGCGTCAAGCATTATCTGATGAAGGAGCCGCTTTCCGGTGATGAACTGTTGCATTACCGCTTTACTCGCCGGAAAAAAGAAGCGGTAGATTTTGACGCATCAGAATCCGGCATGATGGCCTACTTCTGCGCCCGTTATGAGAACCCAAAAGGCCAGTATGGAGCATGGGGGCCGGTGGTGTCTGCGATTATTCCGTAAGGATAAAACAAGTCGGCTATGACAGCGGGGCCAGTTGCTTCGCAACAGACCCCGCCGCATTTTTTTGAAAGAAGGAAGAGGCATTGATCCCCCCGCCGTGCGCCGTCCATGGCGCACGGCGGTTTGTTTATGAGGCAAAAGATTTTTGAAATTATTGTATAAAAATAGTATAAAGCATTTATTGGAAAAAGTATTTTGAAAAAATTATAAAATAACAGTAGAGTAAATATTATAATAAAAATTATGGAGTACGGGGGCACTGCACATAACAGGTCTGTTTACGCTTCGCTCCCTTCGGTCGATCGGGCTACGAAAAACCGCAGTCGGCCTACGGCCTTTGTGCGGCTTTTCTCCGCCACATTTTTGCCCGCCGCAATGCTACGCATTGCTTTATGGGCGGGCCAAAACGTCGCCAAACCGGAAGTTCGCAAACAGCTGAAAAAATATACAAAAATAGTATAAAATATATACGGAGGATATATGTTGAATAAGAATATTTTAATTATGGTCCTTGCCATGGCTCCGCTCTTTCCCGCCTTGGCCTTGCATGAGTTCGGCCTAAGCTCCGGCGGAGGACTCAGTTTGGGGGGGCTTTTTACCCGCTATGCCATCACCGCCGATGAAAACACGAGCTACGGCCCCGCCGATTTAAAAATGAGCCAGAACATGGATCAATTCAACTTTGGCGGCTATCTCTTTTTTGATGCCGCTTACGCGGAACTCAGCTTGGATATCCAGAGGGGAATTAGCAAATACAAAGAAACCATCAACGGCATAGGTGGGGGGGCGTTGATAAGCAATCTGCCGCTTGAGGGAAGCGGATTGGAGACCATGCTGGGCTTTACCCTGCTGGGGAAATACCCTTTTGTCCTGCTGGAAGGCTTGTTTCTTTACCCTTTTGCCGGGATTGAATACCATATAGCCTTAGTGGAAAAACGGAAGCCTAAAGGGGATTCCGAATACGACAGGACGGAAGGAAAAACTGAATTTGACGCAGCCAGGGATTATCCTATTTATCTTTGGAATTCTTTTTTTATTGATGCCGGAGCGGGGCTGGACTTTGTATTCCGTTCCCCCATGTTCCTGCGGGCGGAATTTATCTACAGCTTCCGGCTTCAAACTCCCTACGAAACGGCCGCGGTAGATTATGTAATGGCCAGATTCGGTATTTCCCAGCCAAGACTCTGGGGAAACCCCAGGATGTCGGGGCTGACCCACGGGCCGGAACTTCGCTTCGCACTGGGATACCGATTTAAATAACGCCTGTCAATATTCTCCCCGCCGTAAAACTATTGTTGAGGGTGGCTTTTCGCTTTCATCGCCATACAAATATGCGCTCTCCCAAAGTCCTGGCAAAGGCGCTGAGTTCCGCGGGGGATACTGATCCCAGGGGCAGGGACTCACTGAACAGGTCCAGGCCGCGGCCCCTGTCCCGGAGGACGCACAGAGCTTTCCCCCCGGCCACGCTAATGCTTAGAGCGAAGCGGGGAATAAAAGCCTCCGCATTGTCCGGGGCGGGAGAAAGCGCCTTGATACCCATCCTGGCAAGGGTCCGGCGCAGAAACCGCCGGGTTTTCTCCGCCTTCCGGGACTGGCCGGCGCTTCCCTCATCTTCCCCTTCGACAGCGATATCGATTTCCGCGGGCAATTCTATGCCCCTTTGCCTGAGAGCGCCCCGGTTAATCGCATAGAGCCGCTCCGCCGCTTCAAAGCGGTCAAGACGCCGCGCCTTCCCTTTAAGAAGCTGGGCCAACTCGCCGTAGGCTTCGGCAATCATGTCCCGTTCCCACTGGGGGTCAAAGCCGGGAATGGAGCGGAGCAGAAGCTCCCGGCCCTTCAGAAGCGCCCCCTCCTCAAACTCATAGCCTGGAAGCGCGGCGGGTATCAGAGGGACTTCATAGTCACGGGCGATTCTGAGATAGGCCAAGGCCCTTTGCGGATAGGTCTCAAAGGCGTTGTAGTATTGCAGCCAGGCGTCATGGGTCAACTCGTCCTGGTAAGCGCCGGCCGCTGTAAGGCTGTATTTCTGAAAGAAAAGCCCGTGAGAGCGGGCTTTGTACAGGTAAAGCAGGCGCCTGAAAAAGCCCCGCGCCGCTTCCCGGAGGCTTCCATAGACTACGCTGTCTTCAGCCTTGGCAAGACCCCGGTATATATTGCGGAGGATTTCATGGATGTCCCGCTTGTATCTGTCAGGGTCTATGCCGTAGTTGAGCATCCATGACAGGTCACCCAATGCAAGGCAGTCCTCAGCATAAACCCGCGCTTCTTCAAGGCGGCCCGCCTCCTGATACGCCTGAGCTAGGTTCACTTTGGAAAGAGGCGATGTGTCAATTTCGTAGGCCGCCTGATATTCAGAGAAAACCAGAGGCAGTTCCATACGGCGCAGGTACATTTCTCCCCTGGCAAGCCTGCCTGAGGCCCTGTCTCTGACGGCAAGGGACGCGCCGGTCCTGTCAAAGGCTTCGCTGTATTTATAGAAGCGGCTTTCAAGTATTGAAAGATTGTAATGGGCTACCGCGGTGAATTCGCGGTCCCACGCCTTCTCTCCGCCTGCAATGGCTTCAAGATACCGCTCCTTTGCGTCTTCATAACGGAACATATCGGAATAGATGGTCCCCAGGGTCATGGATAAATCCGGGTCTGGCCCTGATTTTTCCAGCGCCTCCTCAAGAAGCAGCGCCCCTTCTTTCAGGCGGTGGAGCTTGTAATACATCCAGCCGAGGCTGCCTGTCGCTTCAATGTGATCCGGCGCAGCCGCAAGAAGCCTTTCCAAATACCCTGCGGAAACCGCGTCCATATTGAGATAGCCCGCGGTCCTGGACATCCTGTACAAAACTTCGGGATCAAAGGGAAGCAAGGCTTCCACCTTGAGGTATTCCTCCCAGGCCAGGCCGTAAAGCCTGCGGCTGTAATAGAGCGAGCCAAGGGACCAGGGGAAACGCGAATCTTCGGGAAAGAGTTTTGCGCCCTGGGAGTAAAGCTCTATGGCCTTCTCCCAAAATTCAGCTTCCTGGGCCTTCTGAGCCGCCTCAAACATTGCGTCCGCGCCGGCGGCGTCAGAGTCCTGCCCGGGGACAGTACCTGCGCTAAGGGTAAAGAGCAGGATCAGGAGCAGCCTGGGCAGCAGTAGCAGCCACGCTTGCGCGCCGGCGCTTCCCCGCAGCCGCGAGGGGCTCAGCGACATGGAGAGCGGCGGACACAGCCAGGCCAGAATACGCCGGACGAGGGGGATGGTTTCTTTGTAACGGCGGGAAAACGCCGCATAGTGATTTTGCGATTCCTTGAGCTTGCCCCTGGAAAAGGCCGGGGCGTAACGGGCCGCCTGAGCATCCTGATAGAGGGCGTATAAGCCCAGGTTTCGTTTTCCGTCCAGTTCCCGCGCCCATTCGGATTCCGTCGTAAGAGCGGGCCTGTACTTAAACCCGGCCAGGGCAAGACGACGGAGGGCGTGGGACCAGAGCAAGACGGCTTTCCTTCCGGGATTCCCGCTCAAGATGTACGCGATGAACAAACCGGACCTCAGAGCCGCGAAAAGCAGGGCAAGGCACCCGGCAAGCAGCAAAGCCCAGCGCTCCCGCAGAAATCTGCCCGCGCTCCTGCCCAGCGCGGAGAGTGAAGCCCCGCCTGAGTCTTCTTCCCCTCCTTCTTTTGGGACAAGGCGGGAGCGGTTTTCCAGTATTTCTTTCATGAGCCTGTCAAGAAGTTCCTGGGGGACTCCCGAAGAAAAGCGAAATTCCTCATCTTCCGCAAGCTGTTCCGTGGTCGGATCAAATTCCACCCAGCCGTACCGGGGAAAGTAAACCTCTACCCATGCGTGGGCCATATCGGAGCGGACGGGGTAATAACCGAAGGCGTTCTGCTCCGGGTCTATGAAGAAACCAACCGCAACGCGGGAAGGAATTCCCAAAGAACGCAGGAGAAGCGTCATGGCAAAGGCGTAATAGGAGCAGTAGCCTTTCTTTGCCTCAAAAAGAAAATATCCAAGCTGATCCCCGTCAGGCGCGATGCCGGGCTTGAGGCTGTACCGGTATTCGCCGTATTTAAGCCGCTCGTAGACCGCCTGGGCCATCTCCCAATAATTCACGAGTCCGCCTGTAATTTCCCGGGCAAAAGCCGCAATCCGCCTGTCCCCGCCGTATTCGGTGTAATAGGCGAAATCTTCGGGACTAAGCCCAAGAACTTCGGGGCCGAATTCCGCCGCTCCGCTTTCGTCCAGAGCCGGGACCGCCTCAATAAGTTCGAAGGGGAAAAAATCGCCGGCGCTGCTTTGCACGGCATAGGCGGAGCTAAAGGAAGAAGCGTCCCAGCTTTCAAAGGGGACTATTTCCGCCGGTTCGTTCATGCCAATAAAGGCGGAAGAATCAAAATTGACCAGAAAGTATTCCTGCTCCATGATCCGCCGGCCCAGGACAGGCGGCGGATTCAGCTTGACCCGCCGTCCGGGAAGTCTCTGCGGGTGGGCTTCCTCGTCTATGGTCTCGTGCCGGTAGAATCCCTGCCTGGCATTGTACCCGGAAAGCACAAAACGCCGGAGCAAAAGATTTAAGCCGTCAAAATCTCTCCTGACGATAAAGGCAAGATCATCGTTCATCCTGATTTCGCTTTCAAGCCTGAGAATTTGGGAAAAATCAAAACGGAAAAGATTCGGCTGCAAAAGCCCGCCCCCCCTGTCAACAGCCCCTTCCTGGGAAGGGCGGATCATAAAGGCGCCGCCGATCAGTACAAGAACGAACAGAAGCGCCGCCGCCGGCAGCTTTTCCGCCCTTCTTGCCCGGTATTTAGGCGGCAATGAGAGCAAAAGCGCCAGCAGTTGCAGAAAAACTACGGAGGCAAAAAGGGCTATCATAAGGACCGGCCAGCGGTAGGCTTCCTGATCCGCGCTCCGTATCACGCAGAAAATGAGCAGAAGAAGCCCCTGGGCGGCAATAATATCGCAGCGCAGGAAACGCCGGGAACGGGCCGCAAAAAAAGTGGTCAGGGCGGCCCAGTAAAAAGGCGGCAGGAACACAAAACAGTTGCGGTCAAAGCCGAGGAGCAGGGAATCCGGCGTTACTGCCGGTCCGGAGCTTGTAAGACCCGGCAGGGCGATCATTATCCTGGCCGCCCAGGGGACAAGAAGCAGGCTTAGAACCGCCGGGATGGGTTTTACATTCCGCCGCGCCAAAACCCAGGACGAAACAAAAGCGCAAAGCAGACTTGCCGCAAATACCGGCGTATCCGCCATGTCCCCCGCAGGCAGGCGGAATTGCCAGAGGACGGCGAGAAGGGCCGCGGACCTAGCGGCAAGCGCCGGGCTTGAAGGCGGTTCGGCAGGTTTCGCGGCGGCTTTAGATGCGTATATATCCAGCACGGATTCCCCCCTTGCCGCCGTAGAAACGGGCGCAGGCTTCGGCGTTTTTTTCCAGCCTGGCGGCCTGGGCGTCTTCACCGTCATAAAGGAACAGCAAATCCACCTTCTGCCTGCCCTCCCGTTTTTTAAGAAAAGCGTCGAGCGTATTGCCCGGCGCAAGGCCGGAAGGTCTCTCCGTTCTTCCGCTTGTCCAATCCCGGGGCAGAGCGAGAACCAGCGCATCCTGGACATCATCAGGCAGGGGCAGTTCCCGTCCCTGCGAGGAAAGTGGCAGAGCCGCCGGGTGCGCCAAAACCGCGGCCATTTCGACAGGCCCGCCGAATGAGACGCCGCCGCCTGAAAACCCGATGCCCGCATCCATCCCCCGGCTTTCGTAATCCAGCGCCAGCGCAAGGGCGTTTTCACAGAGCAGGTCCACCCCCCGGCGGCCCGCTTCAGCGTTGTACAAGCTGTAGTCCGTCTGGGTATCGATGAGGATGACTATGCGGGAATGGGGCGGCGGCTCAAGCTCCCCTTCGCGGACAAAGATCTCCCCGGCGTGTCCGTAGAGTTTCCAGTTGATCCGCCGGGGATCGTCTCCCGGAATATATGGCCGGTGATCGATGAGATTGTCGGTCCGCAGGAAACGGGGCTCCGTCCGCAGTCCTGCCCCTCCGGACCTCGCAGGCAGCGGCAGGACCTGTTCCGCCGTCCGGGGCATAACAAGGAGCCTTGGGCCAGACGGCTGGGGTACGTCAATAGCGGCGTGGAACAAGCCCAACATATCGAAAACAAGCAGCCTGTCTGTTTCCCCGTAATACGCTCCCCGTTCAGGAGCGCAAAAGGGTATACTGCCGTTGCCGGTGAAAACGGGATCGAAAAAAAACTCCAGTCTTCTGCCGTCTTTCGTGGAAAGCGCCAGGGCGCAGCGTATAATAATACCTGGCAGGCGGAAGAAGCGGCCATTCCCGCCGGATGATCCCTCCCTGTCGCAGAACAGCATCCCCATCTGTCCCGTTCCCAGGGTTTCAGGCGTTATACGGACTGACAAGGAAGCCGCCCGCTTCCGGTGGACAAAGGCCAGAAACAATACCGCCAGCAGGGAGTAAACGCATACGGTAAGAAATGCCGTCCCCAGGAGGCTAAGGACCAGCTCATGCCGCAATATTCCGGCGCTTAAGCTCAGAATGGCGGATGCGGGGATGAAAAACCCCAGGGCCTGAGGGACCGGCAGTGGCGGCTTAGGATACCGGGACGCGGGCCGGATTCCCCTAGACCGTTTTGATCCCGTTGATTCGCCCAAGGCACAGCTCCCGGATGATTTTTTCCACTTGCTGACGGGGATCCCGCAGTTTGAGCCGGTGGGCGAGTACCGGCCCCGCCAGCGCGGCGATGTCCTCGTCGATAACATAGTCCCGGCCCCTCACCAGGGCCAGCGCCCTCGCGGCCTCAAGGAGGTGGAGAGCGGCCCGGGGAGACGCCCCAAGGATGAAAGCCCGGTGAATGCGGGTATCCCGAACCATATCGGCGAGAGCCCCCTTCAGCGCTTCATGGCAGAAAACCCCCGCGGCCGCGTCCCGGGCCGCAAGAAAATCGGCCTCACCTATCACCGGCGTCAGGGAATTCAGCAGGGTCTCGGAAGGATTCTCCGTCAATATGGCGATCTCCGAATCCCGGTCCGGGTAACCCAGGGAAAGGCGCATCATGAACCGGTCAAGCTGGGCCGCCGGCAGGGGGAAGGTCCCCTCGTTTTCCACAGGGTTTTGGGTAGCAATTACGAAAAAAGGCTCCGGCGGATGGTGGGTGGCGTTCCCTATAGTCACCTGCCGTTCCGCCATCACTTCCAGCAGGGCCGACTGTACTTTGGGCGTAGTCCGGTTTATTTCGTCCGCCAGCACAATATTAGCCAGCACAGGGCCGGGAACAAACCGGAAGGCTCGGCTTTCCGGGTCAAAGACATCAACCCCGGTAATATCATAGGGAAGAAGGTCGGGGGTAAACTGGATCCGCTTAAACAGCAGCGGCGCCCCGTCCGCCCCGGCGATAAGCCGGGCAAAAGTCTTTGCCACCGTGGTCTTTCCCAACCCCGGATTATCTTCTATAAGGATATGCCCCCCGGCAAGCAAGGCTGCGGTAAGCAATTCCAGAAATTCCCGTTTTCCCCGAATGACCGCCGCAGTCCCGCCGATCAGAGCTTGAATGGCCTGTTCGGTATTCATACATTCAAGATAAATGATAGAAGGAATTGTGGCAAGGCAACCTGTGCAATCTGCGAAGCAGATTGCTTGGAGTTTTGGGAACCCTGCGGGCCGTGCAACCTTCGGTTGCCTTGGAGTTTTGCGAACTTTTGAACAGCGCGGCCCTTGCGGGCCGCAGTGCAGCCGCTGGTTCGCAAAACTCCCCGCACTTGAGAACCGTGCAACCGCTTGCGCGGTTGCTTAGGAGTTTTGCGGAATCAAAACAGCCCTCCACACCAAAAACAGCCCGCAAAACTCCTAAGCAATTTGCAAAGCAAATTGCACAATACGGATTATAAATCCGTATTGTGCGCAAACAATATCGCTTTATGATCCGAGCCGAATATATTTCTTTCGCTGTTTGAGGGGATCTCCGGGCCGCCGATACTTACATTTTCTGTTGTAAATCCCCATTTTGAGCGGTAAGCCGAAAGAACGGTTACCGTTCCCGGAAGGAAAATTCTGAGTGTGGCCCAAGAAGCGTAATTTAAGTTGTGGGTCCCTTTAAATATGCCGTATGTATTATCTCCACCATAAGTCTTCACAAGCTCAGGCGGATCCGCGGGCAGATAGAGACTGACAAAAAGCACGCAGCCCGAGAAAGCTCCGGCGCCAATACTAGCAACTTGAGACAGCCGCGCGTTATTAAGTTTTGTACAGCCCTCAAACGCGCGGGCGTTGATCCGTTTGACCGTTGAGACTATCCCGGTAATATCGCCACAGCCTGAGAAGGCTTCTTCGCCTATTTCCAAGAACCCCGCATTATCCAGCGTCAAATCACCTTGTATCCCGCTGTTTTTGAATGCGCCCTTGCCGATGGTGGTAATAACGGGCAGTTGAATATCTCTGAGGCCCCTGGTGTTTTCAAAGGCATAATTTCCGATTGTTTTAAGTTCCGGCAGGGGCAGGAAGTATTTTTCTCCGTCGGTGGTAAGCTTCGCACAGTTTAAGAAGGCCTCGGTGCCGATGCTTGTAACCTTGGGCAGGGAAGCAATCCAAAGGTTCGTACAGCCTGAGAAGGCATCGGACTCAATCGTCAGCGCATTATGCAGGGTAATAGAGACAAGCATCGTACAGTTTGAGAAGGCCGCGGCGCCGATGCTCTTGGCCAAAGGCGCGGTCAGAGTGATAAGGTTCGTACAGCCTGAGAAGGCATCGGGCCCAATCGTCAGCGCATCCTGCAGGGTAATATTGCGAATTATAATCCCCGGCCCGTTGAACCCGGAGCTTTTCGTGATAGCCTTCGCGCCCTTTATGGTCAGGTCTAAGAAAACGCTGCCCTTCAGGGCCTGTCCCAAGCCGGCGGGAGCGGCGTCGCCGGTGATTAATACCGAAAGACTCGAACAGTCCCTGAATGCGGAATCGCCTATGCTTGTGGCGGCGGGCATGGACAGGGTTTTAAGACCATCGCATCCCGCGAACGCGTTCGCCCCAATCGATTTCACATCCTGCAGGATAAGGGTCTCCACTTTGGAAGCGGCGGTAAACAGGCCAAAAAAGTTGTCTGCAAGAATGCTTTCAAGGCCCTTCAAGGTCAGTGTCTTGTCTGCCCGCTTAGAAACAAAGCCATTGAAGGCGTCATAAAAGTTTCCGGGCAGAGCGGCGCCGGTTGTTAATTCCTTAAGGACCCCGCCGGGCGCGGCTTCATCACCGGTAAGAAGCGCGTAATTGCCTGTAAAGGTCACCTTTGGTATGGACAGGACCTCAAGGCTTTTACACTTATAAAAGGCGTAGGCTCCGATGACTTGCGCCTCGGGCAGGTCTATGTTTTGAAGGCTCGTACACTCAGCAAACGTATTATACCCGATTGTCTCCAGGGAACTCAGATTCATATTTTTAAGGTTTATACACTTATAAAAGGCGGCTTCATCGATCTGCCGCGCCTTGGGCAGCAATATCGTTGTAAGCGCGTTACATTCCTTAAACGCTTCGAACCCGATGACTTGCGCCTCGGGCAGACTTATACTGATAAAGTTATTACAGTTCATGAAAGCCTGCTGCCCGACGGTGTGAACATTAGGCAGGTCCACCACAGAAATAAGGCTGTTTTGTAAGGCCCCGTTTGTTATCTCGACCGCGTCGGGCATATTGAGCCTGGAAATCCCACGCCGGGTTTCATTAAAAGCCTGCCAAACCATGTTCATGCCCCTAACGGTCAGCGTAGAAACGGCGTTGTTTACCACCACCTTTAGTATTTCCTTGCCGGCATTGGCGGCGGTTGTTACATCAGAAAGATTGGCGCCCTCGAGCGCCTTGTCACCGATCTTCGTGACTTTGGGCATGGTCAGATTGGCAAGAACCGCGCAGCCCGAGAAAGCGCCGGCGCCGATTTCCGTAACCTTGGGCAAATCGAGAGTATTAAGCAGCGTACAGTTCTTGAAGGCATCGCCGCCGATATACTCTGCCGCGGGCATAATAGGGGCGGTAAGTTTACTACAGTTCGCAAACGCGCCGGCTTCAATCCTTGTTACCGCGGGCAGATTAGCGGCGGTAAGATTATTCCAGTCCGCAAACGCGCCGGCGGCAATCCTTGTTACATTCGTCAGGGTAATCGTTTCAAGGCTGTTCTTGAGGTTCGCGAAGTTTTCCGCAATAGTTTCCACTCCCGCCAAGGTCAATGTTTTAATTTTCGAAGGCATGGCGCGGTCAAAGCCCGCGGGCAGCGCCGCGGCGGTTGTTACTTTTGAAAGATTTGTACAGCCCTGGAACGCGTCGGCGCCGATATTCTCTACTCCAAGCATTGTAACGGTTTTAATGATTGCCGCGTTGAAGAAGGCCTTCTCCCCGATTTCCTTAACATCCGCTGGAATTACAAGATTTTCCTCCAGGCGCAAAGCGGCAATAAGAATTTTTTTGTCCGGCTCATTTTTATACAGAATTTTAGTATTGGTGTCAAAGTCATACCCCCCGCCAAGGCTGAGAGTTGTCAGGTTTTCACAGCCCGCAATGGCCCGGCCATTGAAGCTGCTCAAGTGTTCTATTTTCAGGCTGTTAAGGCCCAGGCAGGCAAGAAATACATTGTCTCTGATCTCGCTTACATTATTGAGCTCCGCCGATTCAAGGTTTATGCAGCCTAAAAACAAAAAGTCGCCGTTCAGGGGGACTGAGGAGCTGTCAGACGATGTTTTGAGAGTCAGTTCCTTAAGATTTATGCAGTTTGCGAAAGCATAGTTGTCAATGGGAATTACGCCCGAAGAAGTTATGGAGGCGGAATCCACAATCAAATCAAGCTTTGGCCCAAGGCCCGCGTTGAAAAAGGCGTATTCCCCGATAGATTTCACATTGAGCTTTTCGTAGATGGTAGGGGTAATAAGGTTAAAGTTAAGCTCCACGTAAAGGTTAATGTTCCTAAGGTCCCGGCATCCAAAGAAGGCGTATCTTTCGATTGTAAGGTATTCCTCCCTCGCCAGTTCCACCCCGGCAAGTTTTAGGCAGCCGTAGAAGGCGTAGGCGCCGATAGTCACCGCCTTGGGCAGTTCCGCCGTTTCGAGGCTTTTACAGCCTGAGAAAGCATAGCCTGAGACTTCCGTAACGCCGGCGGCTTTTATTAAACGGAGAGACGTAAAATTGCCGAAAAGGGATGCGGCGGCGGAATAGGATGCCCCCGCCGGGCCGGCTATTTTTGTCAGCCCGGCAGGCAGGATTAGTTCCACTACCTTAGCCGCGCCGTCCGTATAGAGTCCCGGTTCCAGGCTGAAGCTGTTCGAATCTTCAACAGAGCAGGCGGAAAGGTCTATGCTGACAAACTTACTCCCTTCCTGAACGGCGTAGAGGATGTCCCGCAGCCTGACGCCGTCTGCGCCGGAAAAAGCGCCTGTAAACTCAAGGAGAAGCGGATCTTCCTTAGAATTTCCCTCCGGTATATTTCTTAGGCGGGGCAAAATCCCGGTTTCCATATTCTCGATTTCGCTAAGTTTTATTAGAGGCAAGAGCTTGAAGACCGCGGATTCCGCCGGCATGGTCTTGGGCAAAGAATTATAAGAACCGTTTGTCTCTTGATACCAGGTTTTTTCTTCTGCGGCTGCTTTCCCATCCGTCCCCTTGCGATACACCGGCAGGGAGTTTACGGTACTGCCTTCCAGAATGTGTAACGTTATATTTGTGTCAATGTATTTGTTTTCCAATTCAAGATAATAATGTTCCGCGTCCGCAAGCTGCGAATTCAAGTCTTGGACGCTAAACGTCGCCTCATAGCCGTTCACGGTCAAGGAAATATCCGTTTTGCCATTGCCGAGTGTGCCGCCCCTAATAGGCTCGCTGTACACGGACCCGGATGTGCCTGAGCCGCTTCCCGGGGGGTGAAATTCAACCTTAAAATAAGTTTCCGAAGGCGGCGCCTCATTAAGCGTCATGTTCCAGTTCCAGGAACCGGAATCGGAAAGCGGGGTAAGCGGACTTGTATCAATCTCAATATCAACAGGATCTGTACACTCCACATCCTTGTAGGCCCGTATAGCCTCGGCTTCGAAGGAAGAATGGTTTTGAATATTTTTGTTAATTGTTAAAGTTCCCGCAATGTATACCTGTTTTTGAAAGTCCTCCGCGGTCAATTTATAGGTCTTCTTCGTTACAGTCTCCGAATAAATATGAATTATTTCACTCCTGACATATTTAAACCCATTTTTTTCCGCGGTTATTTTGAAGCGGTAATAACCCGGATAGAGTTCGATTGTCTCCGTCTTGTCCAGAGCCGCTAACCAATCGTTTTCTGTGGGCGGCTTAGGGGTGTTGTTATCAATGTTCACCAAAGAACACATAATATTCTGCCCCGCGGCGCTGTCTATATCGAGGGTGTAAGAAAATTTTCCCGGGTAATTGTTATGTACAGGATGCATAAGGGCTGTAACTGTGGCCGTCGCCTCATGGTTGACAGTAAACTCTATTTCATTCGACGCCGCGGCTTCTATTTGATAATCGTTGCCATCCACGTCTTGCAGCGTAATCCTGCCGCTTATGATAAGTTTCCATTCTCCCGGATCCAAAGCAAAGTCAAAGCGGGTACCACTAAAATCAACTGTTTCCTCCCTGCTGTTGTTTGAGGAATCCACAGGCGTAAATACCGCTTTATACTTGAAATTGATATCCGCGGGATCGGGATACGCGGTACGGCTGTTATCCGCCGCGCTCCCGGTTTCTCCCAGGTCTATTATGAGCCGCACTGTTCCGCCGCGCCCGGAAGAGCCTGGAATCGTAGGCGTCAAACCGAGGCTGCAAGCGGTCGCAAAAAACATGGCGCCCAGAGTAAAGATGGCGGATTTTAAAAGTCTCCGGATCCAGACATGATATTCCTTGACCGCGGGTTCCGGCATCGTTTTATTCATTCCTTGTTCCTCCTATCCCTCAGGGGCAAGGGGCGCTTCATTTTTCAACGGTAAACTCTATTTCGGCGTCATACCAGACAGAACCCTTCCGCGCTTCCACTCTGAGGATATTGCTCCCCAGAAAACAGTCGGCGGCGGAAACGGTATAGTTTGACGATGATCCATCTATTTCATCGTCGTTCAGGAACCACTTATACTCGTCATACACGCCGCTTGTTATTGTAAGCGTCATGGAGTTGGGATTGCTGGTTTTGCGTAACGTGTATGGAGGATCGTAGATGTCAGACCCCACCGTTAGGTCTCCTCCAAAGTCTATAGCGCCTTCCCCGGTCTTCACGGTTATCGAGAAATTGGCAAAAATGAGGGGATCATCTTTCCAGCGTACAGATATCTCATATTTTCCAGGTTGCGGTGGTAATTCGGAATCCCCGTTCCAACGACATTCTATCTTGTCGTTGCCGCCGCCGCCGGCGGGGTATGAAATTATTTCCACCTCATTATTTTCGTAGACCAGGGCCAGTTCCAGGCCGCTTAGATCCAGAGTTCCTTCTTCCCCGATTTCTCCCGTGGTATATGTGGTTTTATCCGGCGGCTTGATTACCGTCATGCTCTTGACGGGCCCGGACTTATCAATCACCACTATAACAAAGGAATAGGTTGGCTCCTCACCTGTAACGCCCACTGTCACTGTTTGCGTCCCCGCTTCCCAGGCCCCTTCATGGAGTATTTTCAAGTCCAGGTTTCCAGGGAAAGATTTCGTGCTGCCGTTGTTGTAATGTCCCACGGCTTCAATGCAGGCCAGCAAAGAGTTGTTATTAAGGTCGGCCAGGCTGTATTCGAGTTTTTTCGGGGTTACGGTAAGTCCTTCCAGTTTTAGCAGATCCACTGTCAGATTCGTGCCGGCGCTTATATCAGTGTTGTTCGCCGTTACGGTTAACTTATATGTTCCTTCCGAGTTAAACGTCTCGGAGGGAGTCCCTATAACATAGCCGCCGATTTGTATTGTCAAACCACCGGAATTCAGGGAATGTTCAGTTCCATCGGTGTAGATTCCGATTACATTGAAGCTTCCCAAGTCCAGGACGTCGCCAACAACGTATTTCGTTTTGAAATTCTCGTCAAACTTAATTTCTGCCAGAACCGCATCGAGTACCGTTATTTTGATCTTCGTTGTTACGGACGGGTCAGAGCCTTTCACACTTATGGTAAAGTCATACTCGCCGGGCTCCATATCGCATATTTCAGGCTCGACATTCAGGTTTTTGAACCCTATCACATCCTGGCCTCCGGTGGAGTAGGTTTTCATTACCTGAATGCCTTCCAGGTCCACTTTCAAGCCTTTGGGGTAGTGGGTTTTAAAAACCCCCCCAATTACTTCTATCGCTGTCAGGAATCCCTCTTCCATGGTTATGGCGAAGTCCGCTGTTTTTCCCTCGAATGTTAAAGTCAGCGTTTGTTCTCCCTTTATATCGGGATTATACCCGCTTATATAGGACAGCTCCGGCGTAAACTCCATTCTAGTACCATCGGTAAAAATTTTTTCTGCTATGATGCCGGTCAAATCTAATTTCTCGCCCAATGCGTATTCCAATTTATCAGGCAATTTGAGGATATCTATTCCGGTCAGCGCCGCTTTTGTTAACATTATATTAAAATCCGCTGTCATCCCTTCGACCGTTACGGTTATGGTTTGTATTTCCTCAAGATTGGGGTCATAGACGCTTGTGAAAATGCCCTCCGTTTTTTCAATCTCTGTTCTGCCGTCCGAGTAGGTTCCTACTATCACTATGCCGGTCAAATCGATTTTTTCGCCGTTAGCGTATATTACTTTGTCAGGCGGTTTTATTATCTCTATTTTTTCCAGGATTGCATCGGTTACAGCGACCGTGAAAGTCGCGGTTTTGCCGTCTATCGTTATGGTAACAAGCTGGGGGCCTTTCACCATGCTGTTATACCCGCTTATGTTGGAGGCGTCCCAAGAATCCATCCGCTTTTTTATAGTTACGGAGTAGGTTCCGGTTACCTCGATACCGGTCAGAGCCAATGGCTCGCCAAGGGCGTATGTTACTTTGTCAGGGGGGCTTGTTACCTGTATGCTTCGCAGAATTTCTTGCCCGGTTATGGATATCCCGTCCGGACAGCCGGTCATTCCCGCAAAAATCGCCGCCAGAAACGCTGTAAAGGCGCATTTGCTCAAAATCGATTTGCTTGACATGAAGAGAGGAAAAACAAATTTTGGTTTTAAGGACATTACCGCGCCCCTTTTTCATCAACTAACCCCGCCGCAGAGCGGACGGGGTATGGTTGTTTTGGTAAGGTATTTGTCTCAGGGTATATACCCTTTTTATCGCCGCAGAGCTCAAACCTCCGGTTTGGCGGAGTATGTACCCTTCGCATACAATCAAAATATAAGCGGTACGATCATATATTATACTATAAAATTAATAAAATACAATAGGTTTGTTCATCGGAAACGCGGAAACAAGGAAACGCTGAAACGCGGAAACGCTGAAACGCGGAAACAAGTTTCCGATGTTTCCGATGTTTCCGATGTTTCCGATGTTTCCACGTTGACCGGGTCTTATGCGAATGAAGGTCTCAGGGCCGCAAGGTTTTCAGGTTCAGTAAAACAGCTTGCCGGGCTTTCCCGCAAAGCCGCAAGGCTTAAAGGCCGGATCCCGGGGGTATTTTGGGAGGACAGCCCGGAAGGTCGGGGGGAAGGAACAGGGTGCCCGTCTGGGTTCCCCCGGCCAGGGCTTCCAGAACCCGCGGGCGGCCGCCGTGGGCCAGGATCATGGGTATGCCGAAAGAGACGACCCTCAGGGCCGCATCGATTTTAGTGGATATTCCACCCGCGCCGAAGTTATTGGGCGCTCCCATGTTGACTTCATCCCGGACAGCGCCGATGTCCCGCACTTCAGCCAGCAGTTTCGCATCGCTGTGTTCCTTGGGATTCCTGTCGTAGAGGCCGTCTATGTCGCTGAAAAGAATGAGGAGTTCCGCGCCCCAGAGTACCGCGGACTGGGCCGCCAAGGTGTCGTTGTCGCCGATCCGGATTTCTTCAACACTAACCGTGTCGTTTTCATTGATCACAGGGACAATCCCCTCGTCAGCCAGAGTGAAGAGAGTGTTCCGCATATTGAGGCTGCGTATGGGGTGGCCGAAGTCGTCCCGGGTAAGCAAAATCTGCCCGACCCGGACGCCGCAGGCGTCAAAGGCCCGCCGCCACGCGCCCATGAGTTCCACCTGGCCCACCGCGCATAGGGCCTGCTTGTAGTGGATATCCTGCTTCCTGGCCCATTTGTCCAAAGACGAAAGGCCCGCGACCTGAGCGCCTGAGGAAACCAGGGCGATCTGCTTCCCCGCATGAAGCAGGTCCGCGGCCTGTTCCGCAAAGTCTTCAAGAAAGGGGATATTGATCCGCCCGTCCCTGTCGGCCAGGGTGTTGGAACCGATTTTAATGACAATTTTCCGCGCCTGGGAGATTAGTTTTTGTATCATGCCGTCTTACCGCGCCTTGCCGCTTTACTGCCGTATTTGGCCTGAGCCTGATATACGATACTTTATCGTTGTCAGGGCTTCAAGTCCCATAGGTCCCCGGGCGTGGAACTTCTGGGTGCTGATCCCCAGTTCCGCGCCGAAGCCGAACTGCCCGCCGTCGGTGAAACGAGTCGAGGCGTTCACGTATACGCAGGCCGCGTCCACCCGGCGGACAAAGTCTTCCGCCGCCCGGAGATCGTTGGTGAGAATAGCCTCCGAATGGCCTGTCCCATAGCAGTTGATGTGCGCGGCTGCCTCGTCCAGAGACTCCACGGTCTTGACGGCCAGAATATAATCCAGGAACTCCGTGGACCAGTCTTCCTCAACAGCGTCTTTCACAACGAGGCCGGAGGGAAGGCCGCGGAAAGAATAGATCGCCGCCTTGGACGGCCCATCGCAGCGGAGCTCCGCCCTGCCCGCAAGCCGCTCCGCAAGCCGGGGCATGAGAGCGTCCAGAGCGTCCCGCCTGACCAGCAGAGTTTCCACCGCGTTGCAGGCCCCGGGCTTCTGGAGCTTCGCGTTGGCTATGATTTCCACGGCCTGGGTTATGGAGGCGCTGGGTTCAACATAGATGTGGCAGTTGCCTTCCCCGGTCTCAATCACCGGAACCCGGGCGTTCTCCGCCACCCGGCGGATCAGTTCCCGGCCTCCCCTGGGCAGGACCAAATCTATTTTTCCCCGGGCTGTGAGAATCCGATCCACTTCGTCCCGGCTTTCCCCGGGCGCCAGGGCCAGAGCCGCGGGAACGCCGCCTCCGCGGGCAAGGCCCCGGGTAATGGCCGCTGCCAGCGCCCGGTTAGACTCCCGGGCCGCGGAGGATCCCCTAAGCAGAATGGCGCAGCCCGCTTTATAGGCAAGACTGAAAGCCTCCACGGTAACATTGGGCCGGGACTCATAAATGACGGCCGCCACTCCCAGGGGCGCGGTGATCTGCTCCACCAAAAGGCCGTTGGGCAGGGTCCAGCCCGCTTTTACCCTGCCTATGGGGTCCTCAAGGCGGATCACCGCGGCTATCCCTTCCGTTATGCCGTCTATCCGTTTATCCGAGAGGAGCAACCTGTCAAGGAGGGCTTCCTTCATTCCCCCGGCCCGGGCGCGATCCATGTCGGCGCTGTTCGCGGCAAGAATTACTTTACGTTCCGCGTCAACAGCCTCCGCGGCCCCCTCAAGGGCCCGGTCTTTCTCCTGCCTGCTTTGCAGGGCCAATTCAATCTGCGCGGCCCTGAGGGAATCAAACAGGGCGTCCTGGATACTCATGCTTCGCTCCTTGTAAGAAGTCTGATATCTTAAGTCTACTATAAGCGGATTAAAAAATTTAACCGGCCTTGAGATGCCGCCCCTGGAACCGCGGGTTCCGGCTTTATACAGGCGGTGATAGGCTCTTATACCAGGAGACCCGAAGGGCGCTAACGCCTGCGCCTCCCAAAAGACCCGTGGAACCTCCGGTTCCTTAGGGTCTCACGCTAACGCCTGCGCCACACAGGCGCTAACGCTTGCGCCACACAGGTCATAAGCCCAATGGGAGAGCCAGCCCCGTGGAGAAGTGCGGGGAGTTTTGGACTCAAGAAACCGGAGGTTTCAGTCCAAAACTCCTTAGCAAGCCGTGAGACCCGCAGGGCCGGAGCCAGGGGTCGGACCGCTGAGACTTGCCGGGCTGTAAGCCCGAAGCAAGTCTCATGGCTGTAGGCAGGGGGGAGACTGGGGACCTGGGACTTCAGTCCCTGGGAACCAGGAGACCGCATGAGACCATGAGAACGCCTGAGACCTCCGGTCTCGCGGTCTCCGGTCTCCTGGTCTCAGGTTCCAAGTCCCTTCCCCCTCCTGAGCGCTCTAGTATCTCTTAATTGACACCCCCCTCCCCCGGGGGCTAAGATGGGCCTATGAAAAAGCGATGCATCCCCGCGCTGGCGGGCGTTCTTCTTGCCCTTTTATTGGTTTCCCTGGTTTCCTGTTCCGGGGAGGAGGAGCTTTCGGAAGAAGACATAGCCTCCCTGGGCACAGAGGGCCTTGAGACCCTGCTTGCCAAAACCGAAAGCAAGCCTTGGCGGGGGGAGGAGTTTGTCCCCGGGCGTCTTGGCGGAACCTGGAACGGCGTTATCAACGCGGACCCCAAGAGTTTTAATATCCAGATATCCGAAACCGACTCCGCTACCAGAGGCGTAGTAGCGGCCATGCAGGATTATCTCTACGATTACGACCGGGCCGCCCGGCAATGGAAGCCCCGGTGCGCCTCCGCGGAAATCGTCGCTGACGAAGACGCGGGAACCCTCGACGTGATCTACACCCTCCGGGACGATCTCTACTGGACCTGGCAGGATTCGGAGCGGAAAGTTCCCGTTACAAGCGGCGACATCGTCTTCTGGTACAACGAGATTGACGGGGACCCGGACTTTCACGGCTCCGCCTACAACGGCCAGTTTGTCACCATGCAGGACGGGACCCAAAAGCGGGTTACGATTGAAAAGCTTGACGACCAGCGTTTCGTCTTTCATTTTCCCCGCATCGTGTCGGAGCCTCTTCTTTTCACAAACGGGTACATAGCCCCCCGCATGGGCTATGAGGAAGCCAAGCGGGAGCGGGGCGTCCAGGGGGTTCTGGACCTCTTCAACGTGGAAACCGATCCCAAGACGATTCCTTCTATGGGCAAGTGGCATCTTGCGGAATACGCGCCCCAGCAGCGGCTGGTGTACAAGCGGAACCCGGGCTATTGGGAGAAGGACGCCAGGGGCCTTTCCCTTCCCTTTTATGAGGAAGAAATCACCCGGATCATCCCGGACGAAAACACCCAGCTTCTCCTCTTTAAGCAGGGGGATACCGAATCCTACGGGCTGCGGCCCGAAGACCTGGACGAGCTTGTAAACAAGCGCTTCCGGGAAGCCAAAACCGGTATCGCCGGGTTCTTCCAGCGCCTGTTTGGAAAGAACTTCCCCACGGATTACACGGTGTTCAACGCGGAAGGCGCTTTGAGCGCAAGTATGTGGATCTTCAACCAGAATCCTGAAAACAAGGACGCGCCGTACTACGAATGGTTCACCCAAAAGGAATTCCGCCAGGCCATGAGCTGCCTTCTCAACCGGGACCGGATCATCAGCCAGGTGTACCGGGGCCTTGCGGAGCCTAAGCTCAACTTTTTCCCGGAGCCTAATCCCTACTACAACGCAAGCCTCACGCTTCAATACCTCTACGATCAGGAGCGGGCGCTTTCGCTGCTGGAATCCATTGGGTTCAGCCGGGACAGCGCGGGGCTTCTCCGGGACGGCAAGGGACGGGCGGTGGAATTCGATTTAACCATACGCTCCGACAGCTCCATCAATACCGACATCGCTTCAATTATTATGGATGAGCTTGGGAAGGCGGGGATCAAGCTTAACATCAGGACCCTGGATTTCCAAAAAATCGTGGAACAAATGTTCGATACCTTCGACTGGCAGTCCGTGATTATGGGGCTTTCAGGCTCGAACATTTTCCCCTCGGAAGGCAGCAATGTCTGGCCCTCCGCGGGCAACCTCCACATGTGGTATCCCCTCCAGGAGACGCCCGCTACCTCCTGGGAGGCCCGGATCGATTACCTCTACAACGAAGGCTCCTACACGATTGACCCCCAAAAGGCCAGGGAGATATGGAACGAATTCCAGGCTATCCTCCTGGAGCAGTGTCCGGTGATTTACCTTGTGCGGCCCCGCAGCTTTGCCGCGCTCCGGGACAGGTGGGACAAGTCCAACGTGTACTTTGACAACGTAAACGGGTTTCTGGCAACCCATATATTCCTGAGGCCATGAAGGAAGCTGCCTCCAGGCCGGGCGCAATAGCGGCGCTCCTGGCGCGGCCCTTCTACCTCTTTAAGCGGAAAGCGCCCCTGGCCGCCTATATTGCGAGCCGCCTCCTTACCATGGCGGCCACCCTCTTCATCCTGGGCTTCGCGGTATTCGGCCTCATGGAGCTTGCCCCCGGGGACATCGTGGATCAGATCATGATGCAGCAGCTTTTCAGCGGGGATCAGGGGCCGGGAGGGCAGGTCAGGGACGAGGCCCTGAACGCGGCCCAGTTGCGGGAGCGGCGGGCCGCCTTGGGGCTGGACCTGCCCTTCTACGCCCAGTACTTCCGCTGGATAGGCAGGGTCCTGCACGGCGACCTGGGGTCGAGCCTCATTTCCCGGGCCCCCGTAGCCTTCCTTATCTCCTCCCGCATGGCAAATTCGGCGCTCCTCAACCTCCTGTCATTGGTGCTGATAACCTGCTTCTCCTTCCTGCTGGGGGTCTACTTTTCCACCAAAGCCGGAACCGCGGCGGACCTGGCAGCGGCATTCATCGCCCTGGCCCTCCACGCCTTTCCGGGGATACTGCTCCTCATTCTGCTCCAGCTCTTCGCGTCCCTAAGCGGCCTCTTCCCCGTAACCGCCTACCCGCCCTTCCCCTTCAATTCCGATCCCGGACGCTTCGTCTTCTCCTACGCCCACCACATCTTCCTCCCCCTCCTTGCGTCCTTCCT
Source organism: Treponema sp. (assembly GCA_031288005.1). The sequence continues at coordinate 24,135 of JAITSE010000062.1, forward strand.
GGGCGGCATAGGGGGAACCCTGCGGATGATCCGCGCCACCATGCTGGACCAACTCGGGCAGCCCTACATCACGAGCCTCCGCTCCCGGGGCATCCGGGAATGGCGGGTCTACTTTCACCACGCCTTCAGGAACACCCTGAACCCCTACATCACAGGCAGCGCCAACCTGCTGGCAAGCCTATTCTCAGGCTCCCTGATTCTGGAGATCATCTTCGCCTACCCCGGCATAGGCCGGCTCATGTACGAAGCCGTCTTGCAGGAAGACATCAACCTCGTGCTGGCCAACCTCATGTTCATCTCCTTCCTGGTCCTCTTAGGCATGGTCCTGGCCGACATAACCCTGGCCCTGGTCGATCCCAGGATACGGTACGGGAAGGAATGATATGATTACTCAGGAGGGGGAAGTCTCCCCCTACGCCCGCACACGGTTGCGGGCTACCCCCTCAGCGGGGGACACCCCCGCAACGCCCCCGACGGTCTCCCGCCGCGTGTGGGTTGCGCCACCGGCGCAACCGCACAGCGGCAAGCCGCTTCGCGGCTTGTCTCCTCAGCGGGGACACCCCCGCAACGCCCTCAACGGTTTAACCGGCCTCTTGCCCGTTGTTTTGACCGGTTTCGGTGGGGTTGCGCTTGATCTTTTTTGTTGTCGTCATCTCCATCGGCTCGTCCAGAATCGTTGTCTTTTCGATCTTCTGGTATGGGAGCAGGCGGGAATTCACTTCGGAAATAATCGCGGCGATACGCGCCTTTATCTGCTCCTTAACGGCAGCGCCGGTGCTTTTGAAGAAGTCCGGGTTCGGGAACACGACAGCCTCTATCACTTCGCTGTGGGTTTTCTTGTTGTGGACATAGCCGCGCACCAGGATTTGGTCGATCTCGTCAAAAAGCTGGAACTCATTCTCGATCTCTTCCGGGTAGACGTTTTTGCCGCCTTCCGTAACGATCATGTTTTTGGCGCGGCCTGTGAGGTACAGGTAGTTTTCGCTGTCCAGGTAGCCAAGGTCACCCGTCTTAAAGAAGCCGTCCTGAGTGAAGCAGGCCGCCGTCTCTTCCGGCCTTTCGTAGTAACCCTGCATCACGACGGGGCCTTTTACCGCCACCTCACCGATGCCGCGTTCGTCCGGGTCGAGAATCTTCTCCACCACACGCGGGATCACCTTGCCTACGCTCGTTTCTTTGTAGCGTTCTATCGGGTTCAGGTTGATGATCGGGGAGGTTTCCGTCAGCCCGTAGCCCTGCACGAAGTCTATGCCGAGCTGGTTATACTTGCGGAATACCGCAGGAGCGAGCGGGCCGCCGCCCGATATGCAGGTGCGGAGCGTGGAGAGCGAGGCCTTTTCGAGAATCGCGTGGAAGATACGTTTGCCCGGATTCACGCCGAAAGTTTTCTTGATGAAGCCGGAAACTCCCATCAGGAAGCGTACCAGGCCGTAAACGACTATGCCTTTCTCACGCAAGCCGCGCAGGATTCCGGCCAGCAGCTTGTTGAAAAGCATCGGAACGCCGAGCAGCATCGTGATCTTTGCCGCCTTTAGGTCGTGGAGGATGTTCTTTACCAGCATTTTTTTGCCGAAAACCACTTCCGCGCCGGTGGAAATGGTTTCGATGAAGACGGCCAGCATCGTGTAGGCGTGATGGATCGGCAAAAGCGCGTAAAAAATGTCCGTCGAGTACACGTCAAACGGCGTTCCCTGGGCCAAATAACTGTCCGAAACAAGATTCTGATGTGAAAGCACCACGCCTTTGGGAAAATCCGTAGTGCCGGATGTGAACAGTATGGCGGCCGTGTCGAACTCAGCCGCAGGCTGCTCCTCGGTAAACGGCGGGCCGTCAAGCTCGTAGATATAGCTGCCTATCCCTTTGTGCAGGGACAGCACCTCCGTGACCGGTTCCGGCGGCTTGCTGTAGAAGCGCTCATGCTTTTCTTCATCTACGAACAGGATTTTAGCCTTTGAAACATGGATAAGGCGTTCTATCTCGCTCGTACCAAGCTGATAATCAATCGGGACGACAATGGCGTCGGCAAACAGAATACCGAGGTAGGCCACAGTCCATTCAGGGGAATTCTTGCCGGTAATGGCTACCTTATCGCCCTTCCTCACGCCGCGCGCCCGCAGAGCGCGGGATGCAGCCTCGATCTTTCTTAGAGCCTCGTTGTAATCGTAGCTTATCCTGTCCGGTTCGTAGATCGTAAAGCAGGAGCGTTCACCGTAACGCTTCACGGTGATTCTGAACATTTCCGGTAACGTGGGCCATTCACCGGAAAAATCTTTTCCGCGGTACGCATCCAAAAAGTCCCACGGCGTACCTGTTCTATTTAGAGATTTCATTTTTTTCTG
>JAITSE010000032.1 GCA_031288005.1 Treponema sp.
GTCAGCCCATTCAAAACATAATGCTGACTATGATATTATACACCGCTTCTATAAAGTATGCAATCTTTTTTTAATATTTTAAAAAGCCGCCGCCCGCACGGGGTTTTCCCGTGAGAACGATGGACATTCTGAGCCGGCGCTCTCAAAATCCGGGTGCAGCCCGCTCTGGAATAGCGGGGCCGATATGCTGTAATATCCTCACTATGAATAATGTAATTCTCGGGGCTGAATCCCTTGACGGATATTTGAACGATTCCGACAAGGCGCATCTGTCTGGGATGGACAGGGTCTACCGGGAAGTAAGCGGCTGTTTCAGTACACTTTCCAGCGCTAAATCTGATGCGGAACGCCGGAGAGGAGAAGACGCCCTCATTAGGCTCTATAATGAGATGGGCGGCATGATGCAGGAGGTATGCAAGGACGAAAAGGGAATCACCGTCTATTCGTTTGTAAGCCCCGGCGAAAGCCATGCCGAGGCATCCCGGCTTATCGCCAAGCTTAGAGACCTGCGCACAGACCGGGAAGAATTCGTCTATTATATACAGCGGGCCTATGAAATGCTCTTTAAGCTGGCTTTCGGAGGAACCACCGGAGTCAACAAGAACTATCTCATCGTGAAAACCCCGGTAAACGTTCCGGTGCAGAATTACGCGGTTCATAAAATTCCAAATATAGATGCCCAAATCGAAAATACCGTGATGTGCGTCATGCTGCGGGGGGCCCTTCTCCCTTCCATGATTATGTCCAAAGAGATACAGGAGTATTCTTCCAGCGGCTACACGACTCCTTTCGCGCTGTTCAGGATCAGGCGGAACGACTCGAAGTCAGAAAACGATATGGAGTACATCCTGGACCTGGACCGGTCTTTTTTCAATCTGGAGCAGCTTGACGGCAGGGACCTCATCTTTGCGGACCCCATGAACGCCACCGGCGGAAGTCTTGTTACCGTGATCTCCTATCTTAAAGGCCGGGGAATCAAGCCCCGGTCCGTTCTGTTTTTCAATGTTATCTCCGCCCTCAAGGGGGCGTTGCGGGTAGTGCGGGCCCTGGAGAATTGCAAGGTCTATACACTTTGGATGGACCCCGCGTTGAACCAGTCCGCCTACATCCTGCCCGGTCTTGGGGATGCCGGAGACCGAATCAATGGCCGGGACACGGAAGAAACTCCCCGGAATATCATCCAGCTTATCGCCGATTACGGTTCCAACATCGCACGGCTTTACCGGGCGCAAATCCGAAAAATTGAGGAAACGGCGCTGGGGACGCAAAAGTGAAACGCCGGCTTTTCCCTAAAATTATGTTTCCGGGCTTTGCGATTTTTTGGCTGTTCTTGGCAGCGTGCTGGCTTTCTTCCTGCGCGTCCAGCCTGGGGGTCAGCGCGGAGGAATACTTTTCCATGGGCATGGCCTATTTTGAACTGGGCAAATATGAAGAAGCGGAAAAATGGCTTAACCGGGCCAGGGCCATAGATAAAACCAAGGCCGCTTCGGAATACAACCTGGGCCGCATCGCCTTTGAAACAGGGCGTTACGTGGAGGCCGCCCGGCTTTTTGAACGTATTCTTCACCGGGATCCTGAAAATATACTCGCCCTGAAAGCCGCGGCCTATACCAGGATAAAACTCGAAAATCTGGAAGAAGCGGAAGCTCTTTACGAAAGGGTGCTGGCCCTGATTCCTGACAGCGTCGATGATGGACATAATCACGCGCTGGTGCTTTTTGCCATGAAAAAATACGAAAAGGCCGAAGAAGTTCTGCTGAACTACCGGTTTACCCTGGAGGACAACAAAGAGGCATTGCTGCTCCTTGGGCGGACACAGAAAGCCTTGAATAAGCCTGAAGCAATTGATACATACGCAAAGTGGCTTGGAGAAAATCAAGACAACCAGGTCCGGTATGAATACGCCCAGGTTTTGGAACAGGGGGAATTTTACGCAAAGGCACTGGAAGAATACAAAACCCTGCTCGATGTCCTGCCCCCAGGTCCCGCTCCGGCGGCGGGAGAATCTCAAACCATCAGCAAGCCCGGCATCCGGTTTATTATGGGCCGGCTGCTTTTGATAGCCGATCCGGAAAGCGAAGAAGGCATAAACGAACTTACTCTGGCGGTAACCGGCGGTTTTTCTGATATTGAAGCCCTGGAAAGCTTGACAGAGGATTCCCGGATACTTGATGCAAAAAAAGATGAAATCCGGCGGATAGTCCACAATATTAAAACCGGAAATACCGGAACGGAAACTCCGGCTGCGGGCGGTCAAATTCCTTTTGGTCAAATTCCTTTTGGTCAAACTCCCTTCGATCAAATTCCATTCGAGGAAAACCAGGAAGATGAAACCGCTTCCGGGGAGGACAAAATGGATACGCCGGGCAGAAATTAAAAATTGCGTTTATGATAGTCTCGATGATCCAAATCATGTTTGAGATTCCCGGTATAGAAAGTCTAAAGGACAAACGGCGCATCATACGCTCTGTGCGCGATAAACTTCAGCGCCGTTTTCACATGAGCGCCGCGGAAGTTGATTTGCAGGATTCTTTGACCTTTGCCCACATAGGCGGCGCTATTGTTTCCAATTCCCGAACCTTTGGGGAAATGGTATTGAACAAGGCCTTCAAAATGATTGAAGATGAAATACCAATTCGTATTCAGGATATACGGATTTATTCGGAAGAATTTTAGTATGTTGCGATTTTTTTTAAGGTTTGTTTTTGCGGCCGCCTTTTCTCTGGGCGTTTTGGGATCCTGTATGGGGATCAGCTCAGTGATTTCTCTACGGCGCGATGGTTCCGGGACTATCTCTCTGGAATACCGGCTTTCTAGCGAAATGGAATCCTTGGGCAAACTGGACGGCAACGCAATGTGGCCGGCTGTTCCAATAGGGCGGGCCGACTTTGAACGTACCGCAGCCAGGGTTCCAGGTCTTGCCGTGAAATCTTTTCGCACTTTTATCGAAAAAAACGATGTTGTTAGCCGCGTTACCCTGAGCTTTGCCGGCGTGGACGCTCTTGTCCGTTTTTTGGACGCTTCCGGCGGGCGGGCTTTCCTGTCCACTGAAAACGGCGTCCTCTGTCTTTCCCTTTTACTGGCCGCGGAAGGCGGAGGCGTTGAAAGCGGGCTTAGGGAACTGATCGATGAGGCTTCCCGCGGCTATTTTCTGAGCATGAGTTTTTCCCTGCCCTCTGAAGCGGAAGCCATCCTTGTAGGCGAAAAGAATACCCCCGTTGATCTGCCCAAGGGATGGGAACTCACCGGCGGCAGCCGCGTGTCTTTTTCAGCGCCCATTGGGGAGGCTCTTCTTTTTGACGGACCGCTCTACCTGGAAATCCGCTGGAAGCCCTAAAAAACTAAATCCGGCAAATGATTGATTCCGCGGATAAAGCCTCAAATGCGGAGGGCTTTCCTGCTTCCAAGTTATTTCTTTTGGTTAATAAAACAGCGTGATATGCTCTATCGAACTCCTATGTTTTAGTTTGAGGAGCAAAGTTTGCTCTGAAGGCGAAAAGGACCAGCCCGAAGAATCGTAACGCTCAAACTGCGGGTCTGTCCGGTAGTCTATACCGTAGAGTTGTATTTTTGAGAAGGAACGCAGGCCCCGGATAAGCATATAGTGAGTTTGCCCCGCCGGAAATGATACGGCGATGTCCATGATGTTATTTTCCGTGGAGACCGTAACGGAATCCGATGCGGTCCAGGCCCATATACCGTCTGCCGGGGCGCCTATGCTGGCGGCGTGTGGGTACGCCGCAGCGGGAATGAGGCGGTACAGAGTATGGAGATCAATGAGTTCGCTGCCTGGGGAAACGTTTACTATGTCCGACGCTTCAGGCGTCCCGCGTCTTTTTTCCGTAACGGAAATAATAAGCTCGGCAGGAAGACTATCGTTTTCGCTAAGGGCAAGAACCGAAACGACTATGGAACGGCCCAGAGATCCCCAGTCCTCCCGGCCCAAAAAACGTCCGTACCGGTCCAGCGCCAGGCCCAGTCTGAGGTTGTATTTCGTGTCCGCTTTTCCGTCCAAAAAATATAGAACCCCGCCCCCGTCGATCTGTTTAATCCCGCCGCTTATAATAATGCACGCTCCCTCGGCGATATCCTCAAAGGGGTTGCCGCTCCTGGAACGGTAGGCGTTCCATTCAATATAGGCTTCCAGAATACCCGGAAGAATGCCGGGAGAAAGGGAATCGGGATAGAGCGAAAGAGCCAGTTCCGCAGCGCTATCTAGGAATTGGCCGTAAGCCCTAATTCCGCAGAATTCTATTACATGGGGTTCCAGAAAAAAATCTTCCGACTTTGCGGCGACAAGCGCGGAGAGACGGGTAAAAGCGTCCCGTTCAAAAGAAGATAAAGAGCGCAGTCCAATGTCCAGACGGCCCAGGTAAACCGAGGCATTGTAAGTCCAGGCGGCTCTCCGCAGAAAGGCCGGCGGAAGCCCGGCCAGAGCTTCTTTATAAATGCCGCGGCCTACGGATTCTCCGATATACGCAGTTATCAAAGTCTCGTCATCGTTATCAAGAACGGCGCCGCTCCAGAAGGCATAGGCTTTATCCCGCCATTGACTCAATGTCCCGGCATACGCGGCCGTATCCTTTGCCGTGGAAAGGATAAAATTATCGGGAATAAAGCTCTCCTGCTTTGGAACAGCCCGGTAATTTGCCGTTGGGTCCTGAGCATCCAGAATCACCACTCCCCGGCTGCCGTCCACCCTGGACAACCCGAAGCTATAGGATGTCCCGGAATTCAGAATAACAAAGTGGCCGTCTCCCATATCCCGGATTCGTGAAGCCCGCAGTATCCGGTAGGGAAGTTCAAGGCCGGCATATTCTTCCCCGAATTGGCCGTTAATTCTAAGTTCCGGCCCGGCGTCGCCATCGCCGCTTATAACGTTAAAGACAAGCCGGGTCTTGTCTTTAAAATCAAAGATTGCGGAATCGCCGGCAATATTCATGGTTTGCGGCAAAAGCAGGTCTTTTTCCCCGCCGTTTCGTAAAAGGGCGAATTTTCCATTTTCCTGGAGGCGGAATTCCAAACCACCGAAGGAGAGAGTAACTTCCCCCTTCAGGGAATATCCACCGGCAGAATCTCCGCCGTCTGAATACGCATCCAGAACGGGAGACTCCGCATAGGATCCCGAAATTAGCATGGAACCAATATACCGGGCAAAAGCGCGTTGATTTTTAAACTGTATTATTACCAGAATAATAAAAATGCCTAGGTACAAAAACAGCGCCGCCCCGATACGGGAAAAAATCGATCTTTTCATTAATATGCAGGATACTCCAGAAAGCAAGTCTATTTCAACTTGCCCTGCGGAAGCGCGGCAAAGTCCGGCGTCCGGTTGAATAGTTGCCTTGCCGGTTTTGTTTTATTTATATACTATACTTTGTATCATGAGGAATATCGTACCGGCTGGGGCATTAACGGCGATCTTAATTGCCGCTATAAGCTCTTGTTCCACGCCGCCCCGGGAGATTTCCGAAGTTCCAGAAACCCCGCCCGGCAAGCTGGACATCCCGGAACCGCAGCCGGAGGAAGACCTCAATGGCGCACAGCTCATTCTTGTCCGTATGGCCGCCCTTCTGGGTCAGAATGATTATGACGGAGCCATATCCCTTTTTGATGAAATTAAAAAAGAGGAACGGGAATCTCCTAGAATTCAATTGTTAAAAGCCTCTGTGCTGCTTTCCGCCGGAAGAAACGGGGACAGCCGCGCTGTCGTTAAGGCTGTTCTTAACGGCGATGCTGAAAATACTGACGCTTTGTTTGTGCTTTCCACTATCGAGAACGCCGATGGAAATGAAAAAAATCAGCGGCAGCTTCTGGAACAGATCATAAAGCTCCGGCCCGGCCATACGGAAGCCCTGGCAGCCATGGGGACTATATTATTACAGAATCGCTCATACCGGAACGCCGCGTCTTATTTTGACCGGGCGCTGGAAGCGGACCCAAAAAACGGAGAGGCTCTTGTCGGGCTTGCCGGAGTGTACCGGTATCAACGGGAGCCCCAAAAAGCGGAAACCCTGCTGAACAAGGCAATTTCGCTTTATCCCCAGTGGATATCCGCCCGGAGCGACCGGGCCCGGCTTTACAGGGAAGCGGGCGCGCTGACTCATGCGTTGTCGGATTTGGACGCCGCCAAGACCATGGCCCCGGACAACTATTGGGTAAGTTATGACCGGGGAAATATTCTTTTGGATATGGGCCGCAAGCCGGAAGCTCTGGAAGAATTTCAGAGAGCTGTCAGCCTGGGGCCGGACAACTTTTTAGCCTATGTATACAGCGCGGGCATCAAAGATGATTTGGGGGATTATGCCGGGGCCGAAAAGGATTATCTGACCGTAGTCCGCCTCAAGCCGGACTATTACTTCGCCTTTGAGGGCCTGGGGATGCTGAGAATGCGGCGGGGCGCATGGGAAGACGCCAAAAACGCTTTCCTTGAAGCCTACAAAGCGGCCCCTCAGGAAACCAGTTACGCCTTACTTGCGGCGGCAAACTGGATACGGGCGGGAAAACCGCAGGAGCTTAAACAGTTTCTTCAAAACGCCCTTAGACGGGTGCAGCGGGAAAGTCTGGAATGGTATATGATGCGGCTCTACCACGATCTCGGCGGGGACAGCGATGTGTCCGTGCGCGTCGAGCGTGAGCAAAATCCGGAAACCAAACAAAAAATGCTGTTTTACCTGGCCCTGTACTACGACGTCAGGAACAACCGCAGCCTGGCGGACAGGTATTACCTGCGGGTAAAAGAAATGGGCAGGCCCGGCACGCCGGAATGGCGGATAAACGAGTGGACCCTGGAAGAGCGAAACCTGAATGTTGAGTAAGCTTTACCATGCGGGCGGTTTTGCCCGGCTGCTTTCCCTGCTGGGAGAGCCTGGAACTGTGGTGATCCAGACCCACGACTTTCCGGATCACGATGCGGCGGCTTCGGCTTTCGCGCTGGGAGAACTCCTCCGCCTCAACGGATACGATGTCCGCCTGCTCTACCGGGGGGAGATACGCAGCCACTCCCTCAGAGCTATGCTCTCTGAACTAAAAATAGATTTGCGCCGTGTAAAAAACATGGCCGGGGACGGCCTTCTTAAATGTCCCTGCATCGTGGTGGACGGAAATCCGGCCAATACCAACGCCCGGCCCCTTACGGAGTATCTGCTTGGCGTAGTGGATCACCACAGCGGCGCTGTTCCTGACTGCCCCTTCACGGACATAGACGCCGCTTCAGGCTCATGTTCCGCTCTGGTCGCCCGGTATTGGGAAGAAGCGGGTCTGACGCCGGAGAAGAACATTGCCACCGCCCTGCTCATGGGTATAGAGATGGACACGGATTTTCTTAGCCGTCGGGTGAGCAGGCTTGACATAGACGCGCTGCACCGGCTCTTTTTTCTAGCCGACCGGGAATTCAGCGCGGCGACGCTCAAGACTTCCCTTTCAATTAAGGACCTGCCTTCGCTTAAAACGGCAATAGACAATTCCAAAATCCGGGGAAATATCTTTTTTTCGCTGATTAACATGGACGCTTCCCAGGAAGTCATTTCGATTCTGGCTGATTTTTTCCTGCGCTTCCGGGAAATCCTTATAACCATTATTGTTGAGACTGAAGGGGAAGCCCGCCATGTTTCGGTCCGCAGCAGAGACCCGCGCATTTCCGCCGCCCGCATAATCCGGGAAGCCCTGAAAGATCTTGGCTCAGGCGGCGGGCATGATTATATGGCCGGCGGCCTTATAGATACCGGGACGGCAATCAACGAAGACGCTCTGTTTCAGCGTTTTCTTGACGCCGCCTTAAAAGAACAGGAGAACACATGAACGATACCCGCATGACAATCAAATTAAAAGACAGGGAAATCATTCTTGTCGGAACAGCCCACGTCTCCAGGGACAGCATACGCGAAGTGGAATGCGCCATCAGGGAAGAAAAACCGGCCATAGTCTGCGTCGAACTTGATTCAGGACGCTACGCATCCATCAGTCGGCAGGACAACTGGGAGAAATTGGACGTGATCAAGGTGTTCCGGGAGGGGAAAGGCTTTGTGCTTATAGCGAATCTGGTCCTCGCCGGGTTTCAGCGCCGTATGGGGGAAGAATTGGGGGTAAAGCCGGGGGAAGAGATGAAAACCGCCGTGGAAACCGCCAAAGACTTAGGCGTACCCTTCGCCCTCTGTGACCGGGAAGTGCATATCACCCTCAGCAGGGCCTGGAACCGCTGCGGCCTGTGGAGCAAGTGCAAGCTCCTGGCTTCTCTCCTGTCCAGCGCCTTTACTTCGGAAAAATTCAGCGAAGAAGAAGTTGAGCGGCTAAAGAGCCGCAATGAGCTTGACGGCATGATGTCGGAACTGGCCGCATACCTGCCCAGCGTAAAAGAGGTTCTTATTGACGAGAGGGACCTGTACCTTGCGGCCAAAATCTGGGAAGCCGGCGCCAAAAGCGGCGGAAAGCAGCTTGCCGTGGTAGGGGCGGGCCATCTTATGGGAATCCGGGCGCAGCTTGAAAAAATCGCCGGCCGCGGGGAAAACGTGGACCTATCCGGCCTGGACAAAACTCCGCCCGCCAGGGCTTTATCCAAAGCAGCAGGGTGGATTATTCCCCTGTTCATTGCCGCCATCATCGTTCTGGGCTTTTTTCGCTCCGGCGCCGATCTGAGCCTTGAAATGCTCATCCGCTGGGTTTTGCTCAACGGCTCCCTGGCGGCGCTGGGAACCGTCATAGCCCTGGGACACCCCCTGTCGGTTCTGGTCTCTTTTGTGGGCGCGCCCATAGCCACCGTCAATCCTTTCATTGGGGTGGGGCTTTTTTCTGGCATAACGGAAGCGCTTATACGGAAACCCCGTGTGATAGACACTGAAACTCTCCCGGAAGATATATGCAGCCTGAAAGGTATATACCGGAACCGCATTACCAGGGCGCTCTTGGTGTTTTTTCTGTCTTCCCTGGGCGGCGCCACAGGAAACTTCATCGCGATTCCCATGCTGGCGCGTTTGTTATAGCTTTCATTATTTAAGAAGAAGCCGTGCATTGCAAAGGCCCGGAGCCGGTTTGCTTGGAGTTTTGCGGATTATTTTTGGGTGAAGTGCAATTTGCTTTGCAAATTGCTTAGGAGTTTTGGGAGCGGCGTCTAAGTTGCGGATATTGTTGTAAGTCCCAAAACTCCAAGAGAACCGCGTAGCGGTTCTCAAGTGCGGGGAAAATTGCAAGCCGCTAAGCAAGCCGTAGGCTTGCTTAGGCTTGCTTAGGCTTGCTTAGGGAAAGAAGCCTGGGGGTCAGACCTCTGAAACCATTGCGGGGAGTTTTGCGGCCCCTGCAATCAGGCAAAGCTGAGACCGGAGGTCTCAAGATTGCTTAGGGATTTTCAAGCGGCCTCCAAGGGCCGCTCTGGTCCAACCCGCAAAACTCCAAGAGAACCATCGGTTCTACGAACCGCTAAGGGACCGGAGGTCCCACGGTTCTCAAGTGCGGGGAGTTTTGCGGACCGCGGTTCTACGAACCGATGGGTCGCTTTGAACTGTTTGTGATTGTGAACTTTTTGTAAGCTAAAAAACTCCCCGGATTTATCCCGTGGAACCAGCCGTCCTGAAATCAATGCGGGG
>JAITSE010000051.1 GCA_031288005.1 Treponema sp.
GCTCAGGAATACACGGGAATTAGTGGAACCCTACGGGTTCCTTGGGAGTTTTGCGGCCCCTGCAATCAGGCAAAGCTGAGACCGGAGGTCTCAAGATTGCTTAGGGGTTTTCAAGCGGCCCCAAGGGCCGCTCTGGTCCAACCCGCAAAACTCCAGGAGACCCCCGCAAGCGGTGAAACCGAAGGTTTCTTCGCCGCTTGCGGGGGTCTCAAAGCCTCCACGAAAAAACCGCCGCGGCCCGGTAGAATGTAAGCAAAACCGGCGTTTCGCCGTCAAGTTTCCGCTCAGGATAGTACAGGCCCCGGCTCGCTTCGGTATAAAGCGGGACAGTCCGCAGTTGAAGAATAAAGGTTAAGCCTAGTTTTTCGCTTAGTCCGGCGTTGTAAAGGGCCGAAAACTTCCATTCGGGACTGCCGTATCCGGGGCCTGACGGGTCCGCTTCGCCTTGGTCCTGGCCGTCCCGCCGCAGTTCAATCTCCATTTCCGCCATAAAGCCCGCAAAATTCAGGAACCTGGACGCGGGAAGCTGATAGCCCGCCACATAGGAGGCGCGGTAATTAAGGCCGTTCCTGTACAGAACGCTGCCGGCTTCATACTGCCACAACTGCCCCGGCGCGGCGGCTGTGCAGGCCCGGTAATTTATTTCTTGATAAACCTGAAACAGAAGGTGATTCCAGTCCCCGGGCAGGAGCGCCGCAAGGTCGAACTGGAGAACGCCGCCGCCGTAGACCTTCCAGACCAGGCCCTCAAAGGGGGAGCCGCTCAGCGCGTCATACAAGACGCCGTTTTCTTCCCTTGGCGCGTTAAGCGCAAGCCCGTTGCCAAGGCCGGGGATGTTCCAGCCCGATCCCGCCTGGCCGCCGGCCTTAATCTGCGCCAATGCAATGGGGGTGAGGACGGCTTCCGCGCCCGCGTTCAAAGACAGGGGGCTGGCGTTGAATGTAAAGTCAGCCGTCAGCTTGTTCCCGGAAAAAAGAAAGTGATCCCCCCGCGGCAGGGGAAAGGCAAAGCTCCGCGTCAGGGCGAGCTGCGCTTCAGGCAGGGAAGAAACGGAGAGGCTCAAGGCCCCGGATGCGGATGGCTCCGCGCTCAAAACGCCGGAACACAGGGCCAAGGCAATGAGCGGACAGCTTTTTCGCATGACATATCCTCCAAATTTTATAGTAGACTTGTTCGATAACTTCAGTTATTGTCGAACCAGAGGTTCGCCAAATTCCGCTTAAAACAGCAAAATGCATTGCATTTTGCAAGACTTGTTCAACAACCCGAACCCGTCAGCCAACCGAAGGTTGGCAGGGTTCATTAGACTAGGTTTTTGAACAAGTCAAGTATACAATAAGCCATGCGGGACAAATTTGCCATCCTGAAAAAACATTTCGGCTACACGGATTTCCGCCCGGGTCAGGAAGAGGTGATAGACGCGCTTCTTTCGGGCCGGGACGCTCTTGCCGTCATGCCGACGGGCGCGGGGAAATCCCTGTGCTACCAGATTCCGGCGCTGCTCCTTGACGGCCTTACGGTGGTGATCTCCCCTTTGATTTCCCTGATGAAAGACCAGGTAAGCGCGCTCCGGGACGCGGGCGTTCCCGCGGCTTTTCTCAACAGTTCCATGAGTTCAAGCGAATACGCGGAGACTCTTTCCCGTTCCATTCAGGGGGAATACAAGATTCTCTATATTGCCCCGGAACGGCTTCAGCGCGGCTTTCCAGCGGCGTTTACGGAATCCAGCAGCGGAGAGAACGATGCACGCGATGCACGCGATGAGCGCATCGCCCGCATCGCCCTCGTCGTGATAGACGAAGCCCACTGCACTTCCCAGTGGGGCCACGACTTTAGGCCGAGTTACCTGCAAATAACGGAATTTATCCGGCGGCTTGCCCCCCGTCCAGGAGCCGCGGCTTTTACCGCCACCGCCACAGGAAAAGTCAGGGAAGACATTGTAAGAATTCTGAAATTGAAAGAGCCTTTTATCCTTACCACGGGCTTTAACCGGGAAAACCTCTACTTTGAGGTGCAAAAGCCCAAAAATAAAGCGCAGGCCCTCCTTGACTGCCTGGAGGCGCGCCGGGGCAGGAGCGGCATCATCTACTGTTCAACGCGGAAGGCCGTGGATGAAATATGCCAGAGCCTCGATCTGAAAGGCTTCGCCGCGACAAAATATCACGCGGGTCTGGGCGATGAGGAGCGGAGGCGGAACCAGGACGATTTCATCTATGACCGCAAAGCCCTCATGGTGGCGACCAACGCCTTCGGCATGGGCATAGACAAGTCCAACGTGGCTTTCGTGATTCACTACAATATGCCGAAAAACATTGAAAGCTATTACCAGGAAGCCGGACGGGCCGGGCGGGACGGCGGGGCGGCGGACTGCATACTCCTCTACAGCCCCCAGGATGTGCGGATCAACAAATTTCTGATTGAAGGCGGGCAGGAAAACAGCGAAGAGCGGAACGAGGAGCGGATCGCCCATAACCTGGAACTCCTCAAGGCCATGACCTTCTACGCGGCTGCCACAGACTGCCTGCGCGCCAGGCTTCTAGGCTATTTCGGAGAGAGCGCTCCAAGCTATTGCGGACGCTGCTCCAACTGCGGCGCGGTCTTTGAGGAGGAGGACATCACGATTCCGGCCCAGAAGATAGTCTCCTGCGTTTACCGCCTGGAGCATATAAACCGCCATTTTGGAAAAACCATGGTGGTAAACATACTGAGGGGCGGCAAAGACGAAAAGATCCGCTCTTTGGGCCTGGACAAGCTGAGTACCCACGGCATCATGGCGGATATGGACGCCCGCCGGGTGAGAGCCATCCTGGACTACCTTATTGACGAGAATTACCTTTCCGTTACCGGAGCTGAATACCCGGTTGTGGGCCTCACGGAGAAATCACGGGAACTCATTTTTGACAAAAAGCCCCTAAGCATGAAGCTCCCAAAAGAGGCCAAGCGGAAAGCGCCGCCTGATTTACCGCCGGTTTTACCGCGGGGCGCGGGCTTTAGGGCGGATGAAGCCGCCGCGGCGCGGGTTTCATCTGGAAATATCGAAGCCGCCGCCAATTCCGCGGACGAAGGGCTTCTCGGCAGGCTCAAGGAACTGCGGACGCGGCTTGCCCGGGAGAAGCGGGTTCCCTCCTACATAATTTTTTCAGACGCATCCCTGCGGGATATGTGCCGGAAAATGCCCGAAACTCAGGAAGAATTTTTGAATGTTTCCGGGGCCGGCGCCTTCAAGGTGGAAAAATACGGGGCGGCCTTTACCGCCGTGATCCGGGAATGGAAGCGCGGACCTTGAGTTGCTTGGGAAACTATTGCCCGGCAGCGGGAGAGGCGGTATACTTTTTGACGGGGCATAGAGTATGGAAAAGGTAAAGCTCCTGGGCCGCAGGATTTTAAGAAAGATTTACACCGCCTTGGGATTAACCGCGGCGGCGCTGGTATTTCAGGCGTGCTACGGGACCCCGCAAAGCCTGGGTCTGGATGTCTGTATACAGGGCCTTGTTAAATCAAAAAAACAAAAGTCCCCGGTAAGGGGAATAAAAGTCTCGGTTAAGGATATGCCCCAATATGAATTAACGGATAATTACGGCAAGTTTCAGTTCTATGTCCAACAGGACGGAAACTGCGTGATTCTGTTTGAGGATATTGACGGCGCGGAAAACGGGGTCTATGCGCCCAAGGAAATCATTGTTTATTTACCGGAAGATAAACAGAAAAGCAGTTTCCAGATGGACCTGGGCGACATACTCCTTGATGCCGTCAAATAATTTTTCGGACCGCTGCTTGCTGCTAAGGGACCTCCGGTCCCACTGCTTGCTGCGCCGCCTGCACCGCTTGTTTAGAAGCAACGAAACAAAACTGCATGAACTACGGTATCTATTTTGGGAATGTACCCGGCGCTGCAATCTGCGCTGCCTGCATTGCGGTTCGGACTGCGGTTCCGCTCCCGCGGCTCAGGATATGCCCTTTAACGATTTTCTGCGGGCAATACTGCCCCTAAAGAAGCTGTATAAAAGCGGCTCCATAACCGTGGTAATCACAGGCGGCGAACCGCTCCTGCGGCAAGACCTGGCTTCCTGCGGCAGGGCGCTGCGGGAACATGGTTTTCCCTGGGGAATTGTTACCAACGGCTATGGCTATACCCCCGGCGTTCATTCCAGCCTGCTTGCGGCGGGAATGGGGGCCCTAAGCCTCAGCCTTGACGGGCTTGAGGAAAGCCATAACTGGCTCAGGGCGGACAAAAAAAGTTTTGAAAGGGCGGTCCGGGCATTGGAGCTTATTGCGCCGTCAAAGGGCCTTTCCTATGATGTGGTTACCTGCGTCAACCGGAGAAACATCCACGAGCTTCCCGATCTTAGAGATTTTCTGGCCGCGAAAAAGACGAAAGCCTGGCGGCTGTTTACGGTTGCGCCTATTGGAAGGGCCGCAGGCAACAAGGATCTGGCGCTGAACCCGGAAGAGTTAAAGCGGCTGATGGATTTCATCGCCGCATCCCGCGGTTTCACCCGCGGTAAAACCGGCAGTGCCGGCGGGGAAACCGCTATGGACATTAAATTCGGCTGCGAGGCGTATACCGGGAGCTATGAAAGGCGGGTGCGGGATTCCTTTTTTTTCTGCCGCGCCGGAATAAATATAGCTTCCGTACTGATAGACGGCTCCATATCGGCCTGCCCGAACATCAGCCGGAATTTCGCGCAGGGGAACATCTGCCATGAAAACTTTTTGGACGTGTGGAACAAGCGCTTTGAAGTCATGCGGGATCGCGTCTGGATGAAAACGGGCCTTTGCGGGACCTGCGGGGATTATAAAGACTGCGGCGGCGGGGCCATGCATTTATGGACCGAAAAGCGGGACGGCATAATGACCTGCATAAATCAAAGCCTGAAATTGCCCGCGGATGACGCAGATAAAGAGGGTCTCTGTCCCTGCGGCCCAAACAAACTGCGGTCATTAGGGACAGACCCCTAGACCCAGGGGTCCGGGATAAGCAGGGAAGAAGCCGCATTGAAAAAATACGCAAAAGCAGGGATAATTTTTTTGTTTGCATTTGCCGAATTTAGAATAGACTTGTTCGATAAATCAGCTATCGAACAAATTCCGCTTACCGGCGGGGTAACCCTCAATATGAATAAATTCCTGGCCGGAGAGTTTAAGCCCAAAGGGGCGGAGAATTTGCACTGAAATGAAAAAGATTAACATCTTCCTTTTTTTTATACTTTTCCTATCATTAAACGCCATGGCGAGCATAAATATTTCCGTAGGATTTACGGCGCCGGCCAGCATTAGCGTCGGCGGCGATGATGATATAAACTATATACTTGTGGATAGTTTTGGAGATAGTTATAATACAAATTTTAATCCATCTGTATTTAATAACTGGACGCCGGGCGTGCAGATAAATATCAGGATACCCTTTTACCACAATGATATAATTGCTGCCGGTCTTGCGGCAAATGCTTCATTGTTTAATATAGACCTGATAAATAATTCTTATCTTGGAAACGGTCTATTGGGCGGATATTTTGAATATAAATTCAGAAAATTCAGCGGCTCTTTCATTCAACGTTTAGCAGTGTTGTCATCCTTTGGCGTGGGGATGAGTCTTGCAAACGGAGGGGGAAAATTAGAATCCGCGGTTTCAGGCGATCCTGGTTTTTACAACGGAACTATATTTCATAAACCAGGCAGCGATCTGGGTGTTCAGGGAAATTCCAATCCGGTATTCGGCTTTACCCTTGGGGTAAAACATCTATTTTCAAATTTTTCTTTCATTGAGGCAGGTTACAGCTTCATTGGAAAAACAACAATTGATAAATTTGAACTTTCCATGGACGGCAAAGGATATATACTATCGGAAAAACAGCCGAAACCATTAAATATCAGCAATACCCATATGGTCTATGTTTTGATAGGAATCGGAAATTAAACCCGGACAGCAAAAATTGATACAAACAAGCCGAAAAGGGAGCTTGCTCCCAAATAAGCGCCATACAGCGGGGTATTAAACCCTCCGCTGCGAATAAAACACTATAAATCCCCCAAAAAAGTTTTTATTAGTTCCAGCTTGAGATTTCTTATTACTTCGGTGACGGACACCTTGTAGATATGCGGGTTAAGGAAGCGCTTATAGCTTTGATCGAAACTCTCAAGGTCCTCACGTACCAGCCAGCGTATGTCTTCCAGTGAAGGCCCCTCTTCAAGAGGCTCCCCGTCTTTCATGCGGAGTTTAAGAAGCGGTTCCGGTCCGGTCAAAGGAGTATGATAAAAATGGCGGTAATCCCCCGAAGGATGCCAGAATGCGTAGCGCTGTCCAGCCTCTATGCGGTCCGGGCCGCCGCCGGCTTCGTTAGAGCCTTCCTGCCCGGGGCATAGACCTAAGACATCCGCCAGGGCCATGCCATGGGCGTCCTTGATCCGCCAGACCTGCTTGACGCCGGGAGTGGTGGTTTTTTCCGGGTTGTCGGAGAATTTAATCGCCGGGCGGAGACGGCCCGAAAAATCTTCTTTCGCGATGAGCTTGTATACCCCGGTGAAGGCCGGGTCTCCGCCGCCGGTTACCATCTGCGTACCCACTCCCCAGAAATCGATGGGCGCGCCCGCGCTTGTAAGGGTCTGGATGATGGACTCGTCCAGGTCATTGGACGCCGCTATAGTCGCTTTGAAAAGCCCCGCCGCATCCAGCAGCTTCCGCACTTCCACCGAAAGGTAGTGAATATCCCCGGAATCCAGGCGGATCCCGAAGTTCTTCCCCTGCGCGGCAAGGCGCTTTCCCACGGCTATGGCGCTGGGCGCTCCGCTTTTCAGAGTGTCGTAAGTGTCAATGAGAAAAACCGGGTGTTTGGGATAGATTTCCGCATAGGCGGAAAAGGCGTCTTCCTCAGTGGCAAAGGACATCACCCATGAATGGGCCATAGTTCCCAATACAGGAATACCGAAGGCTTTTCCCGCCGCCGTGTTTGAGCTTCCCGAAGTCCCGCCGATAAAGGCCGCCCGGGAAGCTGACATGGCTCCGTCTTCGCCCTGCGCCCGGCGGAGGCCGAACTCCATGACAAGCCCCTTGCCGGAAGCCAGCCATACCCTTGCAGACTTTGTGGCGATGAGGCTTTGAAAGTTAATCGTGTTGAGAATGAGTCCCTCTAGAATCTGGCACTCGATAAGCCCGCCGTCCACCCGGACAAGAGGTTCCTGGGGAAACACCACCCGGCCCTCATCCATGGCCCAGAGGGAGCCTGTAAAGTGGAAATCTTTCAGGTAAGAGAGGAAGTCTTCTTCAAAAATCCCCAGGCCCCTGAGATAAGCGATGTCGTCATCTGAAAAGCCCAGATTTTCAATGGAATTTAGCAAAGGCCCCAGGCCCGCGAATATGGCGAAGCCCCCGTCGAAGGGCTGACGGCGGAAAAACACCTCAAAAACGGCCCGGCGGTTCATTCCCTTTTTCCAGTAGCCATGTGCCATGGTGAGGGAATAAAAGTCCGTAAACAGAGCCGAAGAGTTCTTCATTCCAGTTCCCCCGATTCGATGAGAAGTATCCCCGCGGCATCCATCGCCGAAAAAGCCTTCTCAACGGAGCCTTCTGGAAAGCCAACCCCCCGCACAGCGTCTTTGATGACCGCTGTTTTGTAACCCAAAACCGCGGCGTCCATGGCGCTGTAAAACACGCAGTAGTCCGTGGCAAGCCCCCCCAGAAACACAGTTTTAATCCCCAGCCCTTTAAGGAAGCCGTCCAGCCCGGTGGGAGTTTTCCTGTCGTTTTCAAAGAACGCCGAATAGGAATCCAGGTTCCGCCTGAACCCTTTGCGGATGATGAGGCTGACGGGCCGCAAGTCCAGACTGTCGTGAAAGGCCGCCCCGGTCGTTCCCTGGACGCAGTGGACAGGCCAGAGAAGCTGTTCCCCCGCGCCGGGCAGGACAAGCGAGTCCCCCGGTTTTTTTTCCGGATGAGAGGCGGCAAAGGAACAGTGGCCCGCAGGGTGCCAGTCAGCGGTGGCTATCACGGGAGCGCCTTCCACGGCAAAGCGGGCGGCAAGGGCGTTCAGGGGCGCAATTACCGCGTCTCCTTGGGCCACAGCCAGCGTTCCCCGTGGACGCGCTTCCCCGGAAGACGCGGTATACGCGGGGCAAAAATCATTCTGCACGTCAATTTCCAGCAGAACTGATTCACGGACAGCAAGGATCATAGGACACTCCTTTTCGTTTCCTGTAAAGACGGAAACCTGAGACCGCTTGCACGGTCCTGAACTTATTTTACGGGTTTGTTTTACAGCCCGCAAGGGCCGTGTACAGTCCGCAGGCTTGCACGTTCCAGATTTATAACGCTGCGCTGAGAATCTTGAAGCCCAAAGCAGCCGCTTTACCGTCTGTAGATATCCTTAAATTATGAAAATTATATGAAAAATATTTGACTGAAAAGACTTGAACGGCTAGAATAGAAATGTATGAGAAAGCTGATTTGCATATTATTGTTTGCGTCTTTTTTTGCCCTTTCCTGCAAGACGGAGCCTGAGTATGTGGCCTCCCAGCCTGAGCTTCCCTCCGCTCCGCAGTCTGCGGCTGTTGAAATCCCGTTCCAGCCTCCTGAGCCTGCCGCTGAAGAAGAAGCCTTTGATCCAAACAATGTATCGCAGGAACTGTTTGACGCCACGCTGCTTGAAGTACAGCAGTTCATATCGGCCCTGAACAGCATTATCCGCGCCCAGAAATACGAAGAGTGGATAAAAAATCTCAGCCAGGAATACATCGATACCTATAGTTCCCCGGATTACCTGAGAAAAGCATCTCTGGATCCTCTTTTCAGGCGGGAAAAAATCGTACTCAGGAACCTTAGAGACTTTTTTATATACAATGTTGTGCCTTCCAGGGCAAATATTGATAAAGTCGAAGTGAACGATATTGAATTTATTACCCCAACACGGGTAAAATCCTATACGGTAAATGAAAAAGGCCAGCGTCTCCGCCTATATGAACTGGAAAAGAACGGCGACGCGTGGAAAATAGTCAGATGAGCTTTTCACCGGACCTAATGTCCGCGTCAGGTTTCCGCGATCCCTGTGTTCGATGGGAAAGCTCAAAGCGGCTTGACAGGCTTTGCCTGTCTTTCAAAACTAAAGCTGCGGAAACTGCATAGCGGGGTATTAAACCCTCAATACGAATAAAAATAAAACGAATAAGGAGTTATTTAATGAAAAAGATGATGCGCTTGGGCGCCCTTATGATGGTATTGCTGGCTGCCGGCGGCATTCCGGTAATGGGGCAGGATGCCGGCAGAGAAAAGTCGGTAGAAGAATCGTACCGTGAGACAATGGAGATGATGATTATCCGGGAGCAAAGCCGGGCGGACAGCCTGGAAATGAAGTTTATTGCTCTTGAGTACATCGAGAGCGCGATTGAAAAGGGCAATACAGGGCCGGATGTTTTGGGCGCCCTGGAATACCTGGCGCTGGAAGGAATATTAAATACAATCCGGGAAAACAACCGGATTACAAACAATTACCCTGAAGTCAGGCGCAGGGCGGTGCAGTACCTTGGGAATGTAGGCACGCCGGAAGCGAAAAGTCTTCTGATTCGGCTTATCCGTACCGATAAAGAGCCGATGATCCTTCAGGAAGCGGTAAAAGCCCTGGGAAAAATTGGCTCTAACGATAACAATGAAACCGTTAACGCCATAACGGGGATAATTGACCGGAAGTATCATCTAAATCAGCCGGATAACCTTCTTGCCTTTTCAGCGCTGGATGCTTACGACAAAATCGCCAAAACAAACGGCGGCCTTAATGATCCGCTGGCAGTCCAAACCATAATCAGCATTGTTGAAGGCAACTATTCGCCGACTGTAAGAAACCGGGCCAAACAGGTATTGAAAAACCTGCGGGAATATTCCTCAGCCGGGAACAGCCGCTGATCAAGCAAATCCGCCGCGGCGCTGGAACCTGAGACCGGAGTTTGTAGTTCGCAATTGACCGGGTATGAATTCTATACTATACTACCGCAATGAAATGGATCGTTCTGATTCTCGCGGTGATCATGTACGCATTGATCGTTATCTTCCCTCAAAAAAAATCTTGGGCGAGCGTGGGGGCTGCCATTTTAATGATAAGCCTTCGCGCTCTTGGCCATGAAGAAACTTTTGGCGCCCTCATACAAGAGGCGGGGGCGGAGCTCATCAACTGGGATGTTCTAATGATCTTTGTGGGGAGCCTTGTGATCGCGGAACTGTTCATTTATTCCCGCGTCCCCGCCGCCATAGCGGATCACATTGTCCTGCGTTCCCCCAACGTAGGCATAGCGATTGTAGCAATACTGATAATGACCGGCTTCATCTCCGCTTTTGTGGAAAATGTCGCTACTGTCCTGGTGATGGCCCCCATAGCCCTTGCGCTGTGCAAGAAGCTGGAACTGGACCCCCTCTACTTCATGGTAGGGCTTGCGGTGATGGCCAACCTCGAAGGAACAGCCACTCTTGTCGGAGATCCCCCGTCCATGATTTTCGCCGATTTTACCGGTTACGGCTTCAATGACTTTTTCGTCCTCTATGGCAGGCCGTCAATATTTTTCGCGATTCAAATGGGTATGCTCGTAGGGGCCGTTTTCTTTTATGCGTATTTTGCCCGAAAGGGAAGCGGCAAGGTAGAAGTTGAAGTTGAAAAAACCCTGAGCTTTATTCCCACAGTTCTTCTTATTCTGATGATACTTGGACTCGCGATTCTGTCGTTTGTGTTTGGCGGCATCTCCGTCTGGTCAGGACTTCTGGTGGTCTTTCTTGGAATAGGAGGACTCATCTGGTATCACATGCGTGAAGGCCGGGAAAAATCAGCGGAACTCGTGAAGAACCTCGACTGGGATACGGCTCTTTTCCTGCTGGGCATCTTCGTGGTGGTGGGCGCTGTGGGAGAAGTGGGGCTGCTCCACGACTTTTCCCGCTTCCTCTCTCAGATCGTGGGACAAAATGTGTTCATGGGTTTTGTCCTCATCGTGCTTGTATCCACCTTGATCAGCGGTTTTGTGGATAACGTACCCTACATCATCGTGATGCTCCCCGTGGCCGCCGAGATGGCCGGCGGTTTGGGACTGCGGCAGGAACTCTATATGTTCGCCCTGCTCGTCGGCTCCTGCCTGGGAGGGAATCTTACACCTTTCGGCGCCTCCGCCAACATAGTTTCCATAGGAATCCTGAAAAAACAGGGCCGGGAATGTTCATTTGCCCAGTGGCTGAAAATCAGCCTGCCCTTTACGTTTCTAACCACGATAGCTTCCGCGGCCTTTATCTGGTTCGTGTGGCAATAGTAATTGCCGTGCAATAGTAACTGCCCAATAAATAATTGCCAAGCAAAGCGGCTTAGAGGCTCTTCACCTTGGCGGCGCGGTTCGCCTTGAACTCGTCCCTCGTCTTTTTGCGGAATTCCTCATCCCGCAGCGTCTTTAAAACAAGCAAGGCAAGCGCCTGAGCGCCTTTCTCCATAGCGTCGAAGGCTTCGGCTTTAAGGGTAGCCTCGGCAAACTCCCTGGTATGAAGGGCAAAATCCTCACGGGTAATGGAAATGAGCGGCTGCACGGACGGGCAGCGGTAACTGACATTCCCCACGTCCGTAGACCCCAAGGGCGGCGATACGCTTTTCACAGGCAGCCCGAGGCTTTGGAACAGCGCCTCAATTTCCTCTTCCAGCGTGGCAATGCGGATCATATCGGCGAAATCATCGCAGCTCCGGCGCAGTTCCACGCCGCAGTCCATGGCCAAAGCCGCTCCCCTGGCGCATTTGCTTATAATGTCGTCCATAAGAGCCAGGTTTCCCATGGAAGCGGCGCGAAATTCAAGGCTCACGGAAGCGCGCCCCGGTATCACGTTGGCCGCGCTGCCCCCGCCGCTTATGACAGCGTTTACATAGGCGTCAGGGGTGAAACATTCACGCCGGGCATCGATAAGATCGATGAACTTCCGGGCCGCGGCCAGCGCCGACCGTCCCCGCCAAGGAGCCGCTACCGCGTGGGCGGTCTGCCCCGAGAATTCCACCACATATCCCCTAAGGCTCAGGGCGGCCATATTCGCCTGTGAGAAGCCGCCGCCGCCGCAGCTATGCATCATCACGGCAAGATCAAGCCCGTCAAAGACGCCTTTCTCAGCCATGAGTATCTTTGCCCCGGCAGTCTCCTCGTCAGGAGTCCCAATGACGCAGACTGTTCCGTTTATAAGGTCCTTGAGTTCCGCCAGGGCAAGAGCGGCAAGCACAGACAAAGCGCCGTGCAGGTTATGCCCGCAGCCATGCCCCACCTCAGGCAGAGCGTCATATTCCGCCAGAATCGCGGCTTTCGGCCCCCTGCCGGCATCAAGGATCGCCCGGAAAGCCGTAGAAAGCCCGCGGAAGGGATACTCCACCGTGTATCCGGCTTTTTTAAGAATGGAAACCATCTTGCGGGAGCTTTCAAATTCCTGCCCGGAAAGCTCAGGATTCGCGCAGAGATCATCGCTTAAGGTTTTCGCTGTTCTTGCGTGTTTTTCAACCGCTTCTTTTACGCGGCAGGCAATTTCCTGCTTGTCCATGACATTCCTCCGGTCTCAACATACCTGGATAACTCTGTTTAGGCAAGGCTGAAACCTGCTCCGCAGGTTTCTAAGGAGTTTTTGAGCCCTTTGTTACTGTGAACCTTTTAGGCGGCAAAAAACTCCTCGCACTTTTTTCCCCGGAAAATCAGTCCGTGGATAAGTCAGTGGACTTGTTCTCACGGCTTGTACTGTCATACACGGGATGTGTACACTCATACAAAGCTTTTAATTTTGGATTAGAGAGCCTGACCCAAAACTAATTGACCATCGGAAATTGCGTTTCCGATGGTTTTGGACAGGCTTGAGCCTACGGCTCTTGCAGTTTTTCAGGCTTTCAGCCTTGCAAAACTGCGAAAAATAAGGTTGCTTTCCCAAAAATTGAAGTTGCGGAAACTTCGTTTCCGATGGGAAAGTCTCTAGGGAGAAAAAAGATAATGAAAATCGACTATGTTCCCCGGCAAGACTTGGAATTTGACGGCTGGCTCAAGTTCATCGTTCTGTATACAGCGGAGAAATGCTCAGGCAAGCCGCCTGAATGGGACCACATTCCGCAGACGGCGTTGACGGCGCTCAAGGACGCTCTGGCGGCCTGGACCGCAGCCTACGAGCAGACTCTTGTCCCCCACACTTCGCCTGAGACAAAAGAGAAAATCCGGATCCGCAAGACTACGGAGAGCGCGATTCGGGGCTTCGTGAACCGCTGGCTCCGCTTCGAGCTTGTAACCAACGAGGACCGGGACAAAATGAAGATTCCAAACCGGAACGCAAGGCCCGCGCCGGTCCCCAAACCTCATGAAGCGCCCTATATCCATGTCTCAACGCCCCTGCCCCGCATTTTTCGCTTCCGTTTCCGCGGCTCAGACTCTATACGCTGGGGCAAGCCCGCCCGCGTTCACGGGATTGAGGTCTACTGGATCATCGCTGACGCGCCGCCTGAAACGCTCGAAGGCTTTCCGCACTGCACCTTCGCCACGAAAAGCCCCCTCGATCTGAGCTTCTAGGACGCGCATCGCGGCAAGAAAGTTTTCTTCGCAGCCCGTTGGGAGTCAGGCCCCTCCAAAGAGGGCCCCGAGACAGCCATTTTCAGCGCGATTGTTCCTTGAAACTTTTTCGTCTCTTCGAGACGAAAAAGTTTCTTAGGAGTTTTGGGAACCTTCGGTTCCATGGTCCAAAGGACCTAAAAAACTCCAAGAGACTGCTTTAGCAGTCTCAGCCGTCTGCCGATATTTGAAAAACAATGCGCGTTAAAATCCCCTTGAGCGGCTGTCTGGCGGGAATTTGTATTCCGCTTCTCCTGGCGGCGTTTTGCGAATGGGCGGAAGCCCAAAATCTGCCTCTTCCATCCACGCTTCCGGTTATAGAGCAAAATCGCAGGCCGGCGGAAAGTCTTTTCCCCTCCGCCTATTTTATGAAGTACCTTGCGGGCGTCGAGGCCCGGGAATCCGCCGCGCCCTACTGGGTTCCTGCCGGACCGGATACAACGCGGGAAGTCAAGGCCGGCAATGAACGATTGATCCTGTTGAATAATGATATTCTGGCTTTTTACGGACATCCGCTTTCAGTAAAAATGGGCATCCTGGGCAGACATTCGATAGAAGAACTGGACGCCATGCTTACAAAGCTGGCGGAAGAGTATAACGCCGCGAACGGAGAGCGGGGGGTCCGTAAAGCCTTCTATATAATTTACGGGACCGCATGGCCCGAAGGCGAAATAGGCATAATTCAGGAAGAAACACTCCAGCGGTACATACAGTACGGCATTGAAAAGGACATTCTCGTATTCATCGATCATCAGATTGGCCGGTACAAGCCGGTGGAAGCGATCAAAAAACTTTTTCCCTATCTGCGCTACTCCAATGTGCATCTCGCGCTGGACCCGGAATGGCGGACTACCAGGCCCATGCGGGAAATCGGCGGGGTTACTGCCGAAGAAATAAACGAAGCGCAGCAGCTTATGTCGGACTATATGCGGGAACAAAACATTCATGGAGAGAGGATACTGATGATCCACCAGTTTAACTGGCGGATGATTCAGGGACGGGAAAAAGTAAAAAACGATTATGAAGGCGTCCAGCTTGTCCACTGCGCCGACGGCTTTGGCAGCCCGGCCACTAAAAGGGATTCCTACGCGCATAACGCTCAGGCGCTCAATATGCCTGTTAAGGGATTTAAACTTTTTTATAATTTCAATATCCCCGGAGCGGGTTACGACAGTCCTATAATGAGTCCGGCGGAGGTCTTCGCTCTTAAGCCCAGGCCCTATGTGATTATTTACCAGTAGTTATGTCAAAGCCGGACCGATTTTTGAGAAGCTCTTGTTATTGTGAAAGCCCGTCAAAATAATGTAAAATATACTGGTGATAACTATAGCGTTTACGGGGGGCGGTACAGGGGGGCATATTTTCCCCGGTCTGGCCGTGGCCGCGGTTCTTCAAAGCCTGACGCCCTGCCGTATTTTCTGGATAGGCTCGAAAGCCGGCATGGATCGAAGTATCGTTGAAGAAGGCGGGTTTAAATTTTTCGGTATCTCTTCGGGAAAGTTTAGACGGAATTTCTCTTTGCGGAATTTTACCGATGCTTTCAGGGTTCTCCTGGGTTTTCTGGCTGCCCGCAAGATACTTATGCGGGAAAAGCCGCTTCTTCTTTTTTCAAAAGGCGGATTTGTGAGCGTCCCGCCATGTATTGCGGCGGCGTCCCTCAAAATACCGGTGTTTACCCATGAATCAGATTACAGTCCCGGTTTGGCTACCAGGATAAACGCGAAGTTCTCAAGCCGTATTTTTACCGCTTTTCCAGATACCTCCGCTTTCTTATCCTCAGGACTTAGGAAGAGGGTCACGCTTGCGGGCAACCCCATACGCCCGGAATTTCGCACCGGAAATTCAGTCCTGGGCAGGGCCTTTCTTGGAGCGGGCGAAGGGGACCGGATCCTCCTTGTCCTGGGCGGCAGCCTTGGAGCCAGGCAAATCAACGAACTGGTCCGCGCGGCACTGCCTGATCTTACACGGTTGTACTTGGTGGTTCATCAGACGGGTCCAAAAAGTGAATGGCGTGTTCCAGCGGAGGAGCGGTACAGGTCATATCCTTTCATCCGGGGTGAGCTTCCCCATATAATAGCCGCCGCGGAACTTATCCTTTGCAGAAGCGGCGCCGGAACGGTCTGTGAATGTGCGGCTGCGGGGAAGCCTCTGGTACTAGTCCCCCTGGCCGGTTCTGGAACCCGGGGGGACCAAGAGGAGAACGCCGGGTATCTAGAAAAAAAAGGAGCCGCTGTGGTGCTGTCAGGGAATGTTACGCCGGCAATACTGCTGGAAGCGATAAAAACGCTGGCGGAAGACGAAGAAAAGCGCATGGATATGGGGAAGGCGGCTTTCCGCTTTGCCGCTCTTGATGGGGCGCGGATCATAGCCGAAACGATAAGAGATGCGCTTAAAACCGGGAATTTTACAGGATAATCCGCTCTCTGCCATTGCGGCCCCAGCCGGGACGAAAGGCCGGGTTCCGCCTGGCAAGAGGGAAAACTCTCCTTTATTAGTGATTAAAGAGCGCCCCTGGAAATATGGAAACGCGGAAACATCGGAAACTTGTTTCCGCGATTCCGAAGGTTCCTTGGATTTCTAGAGGCGTCGAGGCAAGAAACACGGCAAGGTGGCGTTTTTAGTATGGAAGTAATAGACATTATTTTTGCGGCGCTGATGGCGATAGTTGTTGTCCGATGCGCCCTCAGAGGCTTTGTGGAAGCGGTGATGTCCATGGCGGCTGTGGTGCTGGGCTTGGGCTGCGCGTTCGTTTTTCATAAAAAGGGAGCGGATTTTCTCACGGCGCAGTATATACCGGATATGAAGGTTCTACCTGAGGTTCTGGCTTTTGTTGTCATTTTTCTCGTTGTTTTTTTGGCAGTTAAGCTCGTTGAATTTATCCTCAAAGACATCATTACCCGTATTAATTTTGGCGGAGTGGACAGGTTCCTGGGGGCCCTTTTTGGTTTTGTCGAAGGAGCCGTCCTGATTTCCCTGGTGATCTTCGTCCTTAGCATGCAGCCTCTGTTCGATATAAAACCGGCATTGGAAAAAAGTTATTTTGCCCGGATATTGGCGCCTTTTATAGGAACGGCCAGAGACGCGATAAAATTCCCCGGGGAGGTATAGCCGGTGTTCGAGAATATCCTAGGACAGGAAGCAGTATTCAGACTCGCGGAAGATATACGCCGCAATATTCTGGCGCCTTCCATGTTGTTCACGGGACCCAGGGGAACGGGAAAGGGGACCGCCGCCCTTGAACTGGGCAGAGTCCTTTCCTGCGAAAATACTGATCCGGTCAAAGCGTGGAAGTGTTCCTGTCCGGCTTGCCGGCATCACCGTTTTCTCTACCATCCGGACTTGCTGGCTCTGGGTTCCCGTTCTTTTTCTTCGGAAATAACCGCCGCCGCCGTCGCCTTTGCCGCCTGCCCTTCGGAGTCCCCGGCGCGGACTTTCTATATCCGGGCGGTAAGAAAGTTAATCCTTCGATTTTCCCCGGTTCTCTGGGAAGACGAACCCAAGGCTGGCAAATTTGCTCAGGTCCTCATTGATCTTGAGGGGGCCCTCGACGAAATCATAGCCTGGCACGAAGAGGGAGCGGCTTCCCGGAAAGATGCGGCCTGGGTGGAAAAGATCGGTAAATCAATAAGCAAAAATGTTCTGAATCTTGTGGCCGAAGGGATCACTGATTTTATCCCGGTGGCCCAAATTAGAAGAGCCGCCTACTGGAGCCGCCTTGCGCCCCAGGGGAAACGAAAATTGCTCCTCATTGAAAACGCCGACCGTATGCAGGACGCTTCCCGAAACGCCCTCCTCAAGATACTGGAAGAGCCTCCTGGGGACGTTATTATTGTCCTCACCACTGCCCATAGAGACGCCCTGCTCCCGACTATCCTGTCGCGGCTGCGGCCCTATCGGTTTTGCGTCCGTCCTCCGGAAACGGAAAAAGAAGTGCTCCGCCGGATCTTCCGTTTCGACACAGTGCGGGAGAAGGCCGCCGGCGCTGCCGAAATTTTAGATGTTTCCGGTGTGGAACTTTCCATTAATGATTATATGGATTCGTTTCTGCCTATTTCCGGGGAGACTCTGTATCCCCTGGCGGCTTTTTTTGCCGCTTCCGCCGCCTGCCTGGGGGCAAGTTCCCTTTTAAGAGCGGGGCTTTCCAACCTTCCCCCGGAATTGGAAGTCCTGAAGCAGTACGCGTCGAGTATCGCCGAAAAGTCTGGACTTGAATGCAGCGTCGTGGACACGGGTTCATCTGTGGCTGCGATTCTCAAAGGCGCGGAAGACTTTAAACCGTCTGGACTGTTCATCCGGTTTTTTGAATTCCTCCTCGGGATAGTTTCAAGCAGTCTGCGGTGCGCTCCTCCCTCTCCCGGAGTGGCGGTCTTCGCGGACATCTGGCGGGAAGCGGCTTCAGAAGCGGTTTTGGCCGTGGAAACCTATAACCAGGCGCCGGCTCTGGTTTTGGACCGGCTCTATACGGAATTAACGAGGAGACTGACGGCCCTTTACCGTCCATCTGTAGGACTATGAGGGATTTTATAAAACGGGCCTTAAAGAAACTCAACAAACTTACTTTTGAACAGGTACAAGACCTGTTGATTTCCGTCGCAGAGGAAATAGACCGTCTGGAAACGGTTCTTGATTCTTTGAATCAAGGCTTACTGGTCTGCGATACCCGGCATCACTTGGTTATGGTGAATAAGTACACCGAGCGTTTCCTCACAGTTACCCACTATGAATACGAAAACGCGCCGGTCTGGACACTGGCGAAAAACGAGAAAATACGGGAATTCCTTGAGGCTGCCCTGACAAACGGCGACCGGGTTGAGGAGCGCGAATTCGATGCGGAAGTTAAAGGCATTCCCCGACTTCTCAGCATCAGCGTCCTGCCCCTGGTCAGGGACCACCAAGTATCAGGTTCACTCATCCATGTTGAGGATATCACTGAAAAGCGGGGGAAGGAAGCCCGCTTAAGGAGAGCGGAAAATCTGGCCAGTCTTACCACCCTGGCGGCTGGCGTTGCCCATGAGATAAAAAATCCCCTGGGTTCCCTCTCAATTCACATACAATTGATCCAGAAGGCCCTGGCCGCAAACCGGGAAATGTTTTTCAAAGCACACCCAGACGGTATAGACGAAAAGCCTGCCGTTTGCTTCGATATGCTAGATAAATATATAGCCGTGATTAACGAGGAGATAGACCGCCTTAACCGCATTGTGGTTGATTTTCTGTTTGCCGTCCGGCCCATGAACATGGATTTCCGCGATGGAAATATCAATACTCTTATTGAAGAGCTTGTTGAATTCGTTAAATATGAGTTGGACGAAGCGGGAATAGGATATGCGCTTGAACTTGACAAAAAAATTCCAGATGCCGAATTTGACGAACGGTATATGAAACAAGCCCTCCTCAACCTGATTAAAAACGCCATCGCCGCCATGCCAGAAGGCGGGACGCTTACTATTAAAACCGGCGGTACGGATACGGAAATTCAAATCGATGTCTGTGATACCGGGACAGGCATAACCGAGGAAAACCTCCCGAAAATTTTTGAGCCGTACTTTACCACAAAAGATACAGGTTTGGGCCTGGGCTTGACTCTAGTCTTCAAGGTAATCAGGGAACACAAAGGGGATGTTAGCGTAAAATCCAGGAAAGGCGAGGGGTCCTGTTTTATCGTTACCTTGCCTATTCCACAAAAAGAAACCCGGCTGCTGGCTTATGAAGGAGAAGATGTTGAAGTTTAAGCTGTTGGTTGTAGACGACGAAAAAAATATTCGGGAAGGCTTGGCGGCGTCCTTGCAAATGGACGGTTATGAGATAGAAACCGCTGACTCGGGTGATGAAGGTTGGCGGCGCTTTCAAAAAGGAGACATAGACCTGGCGATCACCGATCTGCGTATGCCCGGCGTTTCAGGAGAAGAACTCCTCAAACGAATAAGCGCCGAAACTCCCGGAGTGCCTGTCATTGTCCTTACCGGTCACGGCACGGTGGAAAACGCCGTGTCCGCCATGAGAAACGGCGCCTACGATTTTCTCACTAAGCCAGTGAATCTGGAACGCCTGTCCCTCCTTGTGAAGCGGGCCCTGCAAAACCGGGAACTGGCGATTCGCCACCACAGGCTGGAAGAAGAACTGGAACACCAAAAAAAGTTCGAGACCATCATAGGCAGTAGCGTCCCCATGCGAAAAGTCTTCGACACCATAAGCCGCGCAGCGCCGGCCAAGGCTTCGGTACTTATTACCGGTGAATCCGGGGTGGGTAAGGAACTTGTGGCGGACGCCCTTCATGAGCTTTCTCCCAGAAAGGGCAAGCCATTGATTAAGGTCCACTGCGCCGCCCTGGCCGCAAGCCTCCTGGAAAGCGAGCTTTTTGGCCATGAAAAAGGAGCCTTTACCGGGGCGGTCTCCCGTATGCGGGGCCGCTTTGAGCTTGCCAACGAGGGGACGCTTTTTCTCGATGAAATCGGCGAAATCGATCAGAATATACAGATTAAGCTGCTTAGGGTACTTCAAGAAAAAAAATTCCAACGGGTCGGCGGTGAAGAAACCATTGAGGTGGATGTCCGTATCGTTGCCGCCACGAACAAGGACCTTAAAGCGGAAATCGAGAAAGGCAGCTTCAGAGAAGATCTCTACTTCCGTCTCAACGTTGTGAATATTCATATCCCTCCCCTTAGAGAACGCAAAGACGACATCCCCCTCCTTATCAGCGCCTTCCTTAAAGAATTCGCCGCGGAAAACGGCAAGCCCGTGGAGGGCATGGATGACAAGGCCAGGGCCGTCCTCTACGCTTACAGCTGGCCGGGCAACGTCCGGGAACTGCGGAACTGCATCGAAAGCGCGGTGGTCATGGCCAAAGGTCCGGCTATCACCGAAGCCGACATTCCTCCCACCATAAAAAGCCGGAATGATGAAGGGTGGATCCGTATTCCGCTGGGAGCAAATCTTGAGGAAGCGGAGAGAATTATCATTCGGGATACACTTTCTTCTCTCAAGGGCAACAAGAGCAAAACTGCGGAAGTCCTTGCCATTGGGCGAAAGACACTGCACCGTAAGCTGGCCGCTTGGGGGGAAGGCGTGGAAACCGGGGGGGCGGACTAAGGCATAAGGCATGGCCGGGGATGCCTCCGCTGCGGCTTACAAGCTGACGGCCTGTATACCTTCGGCAATCCATTCGATGATCACTTCAAGCCGTTTTCTAATGGCCGAAGGAATGTTGATCATGGAGGCAATTAAATCCGAAACATCAACTCCTGACACACTGTAGATCAGGATGCCTTCGTCCAGAGGTTCAATGTACAGATGAGCGACAAATTTATTCTCCCGAATGGCGGGAATAAAGAGATAGGTCAAATTTCTAAAATTAGTCAAACTATAGGTAAGACCGTATTGATCCACGGAAATATCCGCCCGATAATAGGAATTCCCGAAATTCGCGTCTTTAAGGCGCATATACATGGTCTCCTTTGATGGAACCGTTTGAGCGTCGGGAGGATCCGGAATGGCGGAATTTCTTCTTGGACTTTCAAGGCGGGTTGCTTCGTCAAACAAGGGGATTTCCTTGTCCCGGGTAACCGAAAAGTATGTGCGGCCTTGTAGCTTTTGTACCTTGCCGCAGGCATTGTAGATCTTAAGCATGTCAGGTACATTTTTCTGAAAGGGGATAACCAGGAGGGATTCACTTAAAAAAAAAGGCCGCTGCTCCGCGATGACTTTTTGAATAGCTGTCCCCGCCGGAATGGGGGGGGATAACCGCAAAGAAACCGTATCTTCCGCAAAAACAAGCAATCCGTTTTTAGAAAAGACTTTTTCCCGTTTTGCTTCATCACAATCGGGAAAAACGTCATTAAAAGAACGGCGTTGAGCGAAAACCGGCGCGGCATAGAATAAAATGGCGCACAATAAAATGGAAAAAAAACGCACTAATACGCTCCTTTACCTTTCAGCACGACCCCGGATGTTTTATACAGCACCCAAAGATCAAGCCAAAGAGACCAGCTCTGTAAATAATATGTGTCGTAGACAACCCTGTCACGGTAATCTATATCCGACCGGCCCGATACCTGCCAAAGGCCGGTCATGCCCGGCTTGACAGAAAATATGCGGCTGAAATCAGCGCCGTATTTTTTTACTTCCTCTTCCGTAACCGGCCTGGGACCCACAAGGCTCATTTCTCCTTTTAAAACATTGATGATTTGGGGGAATTCATCAAAGCTGGTACGGCGCAGAAATCTGCCCACAAGGGTTACCCGTGGATCGTCTTTGAGCTTATGGCTGCTCTCCCATTCCTTTTGAATATTTGGATCTCCCAGCAGTTTTTCCAGTTGTTCTTCGGAATCCATGACCATAGATCTGAATTTATACACCTTTATAGGTTTGCCATTAAGCCCAAGCCTGTTATGTTTATAAAAAACAGGTCCAGGCGTAGTTATTTTAATAAGCAGGGCGATAAAAAGCAGCATTGGAAGAATAATGATTCCTCCAATGAGAACAATGGACAAATCAACAAACCGCTTAATTCCCAGGTTCCAGGGCATCTTTAACCGGTGACTGGTGGCCAGGCCAAGAACTCCGTCAATATCGCGGACAGACATCCATATACTGACAATGCCGGAAAAATCAGGAATCAGCACACTGTAGCGGAAGGATGCGGTTGAATCTTTTAACGGATTTTCGACTGCCGTCCGATCCATTTCCGGCATGGCGATAATCGCCATTTTTATATTAAACCGCCTGACAATTTCCGGCCCCAGATTTGTATCGTGAATAATGGGAATTTTCTGATAATAGTTCCCCGAAGCGGGATTGTCATCCAGGATCAGGACTGGTATATAGCTCATTTTTCTGTTTGCCAAGAGCCGGTCAATGACCAGCCTGCCGGCAGGACCGCTGCCGAAAATAACCGCGGGGATACCTTTTAGTTTTAACTGTTTTAGAATTGAATGAGTACAGGAACGGCACAGCAGTAAACTATAACAAGAAACAATGAAGCTGATGATAAAAGCGACAGAAATGGCGTCGAATTCCCTGTCTTCGATATACCGGGAAATAATGATGCCGCCATGGGCAATCAAAGACGCGAAGGCAAAATTCTTAAGTTCTTCTGCGGGAGCCAGAAGTATTCCGGGATACAAACGGAACATTTGGAAAATAATGATGAATATCGGCAGATACGGCCAATAGGTAACAAAGGATTTAAAGTTAATGGCCGATAAATCGTAGAGGTTGACCAGGAAGAATCCCGTCCCGAATGAAAGCATAACCCCCAGCAGATCCGACACGATCAACATAACCGCGAGCATAGCCGAAGATGTATGCCGATACCGTGCTCTGAACCAGATATCAAATTCATTGAGCGTCATAGGTAAAGTATGGTCTAAAAAGTTTTTTTTGACAAGATTTAAACAGTCGAAAAATTTTCATGGTCTGGCTTATGGATACGCCTGCCTGAACATACGGCGGGAAGAACGGTAGATGTGTTCCAGCTTTGCCGTCATGGTTTCTATGGTCCACCCCTGGGCATGGCGTTTTGCCTCCTCTGCTTTACGCCGGTATAATTCATTATCTTCCAGGAGGTCAAAGACCCGGGCCGTAAACTCCTGAGGATCGTCGTGGACCATAAAACCGCCGTTATCCCCGTTCATTACCTGGATGGTACCCATGGCGCCTATTGCCACCA
Organism: Treponema sp.; assembly: GCA_031288005.1. The sequence goes on from JAITSE010000051.1 coordinate 23,234, forward strand.
CCGGCGTACCGGAAAGCATAGCCTCGATGGTCACAAGCCCCTGGGTTTCCGTTAACGATGGAAAAACAAAAATATCGGACATGCTGTAGATCAACGCCAAATCTTCCCGGGCAACGTATCCGGTAAAGACGCAGTGATCCTCAATCTTGAGCCGTTCACATTCTTCTGTATAAAAGTACAGATCAGGTCCGTTCCCGACAAATAAGAAAATGGCTTCCGGATGTCTCGCTATGACCTGCGGCACTATTTTCAGCAAAAAATCTATGTTCTTCTCTTTGGCTATGCGGCCCGCAAACAGTAATACGCGCTTATTAATAAGCAGAGGATATTTTTGCGTCAGAATGTCCCGGAACTGTACTGTTTCGGATGTGTCATGACTAAAGAGATGCGGGTCTATGCCTGTCGGCAGCAGGTATGCTTGTTTTTTTGTGGTATATTTTTTTAGTACATCCTGAATCTGCACAGAAGGTACGATAATTGTATCGGCCCGCCGGATGATATTTTTAAGAATTCTCCGTATAACTAAACGCAGCAAAAAAGTCGGAACCAGGGGAATATAGTTTGCTACGTAATCTTCCCACAAAGTATGAAATGTATAGACAACCGGCAGATTGTGGAGTTTTGCGTATTGAAAACCGAATTCAGCAATGACAAATTCAGTATTGACATGGATGATATCAGGGTTAAAGACTTCTATCTTTTTAGAAACCCAAAACCATTTGCTAAATTTCGCTATCCTGTCTTCCTTGGAAATGATAAGCGGGAGGGAAGGCACCCGAACAACAACAGGTTTTCCATATCCTGCGTCAACCAGCTCTTTTTTTGTCTGGGTTTTTTTGACACGTATCCTTTCGGCCTCTTCCGATTCAGGATAATGAGAACAGATAATCATTACTTCATTCCCAGAGCGTACTAGGGCGTGGGAAAACGAATCGACAGAAACGGTAACGCCGTTTATGCGGGGCCAGTAAGCGTCGGTAAACATTACTATTTTCATAAGATACAGCGCGTTATAAAAGACCTTTTGTTCCAGATAGTGAGTCAAGCCATACGGGGATACTCTTGATCCCGTGAAAAAACATACTAAAATCCCGGTACCAACTCATATTACATTCATTGCATGGCGGACGCATCAAATCTCTCTCTTTCATTGTTAAAATATTTCCAAGCACATGGGGAAGCTGCATACAGGGACGTACATCGAAAAACCAGTCTACAAATAGTACATGACGCCCACCGCGGCAAGTGTATTTTACCGCCGCGGGATTTGTAAGGTAATGAATAATATTTCGCATGGAGACAGGCATATTGATGATTCCGTATTTCCCGGTCTTCCTGAGTTTGATTGCGTCTTTAAGTCCATGGATAACTTTTTCCCGGGACAGGCTTATCCCATCGCCTCCCAGGGGATACACTCCTGATTTTGAAAAAGTCGGGTAATTCAGAGAGACAAAATCAAATCCCATATTCTTGGCTCGCATAAATACTTCTTCCAACTTGTTATAGTTATCGTTCCAGATAAGCACGGAAGCCATAGTCTTGAGCGTAGTTTTTTTCGCCATTTCCATGGCTTTTGCCATCTCGTCCATGATGTTGGGTATCTTGCGGGATTCGGCCATAGTAAGCGGGTCCCCTGAATCAAAAGAAATGCTCAAGAGATCGCATCCGGCGCCTTCTAGCCGCTTGAGGATATCATTGCGCATCAGTAGCTGAGGAGCGGCGTTTAAAACCGCGTTGTTCATTTTCCGCTTAGTCGCGAGTTTCACAAAATCAATAACATTTGGGTGCAGGATGGGTTCCCCGCCGGTGATGGTAAGATGGGACACTCCAAAATCGGCGAGCCGGTTAATTGCGGCAAGGGCCTTCTCTCGTTCCACGAAAACTTTCGGCTGCTGCTTCCAAATATCACAAAAAGAACATTTTGCTATACAAGCGTTGGTGATCGCAAACTCTGTAAACCGCAGTCTGCCATGCAGATAATTTTTTGTGATGTTCCTTTTTTTTCCGTATGCCATAAATCCACCTTGAATTAGCCTATTTTAACGCGGAGTACTAAGATTGTTAAGAATGATTAGGATGAAATTCCATAAATTCTCTTGGATAATTTTACACCTTCCCAACTCCGAGGACAGTCTGCTAGAAAATATAGCTGATTTTATCCCCCACGTCTACCCTTTTGCAGTAAATATATGTAGATTTATCATAAATTCGCAGCAAATGGTTTAATACCCAAAAAACCCATTCACCAGTTTGTAGAAGCTGGGACTTTCGGTCTCATGTCATTGCAGACAAACTAAGTGACCCGGAAATTCCGCACAATTGACCAGTATTAATTATTATGTTCCCGGTACATTTCATACAAGCAGTTTGCCAGGACTAGAAGTCTATTATTGTATACAAGTAATTTTTTATGCCAGATCGTTGTATCATAAAAAGCATTTTTCTAAAATTTATATTCGTATTAATGGTTTAATACCCCGGCGGACCCAGATGTCAGTCAAACCACAGATTTAAAATTTACAGCGCCCATGTGCCGCCCAGCTTAATGGCTTGCATATATAAAAATTTTAAAATTTTTTCTTGACAATTTATTATTATTGTGAAATAATTATAATCACAATAATTTTAGGAGGTTCATTATGAAAAAAATTCTTTGTTCAGCGCTTTTGGGAGTTTTGTGTCTGGCTG
>JAITSE010000053.1 GCA_031288005.1 Treponema sp.
CGGCCAAAACCAATAACTTTAAATCCTTGCGGCGTATATCATCGTAAGAGCCGGACGATATGTTTTCCTCAAAATGCGCATTGACGTAGTTTATGACATCACGGGTTTTATAAAACTTCTCAGAAGACGCTTTGGACCAATCATCGGTTACAGAAGCAACGGCAAGAAAACAAACCGCCATACGCTCAAGGGAACGTCCGGTTTTGTTTTCCAAAGGAATACCGGCGCTTTCAAGAATATCAAGCGCCTCATTGGACTTGTTCAACAACCCGGTTGGTTGTCTCACAAGTCTCGCAAAATGCGGAGCATTTTGCTGGTTTTATAAGGAATTTGTTCGATAACTGAAGTTATCGAACAAGTCTATTTATCATTTTTTGAACTTTTGCGCCCTTGGCGCTTTTTGTTATGTAGGTTTTCATAACTGGAACAGAGGGCAGTCCTCCATCTCAACGGTATGTCTTTCTTCAAGTATTTCTTTTGTTTCATATAACGCGCCTTGCCGCATATACTCTTTTACCGCCAGCGCTATGTTGTACGCCAAAAGCGGCGGAACGGCGTTTCCTATTTGGTTAAACCGTTGGGTTTCATTTCCGCAAAACTCGAACCAGTCAGGAAACGATTGAAGCCGCGCCGCTTCGCGGTGTAAAAGCCGCCTCCTTCTGCCGTCGGGAAGGCGCACCCGCTGCATATCGCTTGTTGCTCCGGCAAGATTCCGGCACGTTAATGTCCGCGCCGGTTTTTCGGGATATAAGTCGCGGGGCTTTACGCAGCAGGACGCTTTTTCATATACCGCCACATAAGCGTCCATCGCGGAGGTGAGGAATTTGCTTTCCGGCGGGGTGGTATACATTAAGTCGCCTATCGCTTCCCCGGCGGTAATCCGTTTTTTCCGCGGCAAGGGAAACCGGAATCTTCCGCGATGCCCCACGGCAAACAGCCGCTCACGGTTTTGCGGAACCCCGTAATTAACGGCGTTCAATAATTTATATTCGATGATATAGCCAAGCGCTTTTAATTTTTCCAACACCGTTTCAAAATAATTTTTATTGGCGTATAGCAAGCCGCGGACATTTTCAAAAAGGAAAATTTCAGGCTGTAATTGTTGGATCGCCTCGACAAAAACTGGAAAGCCATTCCGCGTATCGGACGCGCCTTTTTGGTATCCCCAAACGCTGAACGGCTGACAAGGCGGGCCGCCAATGACAATATTCGCTTCGGGGTATTCAAAGCCGGCGGATAATTTTACCTCATGGCATAAGCCGGACAGGTTTTTATTGTAGGTTTCACAGGCCGCTTGATCCATTTCGTAACCGGTTGTCTTGTAACCCGCCGCCTCAAATCCCAGGGACAAGCCCCCCACCCCCGCGAACAGGTCAAGGACTGCCGCCGTTTCGGTTTCAACGGGGCGTAATGTCTCGTTCAGATAGTCCCAAAACTCCATAAAGTAAGAGTATGTCTTATTCGAGGCGTATTCTCAAGGCGTTTTTAATGGATAAATTTGACTCAAGGACGGTTAAAGTCGTCCCCACGACATTTTCTGCCGCCCCGCAAAGTCTACACCTAAGGCCGTCCTCCCGCAACACGCTCCGCCTCCTCATCCTCCGTAAAATCCGGTTCCTAGATTTTCGTTTTCAGGTCATATAGCAGACTAAGACGCCAGAATCTCACGCTTTAGCGGCCTCCAGCTTCCTCTACTATTCAAAACTCCGGCAATGGGATATATTTATTTTACTTAATTTATGAAATTTACCGATTTGAATTTGCACCCCGATCTTCAACGGGGCCTTTCCGAGGCGGGGTATATTTCCTGTATGCCTGTTCAGGAGCAGGTATTGACGAACGCCTTTGGGGGACAGGACCTCTATGTTCAATCCCAGACCGGCACCGGGAAGACCGCCGCCTTCCTGGTGGTCATTTTTCAACGCCTCCTGAGCGAACCGCTTCTTTCCGGCAAGAAGGCCCTCATCATGGTGCCTACACGGGAACTTGCGGTGCAGGTTGAAGATGAGGCCAAACTCCTGGGGAAATACCTTTCCTTCAAAATAGGGAGTTTTTACGGCGGCGTAGGCTATGCGGATCAGCAGCGGCTTCTGAAGGACAATGCGAGCATCCTCGTGGGGACTCCGGGACGGGTGTTGGATTTGAATGCTTCAGGCAGAATGAACCTTATGGATATTGCCTTTCTTGTGCTGGATGAAGCGGACCGTATGTTCGACATGGGTTTCTATCCTGACTTGCGGAAGCTAATCAAAGTAGTGCCTCCTGTTGACCGGCGGCAGACCATGCTGTTCAGCGCAACCCTCAACAACTGGGTCAAAAACCTAGCCTGGGAATATACCAAATCTCCCCATGAAATTGAAATCGCCCCGGAAAACGTTACAGTAGAGGAAATTGAACAGATTCTCTACCATGTGCCCAGCGAACATAAGATGAAGCTCCTTATGGGCATCCTGGAGCGGGAAAAACCTGAAAGCGCGATAATCTTCTGCAACACAAAGCGCTACGCCGAAATTGTGGCAAAACGGCTCAGGCTCAACGGCGTACCCTGCGAATTCATCATGGGGGACCTGCCCCAGGCAAAGCGGCTCAAAATCATCGACGATGTAAAAGCCGGAAAAGTCCGCTTTCTGGCGGCTACCGACGTGGCGGCCCGGGGTCTCGACATCGAGGGCCTGGCTATGGTGATAAATTACGATCTCCCGGTAGAACAGGAAAACTACGTCCACCGTATAGGCCGGACCGCCAGGGCGGGCAAGACCGGCAAGGCCGTGACCCTGGCAAGCGAACAGGATGTGTACGAACTCCCCGCCATTGAGCGGTACATTGGGAAAAAAATTCCCTCCGAGACAGTGACGGAAAAACTTTACGGGGAAGACAAAAGCGAGGGTCTGCGAATCAGAACGGATTATTACGATGACAGCCGACGATCAGACTCCAGCCGGCGCGCCCATCCTTCGGGCAGCGAAGCGCGGCGGCATCCCGGCTCAAGCCGGGAACGCGGGGGGCATGGCCGGAGCGCCGAAAGCGCCCGCGGACACGCGCCTGAAAGACGGGATGAGCGCCGGACGCCCCGCCGGGAGCGGATGGAAAACCGGGAAACGCAGCCTGATATTTCCGCGCTGCCCGAAAAAGACCGGATGGCCTATTACAAGCGGAAATACGATAAATCTTCAGATGAAACCCAGGCTTCTTCCCGCGGCAAGCCTCATTCCGAAGGCCGGGCTGGAAATAGGCGCGGCGGACGCCGGGAAAAGACCGCCGCCGGAAACCGCGAAGAGCAGCGGGCGCGGGAAAATGTAGCTGCAAAACAGGCGGACAGTAGACGCTCCAGGCGTGGAAGCAAGGCCGGAGCAGACCTCCGGCGGGGCAAGCCTGCCGCAGCCGCTGCCGGGAGCGGCAAAAAAGCCGGCGCCGCAGCGCCGCAAAAACAGGGCGTCCTTGGACGGCTCCTGGGATTCTTCAAACCAAAAAAACAAAAGGAATAATCAGTGATCACCGTCAGCGATGTAAGTCTCAGTTATGGAGAGCGGACCCTCTTCAAGGATGTAAATGTAAAATTCACCCCCGGCAACTGCTACGGGATAATCGGCGCAAACGGCGCGGGAAAATCGACCTTCCTCAAAATTCTGTCCGGCGAGACTGAACACGACAAGGGCGAAATTTCAATAACCGCCGGGGAGCGCATCGCCGTCCTGGGGCAGGATCACTTTGCCTTCGAGGAATTTACGGCCCTGGAAACCATCATCATGGGATATCCTAAACTTTACAAAGTTCAAAAAGAGCGGGAAGAAATCTACGCCAAAGAAGATTTTTCAGAGGAAGACGGCATGAGAGCCAGCGAGTTGGAAGCCGACTTCGCGGAATTGGGCGGCTGGGAGGCGGAGGCCCAGGCTGGGCAGATTCTCTCCGGCCTGGGACTTGACGAGGAAGATCACGGCAGGCTGATGGCGGAACTAGACGAGTCCAAGAAAGTGCGGGTCCTTCTGGCCCAGGCCATTTTCGGCAGCCCGGACATCCTCCTTCTGGACGAGCCAACCAACGGCCTGGACCTGGAGTCTATCGCGTGGCTTGAGGACTTCCTTATAGACTTTCCCAACACAGTGATTGTTGTGTCCCACGACCGGCATTTCCTCAACGCTGTCTGCACCCACATCTGCGACATAGATTTTGGAAAGATAAGCCTGTACTCCGGGAACTATGACTTCTGGTATCAGATGAGCCAGATGCTTCAGAGGCAGGCAAGAGATCAGTTGAAAAAACGGGAAGAAAAGGCCAGGGAACTCAAGGAATTCATCCAGCGTTTCGCATCCAACGCGGCCAAAAGCCGGCAGGCCACGAGCCGCAAGAAAGTTCTGGAAAAACTCGACCTGAACAGCGTTACTGTTACAAGCCGGAAATTCCCTTATGCTGGCTTTAAGCCGCTCCGGGAGATCGGCAACAATGTGCTGCGGGTGGAAAAACTTTGCTTCACATTCGAGGAAACAGAATTGCTGCGGGACCTGTCTCTGACAGTGAACAAAAATGATAAAATCGCCTTTGTCGGCGCGGAGCATACTTCAAAATCGGCCTTTTTCAACATCATCGCCGGAGAAAGCAAAGCCGCCCGCGGGGAGTACACTTGGGGTCAGACCATCGCCTTTTCTTATTTTCCAAGGGAAAACAGCGCCTTCTTTAATTCCGGTATATCCATTACAGACTGGCTCAAGCAATACTCCCCGGATCAGGACGAAACATACGTGCGGAGCTTCCTGGGGCGGATGCTCTTTTCAGGCGATGAAGCCCTGAAGCCGGTCAACGTCCTTTCCGGGGGCGAAAAAGTGCGGTGTATGCTGGCCAAAATGATGCTTTCCGGCGCGAATGTTCTTATCATGGACGAACCTACAAACCACCTTGACCTGGAAGCGATTACCGCGCTCAATGACGGCCTGATTGCTTTTCCAGGGGTCATTGTTTTTAACTCCCACGACCACGAATTTGTCAATTCCATAGCCAACCGCATCATCGAGATTCTCCCCCCGGGCGGCGGCTATATAGACCGCATGATGCCCTTTGACGAATACCTCAACGACGAATCCGTCAAGGCTCTGCGGGCCGAAGCCTACCACCACGCCGAGCGGCTAAGCATCTGAGAAACTTAAAACCTGCGGTTTTAAGTTTCTCTTGGAGTTTTGGAACCTTCGGTTCCAAAACTCCCCGGATTTATTTTTCTGGCTTCTCCCTGAGGTCTGACCCCTGCACTTGAGAACCGTGGGACCTCCGGTCCCTTAGCGGTTCTACGAACCGCAGGGTTCCCAAAACTCCCTGCATTATTTCCCGGACTGGAGTGGGCGGACGGGGGAATGGGGCCGTAAACCAGGGGGAAAAGAGCAGGAAAACGGGATTTTTCGTTTTGTAGTCCCGCTGGGGTCTGACCCTAATATCTTCCTCAAGTTCTTCCGGTGGTTCACCGTCCAGTATCTCCGACCAGTAACGATCCCCCCAAACGTGCCCAATCCTCCCGTCAATCCCGTTAAACCGCTGAGCAAACACTTGTTTCACCCACTTCATAATCGCCGGAAGCTCGAACCCGTCCACAGGCCGGATAAAGAACACAAGCCAGTCATTCTCAAGCCGCAAAGCCCGGACGCTGAATCCGAACTGTTTCTTCGCCTGCCGGAACACCAAGGTGAACAGCGCCAGCGCATTTTGCCGCCTGAATAACGGCTCCCGGTTGTTAATCCGGGTCCTGACTCCGTACCAGACTCCATCATCAAGCAATCTTAACTTTCTCATACCTCATATATGGCCCGCAGCCTGCAATTTGCTTCACTTGAGAATCTTGAAACCCTGCGGGTTTCAAGATTCTCCTGGAGTTTTGCGGGTTGGACCAGAGCGGCCCTTGGGGGCCGCTTGAAAACCCCTTGGGGGCCGCAAAACTCCAAGCAATCCGGCGGAGCCGGATTGCAGGTCTAAAACCGGAAATATTTGCATTTCTGAAAAACAAGTTTTTCTTGAAAACAAGTTTTTTGAAAAACAAGTTTTTTGAAAAACAAGTTTTTCTTGAAAAAACAAGTTTTTTCTTGAAAAAAAATTTGCAATATTCTGAAATATCGTTTAATCTTATAGTAACCCCCTATTTCTGAGGGGGAAATCTAAACTTGGAGTTTTGGGACTTATAATATGATCCGCAGCTTAGAAGGAA
>JAITSE010000090.1 GCA_031288005.1 Treponema sp.
ACGATAAATTTAGGAAAATAACTATTTTCTTATTTATTAGAGTTGTTCGATAACTTCAGGTATCGAACAAATTCCTTATAAAAATCGGCAAAATACGTAGTATTTTGCGAGACTTGTTCGATAACCCGAACCCGATAGGGTTCAGTAAAATAGGTTATCGAACAAGTCCATTGTATAACCGCTTTCAACGCCTATAGAGAAAAATTTTAATAATTGTTCATAATTTATGCCTGTCCCAAGCACATTGTTTTTTGGCGTTTCTTCAGACAAAGGCTCATCATCGTTTGTTGGATATTGCAAATAGCCATTCACCGCCGACCATTTGCGTGTATAATATGAAAATCCCACCGTTGGAGACATTGTAAATCGCCAGAAAACAAAGGTATATCCGATCCGGAAAGAAAGATTAAAATGTTTATCTGTGTAGAGATCATGTTCTGAGTAATTAGACAGCATATCAGAGTTATCAAGAAGATAGTCATAGTCGCTTATAACACCTGATTTTATAGCCAACGGAAGAACAGAAAGCATATCAAGGGAAAGGAAAATACCAATAATATCAAACCGACTGTGAAATTGAAAAGCCGGAATTAGATTTTCTTTCCATTCGAGATGGCTTATGGTCTTACCGTCTTTATAGACGTACTCATTTGTTGTGCCCGTTATATACCCCATGTCAATCCCCAAAGAGCCGTTCATTAGATCTTTTGAATAAAGTGCGGTACAGACAAGCAGTGCATAGATATGTGCTGAAACGATTTTTTTATACGTCAGTCCTTCAAAGAACCGCAGGCTGTGTTTCAAGGGTATAGTATTCCTCATAGATGGTTACAACAATCTCCGAATCAAACGGTATGAACAAGGGTCTGCCTGAGAATTCCCCCTGTTCGGTACGGGCATCAAAGCGCTTGCTTTTAATGGTGTATTCAATGTGATCATTTGCTCTAAAACCATCGGCCCGCGTAGTTTCCACAGGGTATGAATCGCGATAACTTTCGCCAGCGTTTATTTTTGAAATAGTTTTGTCGATAAACATGAGCCACACATCCGTAACACCTTCTGTCGAAAGATTCACTACCTTTATATGGATCTGCCGCGTCTGAGATGTTCCTTCCGTATCGCTCTTACAGCCTGAGAAAAGAAAAATATATGCCAGCAAAATACCTGTGACAGAAAACGAATTTTTTTTCATAACTCTATTCCATCGTATTCAAGCAAGTCTTTCATTTCCATCGTGTAGGAATCGCTGTAGATGGTAATAAGAAGCAGGGTTTCGTTTATCACCAGCGGTTTGCCGGCGAAAGCGCCTTTTTCGTTTTTATGGTCATATTTTTTGTCGTTAATACGATACTCAATATGATCATCGCTGATATACGGATACTTTCCGCTCCACGAGAAATCGAGTGTATATTCCTGACCGGCATAGAGTTTTTTTACGACTTGATCCATAAAAAGCAGTCGCAGGTCTATTACCTCCGATTCCGAAGCGTTAAGCAACTTTACTGAAACACCGCAAGTAACCGTGCCGCCTATACAACTGGAAAGCCAAAGCATAACAGACATCAGCGCCGTAATGACTAAATATCCTTTTTGCATAGCACATTGTCCCCCATTCAAGCAAATATTCATAGAGCGGAGATTTACTTGCATATTCGCCGCTTTTCTGCCACAGTCTACTTATAATATACCTCGCCCCACGTTATCTGAAAGTATTGACCGGCTTTCTCATAAAAGCCATGTGCAAAACCTTCCTCTCCATTGTCATACATACGGTACCACTTGGTTGTTGGATAAGTACTGTATGCATAGTGCCATCCAAAAAACCAAAAATACCAATTGAGTTTTTCTGTCTCCGAATAGGTGCCGTATATAGCCCTGGCATGGCCACTACCAATAATATTATAAGCGCAACGGAACGACACAGCAGGAAGACCTTTGTTTCTCAAATGCGAATCAATATTATCCCAGATGCCTGAGCTAATACCCACATACCAGTGAAGCTGATATTTAGTTAGACTGCGTAACGCGTCGTCCAATGCCCAGAGGGTAGAACCTCCATCTCCCAACTTGTTTTCAAAGGAACGGTAGAGGGTTATTTTATTGGCGCTCTCATTATTCGTAAGAGGAACAGATGAATACCCAGAATTGCTTCCTCCGCCAAGGGTAATAAAATACCCTACAAAAGGCACACACCAGAGAGTAGAAACAGAGGGCCTACTCCAGCCTATTTTATTATACCACGACTGAAGCAAATGCCCTCCTGTAGAGTACGCACGACTGTTTTCTTCCACACTTGTATAGGAAGATATGATCTCCGCATCGGTTGAAGCGAATATTTTTTCTTTCGCCTCCTCAATTTGCTTCCAGAGGTTAGCGATAGTTTCTTCATTTTCAATCTGAGCGTCAATGACCTGCTGAAGCGTTTCTCTGTCGTATATACCCAACGCGACAAGCTCTTCATCTGTCGCATACTCAAGATAATCTTTGACATTAACATCAATCGAATATTGGGCTAGATCCTCCTCTGTTCCGGTTGTAGTATTAACAGAACGGCCGTTGCCGCTATTACGGCCTATTAAGCGGCTTGGGTACCCAGCGTCAATAAGCTTTAATCTGCCGGTTTTAACAGCACGGGCATTTTCATCTTTTAATGTTAGTGAGTATGGCATTACATACTGCACGGGCTCGCCTTCGCTTTTTCTGCGGCACACGCTATGGCGCCAATTTCTATGTCATTCCGCAACACACGGAATTCATAATACCGCGGTTCATCATTTCCGGTGTGATAAATAACAAGCGGATATCGGGAAAGTTCCGCTCCATACCAGTTGTTTTCTTCTGTAAAATCCAGCATATCAGTGAGGGCGAAAAACCGTGCCACACGCCAGTCCACAGCGCCCTCTTTTGTTGCCAACTGTTCAAGCAACTCCGCATCAGCATAAGGGGTTGAATATCTCCCGCTGCTGCTTTCCGTGATTTCTGAATCGTGCAAATTATCGCAACCTTGCAAGAAAATTCCGAATACCAGCATTATACAGAGCATTCTAGTAAAAGAATAAATTTTTGCCATTTTAACCCTCCTATAGGTTTGACAAACTGTTAATTTATAAAATCTTAGATGTTTCTTTCACGCAGCATGGATGTGGCAGACAAATCTTCTCAGATTTTATACCGCTCATCGAACATTCTTCCCAATCACAGTTACGGAATAGCGGAGGATTCCCGGCCTAAGCCGGCCGCCTCGCTTCCTTTGAAATGTGCACTTTTATACTACCCCGGTGAGGCGGACTTGTCAAGTGGTTTTGGGGGATTTTGGAAAAATCCCATTGGTGTGGACGCCGTTCTCCGCGCTGAACTGCCCCCGAGTGGTCTACGATCAGGTGGACGAAATTGTTAGGCAGTTTTTTGCCCAGTATCTTGTACCCGCCTGAAGGCGTCGCTCACGACCGTTGTCTCGAAGGATAAATGAACGAGATTGATGAATTGCAAGCAGCTCGGCACAGGATACGGGGCTTGGAAGTAGCGCTTGCCACTAGCCGTGGGAGAGTGTGTAGTCCTAGTATCTTGTAACGACTAAAAAGACAGGTGTATACTACCCTTAACCCACGCGGGAGGGGGTAAGCGCGGAGATAGAATTAAGCGCGATGACCGGCCAATGCCTTAACCGCCGGATAGACCCCCTGGACAAACTGAACCGTGAAGTAACGGCATGGCAGCATGACCGGAACCGGAATCAAAAGACAGTCCACTGGGTTTTGCTTTTGAGAAACCGATCCATATTTTGCTGGATTGATTATGGCGCAATGCGGCCCTTTTTCGGCTAGATTAATTTTGAGGCAATACGTCTCATTGCGGAAGTCCGTTTATTCTTTTATTATATGAACCGGGATCAAAGCTTTGCGGTCTGCGGGAAAAGACGCGGAATCACGCTGCCAGGCATCCGCATCAGTCCGATTTGTTCTATAAACAAGGAAAATATAAGGGGGACCGGCGTGCAGTACAGAACCGGCGGGAAATCGGGGAATAAACTTTCAGCTTTGGGATTCGGCTGTATGAGGTTTCCCCGGAAGGGCGCTTTTATAGATATAGACGAAACAGAGCGCCTTGTCATGGAAGCCGTCAACAGCGGGGTGAATTACTTCGACACCGCTTACATATACCCCGGCAGCGAGGAAGCTCTTGGGACTGTCCTTGAAAAAAACAAAGTCCGGGAAAAAGTATTTATCGCCACGAAGCTCCCGCTGCTCCTTTGCCGGATTCGTTCTGACTTTGATAAATTTTTCAACAAATCTCTGGAGCGGCTTAGGACGAACCGCGTTGACTACTATCTTTTGCATATGCTTACCAGCCGGGGGCAATGGGAAAAATTCCGGGCAATGGGGATTGAAGAATGGCTTATGGAGCAGAAGATGGCGGGCCGTGTAGGGCAGGCGGGGTTTTCATTTCACGGAAGCCAGGATGAATTCCTCATGCTTCTGGATATTTTCGACTGGGATTTCTGCCAGATACAGTATAACTACGCGCAGGAAAACTACCAGGCTGGCAGAACCGGATTGATGGCCGCCGCAGCCAGGGACCTCCCTGTTATCATCATGGAGCCGCTTCTGGGAGGCAGTCTCGTTTCCGCACTGCCCAGGGAAGCGGAGGAGGTCTTTAAAAGATATTCTGTCGCTTCCGGGAAGAAAGCGGCGGAGCTGGCCCTGCGCTGGGTATGGAACCACAGGGAAGTAACAACGCTGCTTTCGGGTATGAACGATTCCGCCCAGCTTAAAGAAAATATCTTGACCGCTGAAACAGCCCTGCCCGGATGTTTTACCGCCGCAGAACAGGAAATCTACCGCGGGGTACTGGAAATATTTAATGCTTCCCGTAAAGTTCCATGCACGGGCTGCAATTACTGTATGCCCTGCCCGCGGAACGTCAATATCCCTGGCTGCTTTGCCGCGTACAATGCATCCTTCGCGCTGGGCTGGATACAGGGGATGCGGCAGTACACTACCAGCGCAGCCCTTGCCGCGGATCAGACCGGCGGCTCCGGGCAGTGCGTTAAATGCGGCAAATGCGAATCAAGCTGCCCGCAGCATATACCAATCGTCAAATCACTTGAAGCTGTGAGGAAGCGGATGGAACCCCTGCCTGTGAGAGGGATACTGCGGATTGTCAGGACGGCTCTGGGCTTCAAAAAAGGAAAAAACGGAAATGAAAAGACCCCGGTATAAGCCGATTGCCAGGGCGTACCCGGACATCCGGGCGCCGGAATCAAAAATATCCGGGATATTGATATTTGCAATTCATTTTGCGGCAAGGCTTTATCTCGCCTTTTTTACTGGCGCCGCAAAGATAAGGCTGGAAACACAATCGATGTTCATCCATGCATTCCGCCGGGCCCTCGCGGGGGAGAGCCGGTGCATTGTGGCTTTCCGTCATCCTTACGGATTTGAGCCTCAGGTGCTCGCCTGGTTTGTCCTGTACCGGCTCAGGAAGACGGCGGCGCGGAGAGGCATAAGGCTTCCCGCAAGCCCCAGGATACGTTTTGTTTATGGCTACGAGGTGCTTCGCTGGGGCGGCCCCGCGGCGCGGATCGTTATGCCGCGTTTGGGCGCCCTCCCAATCCACCATTCCAAACTTGATTCCAAGGGACTTGCGGGGATCTACGCCGCCGTTACGGAAGGCGTTTATCCCGTGGGCATAGCGCCGGAGGGCCAGGTAAGCTACAACGCCTGGGGAACGCCCCGCCTGGAACCGGGGATTATCCGCATCGGTCTTGGCGCGGCGGAGCAGCTTAAAAACACTGGAAAACCTTTGCCGGTAGAAATACTGCCGGTTTCCATAAGTCTTGGTTACGGCAGAAAAGCTGCGAGGACAATGGATGGCCTGCTGCGCCGGGTGGAAAAGATTTGCGGCCTGGATAAGCGGCCCCGCGGACAAAGCGCACTTGCGGACCGGTTTCTTGACTGTAGGGAAATTATTATGCGGCTAAACGAGACGCGGTACGGAATTGTTTCCGATCCTGGCCTTCCTTGGGAAGACCGGACAGCGATTCTGCTCAGAGCGGCGCTGGATTACTGCGCGGGAATTCTGGGCGTGAAGGGAAACAGCGAAGACGATCATTTCAACAGGATGTATTATCTGCGCCAACTGTGCTGGGACCGTATTTTTGTGCCGGGGAAGGAGCCGGGAGAAAAGAAGGAAATGGAGCTTGAACGCGCTGTAGGGGACCTTAGAGCCGGCGAGGCATGGTATGCGGCCCGCCACATGGAGCTTGCGGATTTTACCTGGTATTTCCGGGGCCAGCCGCCCGGGGAGGACGCTTCCCTGGGCAGGAAGATCGAGTATGTCCAAAACCTCTGGGACTTCGCAAACCGCACTATGGGGGGCGCGTACGCCGGACGGGTGAACATTCATCCCCGGAGCGTTACCATTCAGGCCGCACAGACCATCAGCCTGAATGAATCGCTGGAAGAATACCGGATAGACCGCAAAGAGACAGTACGAAAACTACTTTCCAGGCTTCAGTCGGCCTACATGGAGCTGTCCAGGGCCGGCGGGGAGGCCGAATGAAGGAACGCTGCATTGAGACCCTTCGGGTTTCTTGGATTCAGCAAGCGGCGCCGCTTGCCGGGGCGGAGGCTCTTGCGTAATGGGCGGCAGTAGCTTCGGCACTATTTTTACTGTTACCACCTTTGGGGAATCCCACGGACCTGCCGTGGGCTGCGTCATTGACGGCTGTCCCGCGGGGGTCCCTCTTTCCGTGGAGGACATTCGCCGGGAGCTGCTCCGGCGGCGTCCGGGGGGCGGGGGAGCGGCTACCACACGCTCAGAGCCTGACGAGCCTGAAATCCTCTCCGGCGTGTTTGAGGGCAGGACCTTGGGCTCCCCAATCGCTATCATGGTGCGTAATACTTCCCAACATTCCGGCGATTACGACAACCTGAAAGACCTCTACAGGCCTGGCCACGCGGATTGGGTTTGGGAGGCCAAGTACGGGTTCCGGGATCACCGGGGGGGCGGCAGGAGTTCCGGGCGGGAAACGCTGGGCAGGGTTGCCGCGGGCGCGGCGGCAAAGGCGTTTCTTGCGGGCTTCGGCGTCACAGTCCGGGCCTGGACTTCCTCAGCCGCGGGGATAGACGCCCCCGCTCCCGGCGATGAGGGCTTCGACCTTGATGAGGCGGAGCGTAATCCTCTACGGGTCCCTCACCGGGAAACTGCTGAGCGGATTCTCAAGGTAATAGAAGAATTACGCGCCGGAGGGGACAGCGCGGGCGGCCTTGTTTCCTGCTCGGTAAGCGGCCTGCCGCCGGGTCTGGGGGAGCCGGTCTTCGAGAAGCTGGATGCCCGGATTGCTCAGGCTATGCTTTCTATCGGGGCCGCTAAAGCTGTTTCCTTTGGCGCGGGGTTCGCCGTGGCTTATTCCCGGGGTTCCCTGCAAAACGACCGGCCTGTGCCGAAGGGGGGGGCCTCGTCGCCGCTTGCTGCGCCGCTGCTTCCTGCGGGGGTTCCCGGCCTGGCTTATGAAACCAACAACGCGGGGGGTGTCCTGGGCGGTATCTCTACCGGTATGGCGCTGGAATTCACGGTGGCTTTCAAGCCTATTGCTTCAATCGCCATGCCCCAGAAGACGGCTGATCGGGCGGGGAATGTGCGGGACCTGGTGATTCAGGGCCGGCATGACGTATGTGTCTGCACCAGGGCGGTCCCGATAGTGGAGGCTATGGCCGCTCTGACGCTGGCGGACCTCCTTCTCCTCAACCGGGGCGCGATATAGAAGCAAGAATAAACACCTTTGGATCTTTTTCCGTATCGAGGTGGTTATGCGTCTGAATTGCTGAAGAAAGACATAAAAGAATATCGGCAAATAATAGAATCGCCTTGGAGAATAATATATAGAGTTGATAAAGATATAATACCAATATTATTAATAGATTCGCGAAGAAATATACAAGATGTATTAACACAAAGATTAATAAAACAACGCTACGACTCACTGCACATAACAGGTCTGTTTACACGCGCCGGCTATGCTAGTGATGCCGGTTGCCGGCTTGGCCTTCGTAACGGCTATGTCATTCCGCTACGCGTAGACCTTCGGTCTGAACATTCTCTCGCCGCTGTTCTGGCACATTTTGTCCGCCCCGCTCACGTTTCCTGCGGAAGCGGATGCTACGCATTTGCTTATCCGTGCGGCCAAAACGTCTTCGAACCGAAGGTTCGTAAACAGCCGGAACGTTAGAAGGATTTTGAATATTTGCGTCCGCGAATATGGTTTTTACCGGCATAAAAAAAAGAACTATCTACTTATAAAGAAAGCATGAGTATTATATATAAATATAAAAATTATATTTTCTTGTCTTTATTATATCGTTTATGTCTTTATAAATATACAAACGCGATTTTTTTATAAAGAACTTGACAATAATTATCTTTTTACTATAATAACTATCAATATACTAGACTTTATAGGAGGATTCTATGAAAAAAGCGCTCTGTATACTTTTGGTCCTTACGGCTGCTTCAGCCGTCCTCTGGGCCGGCGGAAAAAAGGAAGCGGCTTCTGCCGCTCCAAAGCTGGCGGAGCCATCTGGCCCCGTACTTTCAGGCAAAAAGGTGGTCGTGGCGGATGCTAATTCCACGCATCATCTTAACCTCTATGTAGCCTATGAAAAAGGGCTTTTTGCAAAACGGGGGCTGGAGGTTGAGATCCAGCAAACCAGTTCCGGCGTAGCGGCGGTTGTCGGCGGGGAGGCGGACATCGTGTTTAACTGTCCAACCGGCGTCATTACCCCAATCGCTAAAGGGCAGCACATCACATTCATCGCACAGGTGAAGATACCCTGCACTTCGGTGCTGGTTGTTCCAGCTAACGCCTCCTACAAAACCCCTGCGGATCTCAAAGACCAGCAAATAGCCGGGCTTTCCACCACCTGCTGCGCGGTGATCCTCATAAGGGACGCTCTACGGAACCAGTACAACACGGATTTTGAGCTTGTAACCTTGGCCCCCGGAGCGGCTATTGCCGCTCTTGACGCGGGACAGGTTAAAGGCGCCATTCTTGAAGAACCTTTTGTAGCCCTTGCGCTTCTTGCCAAAGACGACCAAGGGCGTCCCAAGTACAAAACCCTTTTCAATGGAGAGTCGGATGCCGACGGCGATGGAAAGAACGAACCTAACCTGGCCGGAGAAAACCCACCATGCCGGACCATCAACGCCAACACGGATTTCATCGCTTCCCGTCTTGGTGATGCCAAGGTCTTCATCGAAGCTATTGCCGAGGCGGATCAGATCATCCTCTCCAATCCGGTGGCCGATGACATTGTAGATATTGCGGCGAAGTATGTATCCGTTGACCGGCAGGCCATAATAAACAGCAATCCCAAATTAGGTTTTACCACTAAGCTTGCAACAGAACAGCTTAAAGGTTATGCCGATGCCCTGGTGCGCCAGGGAACTATCGAAAAAAATCCCGGAGACGGCCTTTTTGCTCCTGAATTTAAGGGAATTACCTGGTAAACTGAGATCATGTAAAAAATAGACTTATTTGATAACTTTAGTTATCAAATAAATTCCGCTTATAAACGCAAAACATGAGCGATAGAATCCCCGTCATCCGGCGGGGATTCTATTTGGCGCAGACATTGGATATACTTGAACTATGAAAATTGACGATCCCCTGGTGGCGGAAAATATCGTAGAGATGACCAGCCGGCTGGCAAAAATCAGCGATCATAGACTTATCGAGGATTTTTTTCGCTGCCTTATGACCCCTGCCGAGCTTGCTGACATAGCCGCCCGCTGGGCGCTGGTCAAAGCCCTGGACCGGAAGATCCCCCAGCGGGAGATCGCCGAAACCCTGGGGCTTTCCCTCTGTAAAATCACAAGGGGATCCCGGGAACTCAAGAAGCCTGATTCGGCGTTTAAGCGTATGCTTGAGCTCCCCGATTAGCCTGCAAATGCGGCAAGGGCTTCCGGGTCATTTCCCCGTGTCCGCCGGCTTCCTCTTTCTGTTGAAATTGATCAGGCTCCCGGCCAGAACTATCTCCCTTTCTGAAGGGGTAAGGCCCGGATTCTCCAGGGTAAAAGTGGACGCCCCGCCTTCGCCGACGACATAAGCCTTCAGGCTGCCCCCCCCTTCCCGCACAGCGGCGGCTATCCCCGGAATGAAGACATAATCCCCGGTTTTGAAAGGAGGCGCGCCCTCCACGGTAAAAGGCAGCATCCCCCAGTTGATAAGGTTGCTGCGGTAACGCTTGGTGGCGTATTCCCGGGCGAAATTCGCCGCGCCGCCGAGAACCCGCTGACAGCTCGCGGCCTGTTCCCTGGCGCTCCCGTCTCCGGGCTTTACCGCGTACATGGCGGAACCGATGCGGAGGGACCCAAGCTCAAGCCCCTTCCCTTCGGGGAGGGCCCGGATTGCCGCCAGGACATCCGCAATATCCGCCAAACCCGGCGCGGCGGGACACGCGGCCCCTTCCCTGACCGCGCCCTGCCGGGCAAGCTCGGCCTGACGCACCGCCTTGGCCCTACCGACATAGGCGGGGTCCTTTCGGGACAAGGTGAATTCCGCAAGCCCCACGGGATTGGACCTGTAGGAAGAAGTCTCTCCGGAAGGGATGATCTCATCGGTAGTGGTAACCGGGTCGGTGATAAAGGCCGCGATCCTAAGCAGAAGGTGATCGCCCAAGCCTTCCATTTCGGGCCAGTCCGTGATGTTGGGGCCAAGGCGGAGGGGTTCCCCGGTACGGGGCGAACCAATGCCGTTGTATACCCGGTTCCGGTATGGGGCGTCGTCGTACTGATAGGGAGGAATATCCGCATCTGCCGGGAAAGATTCGGCGGAGGTGAGAAAACCGCCGTTCCTTGCGGTGGCGGCTATACTCCGGCTGTCCATAAGGGCAACAGAAGCGATCTGGCCGTCCATGGGCCGGGAACCCTCCCGGTTGGGGAAGTTCCTCGTGGCGTGGCGGATGGAGAAGCCCCCGTTGGCCGGAACGTCCCCCGCGCCGAAACAGGGACCGCAGAAAGCGGTGCGGACCACTGCTCCCGATGCGATAAGGCGGCTGATGCAGCCCTTTCTGGCAAGGTCTAGCAGAACCGGCTGGCTTCCGGGGTATACCGAAAGGGAAAAGAAACCCCGGCCCGCGCTCTTTTCTTCCAGAATGGCGGCGGCGGCCATGATATTCTCGTAAGTTCCGCCGGCGCAGCCCGCGATGATCCCCTGATCCACCCGTATGCGGCCCGGCCCTTCAATCTGACCGGCAAGGGTAAACCGTATACCGGGATTTTCGATGAGTCCGGCGGCGTCTTTTTCAACCTTTCGGAAAATATCACCCGGATTCTCCAGGAGGGCGTCGATCTCGTAAACATTGCTGGGATGGAAGGGCAGTGCGATCATGGGCTTCAGCGCGGAAAGGTCCACCCGGATCAGGCGGTCGTAATAGGCGATAGGGCCGGGACTCAGCTTCCTGTAATCCTCTTCCCGCTTTTGGACCCGCATATATTCCCGGATTGTCTCGTCTGTCTCCCAGATGGAAGACCAGCAGGCGGTCTCGGTAGTCATCACGTCTATGCCGCAGCGAAAATCAGCGGACAATCCAGAAACGCCTTCCCCCAGAAATTCCAGAACCGCATTTTTTACAAGCCCTTCCCGGAATACCGCGCCTATAAGAGCCAGCGCCGCGTCCTGTGGGCCCACGCCGGGCCTCGGCTTCCCCGTAAGATAGACCCCTATCACCCTGGGATAGGCGGTATCGTAGGTCTGGCCCAAAAGCTGCTTCACTAGCTCGCCGCCCCCTTCCCCCACTCCCATGGTCCCCAGAGCGCCGTAGCGGGTATGGCTGTCGCTCCCCAGGATCATCCTGCCGCAGCCCGCCTGAGTCTCCCGCATATAGGAATGGATCACCCCAAGGTGAGGAGGCACGTAGACGCCGCCGTATTTCCTGGCCGCTGAATATCCAAAAGCGTGGTCGTCCTCGTTGATGGTCCCGCCCACGGCGCAGAGGGAGTTGTGGCAGTTGGTCAATATATATGGAAGTGGAAACGCCTCAAGACCGCTTACCCTTGCGGTCTGAATTATGTTGACAAAGGTGATGTCGTGGGACGCCATTGCGTCAAACTTGAGCCGCAATGCCGCATCATCCCTGGAAGTATTGTGGGCGGCAATAATACCGTAAGCGATAGTCCCACGCCTGGGCGCGTCTTTATCGGGAGGCAGGCGCTTCCGCAAAATCCCTGCGTTCTCCGGGGTATCCTCAAGAATCTCCCGGCCATTAAAAACATAAGCTCCAGCACCGGATATACGTATCATAACGCCTTTATACCACAATTCGCGGAACAAATGAAGTCAGTAATTATTGGATTTGTTCAACAACCTATTTTAGTGAACCCTATCGGGTTCGGGTTGTTGAACAAGTCTCGCAAAATGCAGAACATTTTGCAGTTTCAACAAAGAATTTGTTCAATAACTGAAGTTATTGAACAACTCTATTGATAAGCTTCCGCATAACGCAAATTTCAGGCGGGGACACTGCTCTGCTAGTTGGCGCTGGAAATTTAGTAAAACCCGTCCAGCCGCAGGTAATCCCCCGGCATGATCCCGGCGCGGGTAAACCAGCCCTGCGGGACTTCCAGAGCATAGCGTGCGGAACGGGCGGAGACAATGGGAGTAATGTCCAGAGCTTTCATATCCCTGATTTCGGTGATGCGTCCGTCTGTACGGATGAAGGCGATTGAAAGAGGGATAAGAGTATCTTTCATCCAAAAGGAGAGAATTTGCTCCCGTTCAAAAACAAAAAGCATCCCTTCCCCGCCGGCAAGAGAAGGGCGGTTCATAAGACCTCTAGCCCTTTCCGTATCTGTTCTGGCTAATTCCGCAACTATTGGGATTAGCTCTCCGCCGGTTTTTTCAAGGGCGAATTCCCGCTTTTCAAACCGTATTTCCCCTTCCTTGCTTCTGCCGGAGGCCCCGCAGTTTACGCCTGCTTCCAGGATGAAGACCAGAATGGCGAAGAAGGCAAAAATCCGCGTCCCGAAGGGGCGTCGAAACTGCGGCGCTTCAACCGGTATCCGTGAAGCTTTGATTTGGCAGCAGTTTCTGTAAGGTAAAAAAGCACCTGTCAGCTTGTTTTTTGGGGTTTCACGCGCGGAGCGCTGCAAAGTCCTAGAAATCATTGAGAAATTCCTCTCTGAGGTAAAGTTCAGCGCTTTCCTCCGCCTTTGATTCGGCGGCTATGGCATCGAAAACCTGTCTGTCAAGATACTTCACTGTTAGGGGGCGTTCAATGGAGACGCGGGTTTCTCCAGATTCCCATACCGCCTGTTTTGGGTCCAAGAATAAGGGTTCTCCGTATTTTTTTACGAAGGTCGTATAAACCGAATAATGATCAATCAATGCGGGGTCCAGGGTAAAGGCCATAATAAAGAGGCTGCCCTCAAAGAGTTGGAAAAAGGCGCGCCTGACAAAGGAAAAACCGGTAGTTTCCACAAGACTCTGTTCCCTGGCTGGAAGGAAGGACACATCCCTGTCGCCCCGGAAGTAGAACACGCTGTCCCCTTGCAGAGCTGATTTGAGGGCCTCCAGGTCCATGCCAAGGCTTAGGCCCCTGAAACTGCGGGGAAGCACCTCCGGAGACTGATCCTGGGCGCACAGAGAAGGCGCTGACAGAAACAGCGCGGCGGTGAGAAGGGACAAAAAAAGACTGCGTATAAATCTCATCAGTTTCCTCATAATAAATATCGGAAAAAATGGGGGAGGAGTTCAATACCTTCATACAGAACAGAGGAGGCCAAAGACCTTCGGGAGTTCCACTAGATAGAAAATTCGCACTGTTAGACCGGATTTTTTCGGAATATGTCATGTTTTTACCCCTTTTTTGAAAAAAGTATTGACAAAATTTTCATATTTATTATAATAATTTCCATGCTTTGTACAACAGAAGGCATAAAGTACACTTTCCGCTCCGTGGCTCACAATTTCACTTTGTGGAATTGCCCTGTCACTAAAGTTTTTGGGGGGGGGCGGGGGCGGCCGGGGGCGGGCGGGGGGAGGGGGGGGGGTGGTGGGAGGGTGGTGAGGAGTGTGTGT
>JAITSE010000078.1 GCA_031288005.1 Treponema sp.
CTTATGATAAACTATCTTTCGTACACCAGAGGAAGCGGGTGAGAAGCCCCACTACACTGTAACCGTGAATGACGCCGCCGGAAGGCGGCCATAAGCCGGGAACTCTCAAGCTCAACGTACACAACGACAGGAGGAGACGATGTCCCAGACAGCCGCAAGGCTGACCCATACCAAAAACTTTCTCACCCCCAAGAGACCCCCCGCCTCGTCCGTTTCACATATAATCGCGTCCGTCATTGCGAGGGGCGCAGCCCCGAAGCACTCGTGCAAGCCTGCGGCTTGCTTACGGAGTTTCGGGGCAAGAGCTACGCTCTTGCTTATCCCGAAACTCCCTTGCGGAACGATATGCCGCTCGGCGTAGCCCCTTCGGGCTGGCAAAACATCGTAACAATCGGAACATTATGCGAGATTTGGGCTAAACTGGTAAAAATCAAAGAAAATTCAAAATGTTTGACAAAACCCTTGAAATCCATTGAAAAAATAACTAACCTGATTAGAATATGTTGTGACTCATAGTTAAAATATATCTGAAGGAAGAAAAATTGAGACTGTATTTGGATAGCTGTACTTTTAATCGTCCATTTGATGATCAAAATCAATTGAAGATGAACCTCCCCGCCCCAAGGGGCGGGGTATCTTGAAACGTTAAATTATTTGGAGGGAGAGCAAGTTCGTATAGGAAATTTTAAAACAGCCTGGAGTTTGCGACGCAAACTCCATAAGCAAGCCTACGGCTTGCTTCGTTTACTACCAAATTTTTGGGTGATGTTACCACGCAGAACCGCGGCAAGCCGCGGGGTATTAAACCAGATTCCCGAATAAAACTTGAAACTGAAGCTAAACTGTTTATTCGCAGTGGGGTCTAATACCCCGCCGCTCTGCGGCGGTTAGAGTTAGTAACATTAGCAAAAATTTGGTAGTAGACCCCACAATCGATGAATTTCCCTACAGAACGAACCTCGTAAATTATGTAGCGCTTACGAGATACCCCGCCGCTCTGCGGCGGGGAGGTTCATTGAGTTGTTTTTCGTAGATGCTTCTCATGTTGTGATGGGAGGGTTTGCTGGGACGCTGTGGAGCCGGGTGAGGTGTTTTGCGCGGACCGCCTGTGGGCGGAAGCGGTATAGCGTGCTTGGCGCGCTTAACTTTCGCGGGAAGAAGGGGAGGACGGTAACTAATGACACATACATAAGCGCGGAGCGGGTGGTAATGCTGATGAAACGGCTGCTTGTCAAATATAAAAACAAGGCGCTTGCGCTGGTATTGGACAATGCGGCATACCAGCGGTGTGAGAAAGCGAGGGAATACGCGAAAGAACACGGGATAGGTCTGATATTTCTGCCGTCGTATTCTCTGAATCGGATAGAGCGTTTTTGGAAACTGGTGAAAGGGAAAGCGCTTAACGCGGCGTATCATGAGACATTTGAAGATTTTAAAAGGACAATAGATGAGTGTATTTCAGGATCAAAACATAAGAAAGAAATGGCTTCACTTATTTCTGAAAACTTTCAATTGTTCACGGATGTTTTTATACCGGCTGCCTGATGATGTTTCCATGCCTAAAGAAGTAGTAATATGGGGTTTTAACACAAGTCTGGGAGCAGCGCCCCCGCTGAGTGGGTACCGTAGGGCTGTAGGCAGGAGGTCGGACTAAAATCCGCGACTTCCCCCTCCCCCTCTTGACAAAAATCAGATTGTATCTTAAATATATCCCTATAAAAACTATCGGACATATACATTAAGGAGAAGACAAACATGAAGGGACTGCTGGAACTCAAGGAAGTAACGAAAGAGTACACGAGGGGAGGGCGGTCTTTTAACGCCGTGAACCGGGTAAGCCTTTCTGTCGAACCCGGGGACTTTATCAGCATTATCGGAAGGAGCGGCAGTGGAAAAACGACGCTCCTCAACATGGGCGCGGGACTGCTCCGCCCGACAGAAGGAACGGTTCTTTTTGAGGGGAATGATATTCATCATCTAAAGGACAAAGACATATCGTTCCTGCGAAACGAAAAAATCGGCTATGTTCCCCAGGGACAAAGTCTCCTTTCAAATTTCAGCGTTTTCGACAATGTGTGTATCCCCTGGTTTCTGTTTAAGCGCGAAGGGGATGTGGAAGGAAGGGCCTTTATCCTGCTTGAAAAAGTGGGGATAAGCCACCTTGCGGCGTCGTATCCCCGGGAACTATCGGGCGGTGAGATGCGGCGGGCGGCTATTGCCCGGGCGCTTATCAACGAGCCCCGGCTCCTTATTGCCGACGAACCGACAAGCGATCTGGACGCGGAGACCACGGCGGAGATCATGGAGTTGTTCAACCATATCGCACGGGAAGGAACGGCGGTACTCATTGTCACCCACGAGCTTGATACGCTGGATTACGGGAACAAGACGTATTCGATGGACGCGGGGAATCTGTTGCCCCATACTGCGTAAAGGCGGCATCCGTCATGGGACCCGATCCCGGCCCTGAACAGGAAGCCGCGTTTACCGGCATCGTCAGCCGGTATTACGGGAAGATCCTCAAATTCTGCGTCTATGCCCTGGGCGGCAACAGGAGCCTCGCCGAGGATTGTACCCAGGATATTTTCCTCATCCTGTATGAGAACATGGCCAGGCTCAAAGACTATGACAAAATAGGCGGCTGGCTGTATAAAACTGCGGGCAACATCTCCAAACAGTACGCCGCTTCCCTGCGAAAGGAGCGAAAAACATTTGCCGCGCCTGCGGGAAGTCCGGAGGGCCGGGATGAAGAAACGCCCCTTGACCGCGTCATCGCCAAGAACATAAAGACCGAAGAAGAACAGGCCGCCGAAGAAAAGGCTATAGCCCAGGCCGCCGGTGAAATACGGAACCGCCTCAAGCCTTTCGACGAGAGGGTATTGGAACTGGCCTTCCGGCAAAAAAAGCCGCTGAAAGAAGCCGCGGCCCGGCTCAATATAAGCCTAAGCGCCATGAAGTCCCGGGCCAGCAGACTGCGGCAAAAGATAAACGCCCTTGCCAGGGAATTGCTGGCGGATTGACAGCATTTCGGCGCGACTTTTCGCAAAAAGCGCGAGTTTATACTAGAGGAGGGCGGAATGGAACGACACCCAGCGCGGGATTTCCTTATCGAAAAAATAGAACAGGAACTGAAAAAAGACGCGGACGACATTGACGGCGACTTCATTGCCGGCATGATAGACGAACTATATGCGCTGGACGGCCTCTCCCCGCCTGAACCCAGCGAAGACGCGCCGCGCGCCGCCGCCCGGACAGTCCGCGCCCGCGCCGCCTGGAGACGGCAGAACACGCTGGCAAGACGAAAACTGAAACGCCGGTTTATCTGCGGGGTTTACGCGTCCTGCTGCGTGTTCCTGCTTTTCTTCTCCGCCAATTATGCGACCACCCTGGTAACCGGCACCTGCATTCCCTCTAAAGTGGGCATAAAAATCTGCTGTGGAACAAAATACTGTCTCTGCGACATAACTAAGACAGAACACGGGAATCCTTAGGAGGGGGGGAAGTCTCCCCCCTGGCTCCGGCCCTGAGACTTGCTTCTGGCGTACAGCCCGGCAAGTCTCAGGGCCTCCGCCACCCCCCTCAGCGGGGGGAAGCCCCCCGCAACGCCCCCCTGCGGCCAGTAGGCCGAACTGCTTCCCGGGGCTGGTTCTAAGAGTCTGACCACCAGGGCCTAGTCCCCGAGGGACCCGGGCCTAGTCCCCGAGGGACCCGGGCCTAAGTCCCCGAGGGACCCGGGCCTTAGTCCCCGGGGGACCCGGGCTAAGTCCCCGAGGGACCCGGGCCTAAGTCCCCGAGGGACCCGGGCCTAAGTCCCCGAGGGACCCGGGCTTAGTCCCCGAGGGACCCGGGCCTAAGTCCCCGAGGGACCCGGGCCTAGTCCCCGAGGGACCCGGGCCTAAGTCCCCGAGGGACCCGGGCCTAAGTCCCCGAGGGACCCGGGCCTAGTCCCCGAGGGACCCGGGTCTAGTCCCCGAGGGACCCGGGTCTAGTCCCCGAGGGACCCGTGCGGGGAGTTTTCTAGGTCCTAATGGACCTAGAAAACTCCAAAGCAATCCGGCTCCGCCGGATTGCACTTCTTTAAAATATTGACAAAGCCGGTGGGAAGCCGATATTAAAATATGCGCTTGGCTATAGGAGACGTTCACGGGCGGGATTTCTGGAAACGCTGTATAAACCGGGATTTCACCGAGTTCTATGTTCTGGGGGACTACTTTGACAGTCTTGAGCTGCCATACCGGAAGCAGTACCGGAACTTCATGGAGCTGGCGGAAAGGGCCAGGGAAGACAGGCGCATAAAACTATGCCTTGGAAACCACGACTACCACTATCTGCCTGAGGTTAAGGAGAGATATTCGGGATACCAGGAAAGCCGCTGCCGTGAGATAGGCCAAATCCTGGAGAAGAACCTCGATCTCATCAGAGTTGTGTACGTTACCGCCGGCAATTTGATAATCTCCCACGCCGGGGTTTCGGCCTGGTTTATGAAGCGCATGGAAGAAGCCGGTTACGCCGGGCCCGAAGATATAAACCGGGCCTTTGCCGAAGACCCCTCGGCGCTGAGTTTTAACGGCGAAAACTATTTCGGGGACGACGTAACCCAAAGCCCGCTGTGGATAAGGCCGGCTTCCCTTGAACTCCAGCCCGTTCCGGGATACAGCCAGATAGCCGGCCACACTCCGGTAGAGGAAATAAGCTCCATAAGCCTGCGGGACAGCGAAGGCGGGCTCATCACGATTACCTATATCGATACCTGCGGCAAATCCGTCTACAGCTTCTGATCGCCGGCGCTAAGCCTGCGTCCGCCTCCAAAAATCACCTCTATCTGGGCGGCCAGCATTCCGCAGAATATGAAGATGAAACCCAGGAGGGTAAAGCTTCCCAGGGGTTCCGACAGGATTATTACGCCGCCTATGGCCGCAAAGACGCCTTCAAGCGAGAGGATTATTACCGCGTGGGCGGGGGGCGCGTACTTCTGGCCGGCGATTTGCAGCGTGTAGGCCAGGCCCGCGGAGAAAAGGCCGCCGTAGAGTACCGCTATGATGCTGCCTCTCAGGGCGGCGGGCGAAAGGGTTTCAAGGAAGAGGGCTGTGAGAGCGGAGAGAACGCCGCAGACGAAGAACTGTCCCGATGCAAGGAGCGCCGGGTCAGCCCGCCTGACAAGGCTGTCTATGATGAGTACATGGCAGGTCCAGAACAGGGCGCTTAACGCGGTGATGAGGTCTCCGGGGTTAAGCCGCAGAGCCGGGGAAGCGGGCCGCAGGGACGCGGCGGCGCTGAGAAAGAAAAGGCCCGCCAGGGTAAAGGCCGCGCCTATCCATGTGGGCAGGCCGGTTTTCTTCCCCATGAAGACGCCGAATACCGGGGTGAGGATCACGTAAAGCCCGGTGATGAAGCCCGCATTTCCCGCCGTGGTGTAGATGATCCCTATCTGCTGAAGGCTTGCCGCAATGAAAAGGCAGCTTCCCGCAAGGCCTGAGCAGGCCGCGAAGGTCCTGAGCCTTAGAGGGCGGCCTGTCACCCCGTCTATGCGCCGCTCCGGCTTCCTCAGTCTGAAGGCGATCAGGGGAAGCAGGGACAGGCTTCCAAGGATGAAGCGGAGGCCGTTAAACGTGAAGGGTCCCATATCGTCCATTGCGGAGCGCTGGGCCGAAAACGCAAAGCCCCAGACGCAGGCCGCGATTAAAAGCAGGATGTCGGCGCGCAGCGTCTGTTTATTCATGGAAGATATGGTATAGTATCGCAAAACATATCACAAGGCCGGAGTATTTCTATGAAAGACGTGATTACTTTGCTGCGGGAATCCGGGGCTATGCTGGAGGGGCATTTTCTCCTCTCTTCGGGCCGTCATTCGGACCGCTATTTTCAGTGCGCCCGGCTCCTGCAATACCCGGAGCGGGCGGCCGCGGCTCTCTCTCAGACGGCGGAGCGCATCAGGGCGGATATGAGGGCCGGGAAACTCGCCCTGGACGCGGTGGCGGGTCCGGCTTTGGGGGGCATTATACCCGCCTACGAACTGGGCCGGCAGTTGGGGCTTCCCGCCTTCTTCACAGAGCGGGACGATGCGGGGGCCATGAAGCTGCGCCGGGGTTTTGCCGTGGAACCCGGGGCCAGGATTCTGATTGCCGAGGATGTGCTTACCACGGGTAAATCCTCAGGCGAGTGCGCCTCCGCTCTGGAAGCCCTGGGCGGGCGCATTACGGCCCTGGCCTGCATTGTGGACCGCAGCGGGCCGTGCGTCCCTTGCGGGACGCTTAGGGAAACGCCCGTTTACGCCGCCGTTAAACTGGATGCGGCCAACTGGGACGCCGCGGACTGCGATTTATGCCGGCAGGGGATACCCTGCGTAAAGCCGGGATCAAGAAAGGAGTTATGAGAACCGCAAGTTGCAATGGAGGTAGAGGTATATGAAGCTGCTGGTAATTGGCTCAGGAGGCAGGGAGCACGCTCTGGCATGGAAGCTGGCCAGGTCCCGGTCGGTGGAATGCGTTTATGCGGCGCCTGGGAACGGCGGCACGGCCCGGGAAGCCAAATGCGCCAACGTCTCTCTCCCAGGGCCGCCGGAATCTCAGGAAGGCCAGGCGGCTCTGCTGGAATTCGCCCGGAAAGAGGGGATAAGCCTCGCCATAGCCGGCCCGGAAGCGCCATTGGCGGAGGGCCTTGTTGACAGATTCCGGCAAGCCGGCCTTCCCATCATTGGGCCTGACAAGAAGGCCGCCCGGCTTGAGACGAGCAAGGTCTGGGCCAAGGCTTTCATGGAAAGCTGCGGCGTCAGGACCGCCCGAAGCCGCGCCTTTTCGGATTATTCCGCGGCCCTGCGCTATGCGGAGAATTACTTCGGGAAGCTTTGCTTCCCAGGGAAGCCCGCCGCCGCTGTTCCGCCCCTGGTGATCAAGGCCGACGGGCTTGCGGCGGGAAAGGGGGTTGCGGCCGCGGCATCTTTAGAAGAGGCGGAAAAGACGCTTGCCTCTTTTATGAAAGAGGGGAGCCTTGGCGAAGCGGGAAAGACCGCGCTTCTTGAAGAATTCATAGACGGGAGGGAAGTCTCCATTCTGGCCGCGGTAAGCGCCTCGCCCGGGAAGAAGGGGGCCGTTCTGCCTTTTATAGCGGCGAGGGATCACAAACGCCGTTTTGACGGCGGCCTCGGGCCGAATACCGGAGGCATGGGCGCCATTGCGCCGGTCCCGGACTTTTCCGCCGCGGCGGAAGCGGATTTCAGAGAGCATATCTTGAAGCCCACCATCGCAGGTTTGGAGTTGGAAGGCTTGGATTACCGGGGCTTTATATTCTTCGGCCTCATGGTGAAGGACGAGTGCTGCTATCTTCTTGAGTACAACGCGCGCCTTGGGGACCCGGAAACCCAGGCGCTTCTCCCCCTCATGGAGACTGACCTGACGGAGTTGTGCGCCGCGATCCTGAATGGCGCGCTGGAGGACTTTCCCTTGGCATGGAAAAGCGGCGCTGTCTGCGCGCCTGTGGCGGTTGCCGGCGGCTATCCCGGCCCATACCGCAAGGGGGACGCCATTGTCATAGACGAGGTGCGCCTCGCTCAATCAGGGGGCCGCCTCTTTTTCGCCGGCGCGGCTTCAGGCGAAGGCGGCTCCCTGCTTACTTCAGGCGGCAGGGTCCTGAGCGCTTCGGCCTGGGGCGCGGACCCAGAGAGCGCCCGGCGCAAAGCTTACGCCGCCCTGGACAGCGTTTCCTTTCCTGGAATAGGCTTCCGCAGGGATATCGGCATCACATAAGCCGCATCAGGGTTCCCGGCCCTTCTTTGCAATCAGGCCCCATTCAAAGCCCATAGAGAAAATCAGCATATAGCGCTTATAAAACAGGTTGCTTTCAGGGATCGCGGTTTCGCCTATATCGCCTGAAAAGCGGAAGTCAAGAAACAGCGCCCCCGCCGCGCCGAGTTTGTAACCCAGATTGAAGCCTCCGGCCCAGCCTAAGGGCGGGCTGATTTTATACCCGCCCAGGGGCTGCGTGAAGCATAGCCCGCCATAGGGACTAAAAACAAACTGGCCGGGCCTTATATTAAATTTCGCCAGCAATGGAACGGAGATGGACGCCGCATTGATTCCACCCCGCTTTGTCGTCTTGCTTGAAGCGTCGTAATAAGTAAAATCAGCCGTGTCATAGGTGAAATCAAGACCCGTTTGAAGGCCGAAAGAAAAAACGCCCTGCGCCGCGGAAGAAAAAAGTTGTATTTCTCCCCGCAGGCCGGCTTCAAGGGCAAAGCCTGGTATCCTGAGCGCGCCTTCACCGCCTGAGAAAGCCCCAGGAATCGTATAAAAACGCGGGGAAAACCCGGCCCGGCCACCTATATACAGCAGCTTGCTTTTCCATGCCTTGAGTTCTTCGCTAAAACCGGCAACCCCCGGCAGGGTCGAATAGACGTTCAATATAAAAAAGGGGATAAAGCCCGCGCCTTCTTCAATATCCGTATACGCCAATTCCTGAACCGACATCAACGCCGAATCTTCCAGCCTCCACAGGCTTATTTCAAAAATCCTGATTCCGTCCATGTCCATGTTCAGAACGCCGGTAATGATATAATCCGGATGCAAGGCTTGGTCCTGAGGCTTAAGTTTTCCCAGCGCAGGCGGCGGACCTCCGTTTATGCCCGCGGAAACAGCGAATTTGATGAAAGGATGCGACCCGGCAAGCCACTCAAGTTCATCAACCATAATTGAAAAGAGCGCTTCCCCTTCTTCCTCAAGCTCCGGCGCCTCTGGAACCGGCACAGTCATAACCGGGGCGGCCAGCAGCGTATATCCTTTCACAGACTGGGTAAATCCCAAAGATTGAACAAAAAATAAAAAAATAAATGGCAATGAAAGCTGTCTCATGCGTTTTGTCTCCGTTTATAAATTGGCGTATTTCTGAGTAAAGTCCGCCGGCTTTAACTCCGTAGCTGTCGTTTTTGTAATTGCTGCTTAACAGCTTGATAGTCACTTGTATCCAAAAACTGAAGTTCTGGAAACTTCCCTTCTTTATAGTATAAGCGTTGAATTCAGTAAAAAGCTAATACGGGAGGGGCGAAATATTTTTTATTGAGAGGGAGGAGCCTTACCCCGGAAGTTCTCCGGCGTCTGACTGCGCAGCCGCCATTCTGGCATAGTTTTCTACGCGGAGACGGCTAGTGAAGCAAGCAGGTTTGACGCTCTGGATAAACCGGAGGGATTGGCGGCAAAAAAAGGACTGTGCAATAATATTTCATCTGCTCCACCGTCTATGCCGAAAGTAAAAATGAGGCCCGGGATGCGCTGCTGGTAAAAAGCAAAATCTTCGCCTGCCATCGTCGGAGAAGCTTCTTTCACAATAAAGCCAAGCCGTCCCGCTGTAGCGGCGGCTTTTTGGCATAATTCAGTGTCATTATTTACCGCTGCGGTATGATAAACCCAGGAAAAATCATGTTTAACGCCTGACGCCAAAGCGGTTCCCCCGCATATCTCTTCGAGACGACGGGCTGCCCATTCCAGGCCGTCTGTTTTCTTTGCGCGGATCGTGCCTTCAAGAAGCGCCGCGGCAGGGATAATGTTCCATGTAGAACCGGCTTCACAGCGGGTAATGCTCACTACCATACTGTCAAATGGATCCGCACTGCGACTGACAACAGTCTGGGCGGAGTTTATAAATGCTGCTGCCGCGGCAACCGGATCGCAGCATAGATGCGGCCTGCCGGCGTGTCCGCCTTTGCCGGTCAGTTTTATTCTGAATTCTCCAACCGCGCTCCATGCCGCGCCGGGCATGATCCCTATGACGCCGCTTTTCAGAGACGGGTCCACATGAAGGGCGTAGATTTCAGAAACCTTGTCCAAAATGCCGGTTTCTAGAACCTGTTTTGCCCCGTCTCCGCCCTCTTCAGCAGGCTGGAACAGAAGCAGAACACTTCCCGCTTCAGGCGGATTTTCGCGCAGAATCACTGCTGCCCCAAGCAGGGCTGTTATGTGAAAATCGTGTCCGCAGGCGTGGGAAACGCCTGGATTTTCCGAAGCCCATTCCACGCCGGAAGCATCCTCGACAGGCAGCGCGTCAATGTCAGCCCGAAGCGCTGTCAGCGGCCCGGCGGATGGAGCTTTGCCCGGAATCAGTGCGGCAAGTCCGGTTTTAAGGCCGGATTCGAGAAGTTCAATTCCAAGGCTCTCCAAAACCGCGCGTATTTTCGCTGTAGTCCCGTATTCCTGATTGCCTAACTCAGGATGCCGGTGAAACCACTTGAAATATTCTTCCAGCCTTGCCTGCAAATCATCCATAGATATTACTCCAACGCTCTGCTAAAGTCTTCGATCAGGTCTTCCGCTTCTTCCAGTCCAACGGCTATGCGGATAAGCGTAGCGGTAACGCCAAGCCGTTCCCGTTTTTCAACTGGCATTGCGATATGGCTCATCGTTACAGGACGGGAGGCGATAGTTTCCACACCGCCAAGGCTCGGAGCGGCCGCCGCAAGGCGCACTCGTTTGTAGAAATCGAGCGCCTGTTCCTCCGTCTCTGTTTTGAAAGAAAGCATGGCGCCGGGGCCGGAAGCCTGGGACTCGTGAACCTGTCTGCCCGGATGACCTGGAAGGCCGGGATAGTAAACGTCCCGCACCTTTGGATGATTCGAAAGCCATCTGGCAAGAATCTTCGCGGTACTCTGCGCCGCTTCCAGCCTCACTTTTAGTGTTTTTATTCCGCGCAGCACCAGCCACTCATCCCAGGGCCCAGGTATCGCGCCGAAACTGTTTTGAACAGAGTAGAGTTTTTCTCCCAGATCCTCTGTGCGGGTTACAGCGAGGCCGAGAACAACGTCGCTGTGTCCGCCCAGAAATTTCGTGGCCGAATGAACCACGACATCAGCGCCCAGATCGAGCGGCCTCTGCAGGTACGGCGTCATAAAAGTGTTGTCCACAATGACGGTAAGGCCGGCTTCATGCGCCGTCTTTATGCACGCGGCAAGGTCTGTGATTTTAAGGAGCGGGTTTGAAGGCGTTTCAAGGTAGACCGCCTTCGTGTTTGGTTTTATGGCCTTCCGCAGTTCCCCCGCGTCGGAAGCATCCACAAGGGTAAGCTCCAGGCCCCAGCGCCTGTAAAAGTTTTCGAGTATGAAGACGCTGCCCCCGTAAATATCGCTGGATGCGATGATGTGGTCCCCTGTTGAAAACAGGCCGATGACGGAAGAAATCGCGCCCATGCCGCTTCCAAAGGCGAAGCCCCGCCTGCCGTTTTCAAGCGCTGCTATGGTCTCCTCCAGGGCCTTCCTCGTCGGGTTGCCTCCGCGGGAATAATCGAAGTCCTGGCTGCCAGGCCCCTTGGACATATCCCGCCGCAAAAACGTCGATGTCTGGTAAACGGGAACGCCCAGCGCTCCTGTCTCAGGGTCCGCTTCATGCCCGTTGTGAATCAGCAGGGTTCCAAATCTCATTTTTCGCTCCTTCTTCCTTCATAAGTCCGCGAATCGCGAAGCCGGTTTAAGGTCCCTAATTATAACGTCAAAGTATTCGATGCAGATAGGTCTGAGACCCTTCAGGTCTCAAAACTCCCCGTACCGGTTCCATAGGTCTGACCCTCCCCGGGGAGGGTTTTACGGGGACAGACCCCAGGGCTAAGGTCTGACCCTTGGCTTGTTCTCTGGGCCGGTTCTCCGGGGAGTAGCCCGTAGAACAAGTCTAGAGAATAAGTCGGCAATCAGGCGGAGCCTGATTGCAGGAGACTTTCCGGGTATAGCCGGAGAATAAGAGCGGCCTTAGCCGCAGTCGGCAGCTTTGTAAGGGACTATGGAAATCCGCAACCTAATGCTGCTTTGGTTTTCTAGGGTTCCGCAAAACTGCCAAGCAAGCCCAGGTTTCAATGCGTTCAGCTGGCAGGATTTTTGATGCTCGCGGCATAAAGAGAATTTATTATCCCCAGGACCGCGCTCATAGAAAAAAGCGCTTCTATGCCCGCTGTTTTCCACAGCCAGCCGCCCATGAGGGCGATAATGATGCTGATCAGATGGTTCACCGAAACTCCCGTAGACAGGGTAGCGGTGATTTCTTCCGCTCCCGAAGCGATGTCTTGAATATACACGCTGCTGGCCATGCTGGCCAGGGCGATGACGGAATCCAGAACATAATTGACGCAGACCACGATAAAAGCTATACGCAGCGGAAAGATCCGGTGGGCGAATCCGTAAAACAGGCAGACAACGACAAGGATCAGAGTATCGGCAACCATGACCGCTTTATACCCTGCTCTGTCAATGAGCCGCCCCATAAACGGGCTTAAAACGAAGCCGAAGACGGCGCAGACAGCCAGGAGCATGGAGATAACCGAAGTATCGGCGCCGTAGTGCAAGATGAGTACGTAGGGCGCAAAGGTAATGAAGATTTGTTTTCGGGCGCCGTAAAAGACTTCCAGCATATAAAATTTAAAAAATTTCCGGGCAAAATAAAAACGCCGGCGTTCGGCCTTGATCTGGGATTCCTTCAGGGCTAAAACCGTTACCGCCGCCACTGCCATCAATATTTCAGAGAGAAAGAATACCGATTTAAATCTGAGCAGGGCCGTCCGCTCAAATCCGAGGCAGGAGAAAACAAAAAACAGAGTTGTAACAATCAAAAACCCCGCTATGTTCCCAACATTGCTGATAGCTGTAGTGATGCCAAGCGAAGCGCCTCCCTGGTTTTGTTTTGCCAGATCCAGGGAAATTGTACTGCGTACAGGCATAATGATGTGTTCCCCTAAGCTGAAAAGCACCATGTTGATGACAACAATAAATTTGCCGGTTCCGCTCAGGAGAAGCCCAAGGATGCCGGTGGCCATTATGCAGACGCCTATTTTAAATACCCGGCTTTCAGAAAATCTGTACAGCGCGGCTAAGATAAAAATCACCAAGATCCCCGGAATTTCCCGGAAAAACTCCACGATTCCCCGTTCAAACGCGGAAATATGCGTTATCTCCGCAAGATAATTGTCCTGTATCCCCCGGTACAGACCGTAGGCCACGCATGAAAGGAGCAGTACGCTTAAAAACGCCCGAACCTAGCGCCGGGCCGGTAAACAGTCAATAAAACAGCGGGGATACGTAAATTTTTATTTTTCGCCGCATCCCCGGCTGTCTTTCGCATTATTCCGGCGTCAGTTAGCGGAAGTTTCCGCGACTTTTGCCTTGGGCTTCCGTCCGGCTTTTACAACCGAGGCTTTCGCTGTTTTTTTAGCAGCCGGTTTCCTGGCGGTGGATTTTTTGTCCGCGGCTTTTTTTGCGCCCTTGACGGCGGGGCCTTTCTTTGCAGACGCCTTTGCTTCGGTTTTTTTGGGAATTTGGACTTTCTGCGCCTTGGGAATCTTCTTGAGCTCGTTCTGTATTTTTGAATCCTTAGCCAGATCAGCTAGGCTATAGGCATTCTGTAGATCGATCCAGTATTTGACAGACTTGTCAAAATACTTTTCAAGTTTGAGAGCGATTTCAAGACTGATTTTCAGTTTGCCGCTGATGATCTGTCGGATAGCAGATGGGCTGAGGCCTATATCCGCCGACAGTTTTGAGACGTTGATGCCATACTTGTCAAGGAATTGCTCCTTAAGTATGGCGCCGGGAATAAGAACAGTTTGCTTTGCCATAAAAATCTCCTGTTAGAAATATATATCTTTAAGATGTATATATTGTTTTAGTAACTTATGCTAGTACCCTAAACAAGTTTTTGCAGGATTTTTGATGTCTTTATTTTTAATTCCTTGAGGCTTTAATTTTCCGCCCTTCATGGCGCAAAACTGGGGGCGTGGGGGATTTGTTCCCCCACATACGCCAAAATTTCAAGGAGAAATCTTCAATACCTCTCCGTTCACGGCGGGGATTCTTTATTCCACCTGCTCAGGGTGGCAAAAATACGATGAACAGAGCGATCAGGATATTCAAGAGCCGCATCAGGTTTCTTTCGAGTACAATGACGCCGGAAAATTTTTTCTGCTCGATAAGCTTGAGTTTGAGTGTAAAGAGGGACACCGGAGTGTCAAACTGATCGTGGAGCCGCCATTTTCTCTGAGCCGCATATTGGACTTGTCGAACTGATGGTTCGACAACAATCTGTTTTAGTGAACCCTATCAGGTTCGGATTGTTGAACAAGTCTCGCAAAATGCCCTGTATTTTGCAGTTTCAACAAGGAATTTGTTCACTAACTGAAGTTGCGGAAACGCCGGGAACTTGTTTCCGAAGTTTCCGATGAACAACTCTATTGTTTGCCGTTGCACTTGAGATTGAGGTATAAGAAGCTGCATATGGCTTTGAGGGAGGAGCGGACGGCTGCATGGTTCCCGGAAAACGGAGTGGCGGACAAGCGGCATTGGCGCGGCTCGGGGTGAAAGCATTTTTACCGGATGCAAAGATGCTTGCCGGGGGCCTCCGTATTGAACTCCGACGTTTAAATTTTACTTGCGGCAATACGTCCGCTTGTCATCCCCGGCGGTTTCTGGTATGATGATACAAGATTCTTTACAAGCCTTGCTTTTAGTGGGAATCTTTTGGGATGTAATTTCCCGAAATCTTAAAGAAATGGATAAAGAAATGATCAAGAAAGTTGTTTTTTTCGTAATGATATCAACGGTTGTATTGTTTTCGTGTAGCGCTGAAGGAAGAGTTGAAGTTACTGACGATGCCCCGGGCGACCCCGAAACCGCCGCGGTCTTGGCGCCCTCAGATCTGCAAAATAAAATTGACGCTGATACGAGTTATTCTTTTGGAATGATTCTTGCCCTTCAATTCGGCCTCAATCAAGTTAAGATTGGCTATGATTATGAGGAGTTTCTAAAGGGATTTAGAGACGCCGTTGAGGGTAAAACTGCAAGGATCACCCAGGATGAAGCGGTAAGCAAAATAGATACGGCGTTCTCTGCGGCAGTCGATCAGCTAAAAGTGGATAATACGGAGAAAGAAAAGGAATACCTTGCCCAGAACGGCGCAAAGAGCGGCGTCACTACTACGGGAAGCGGCCTTCAGTACGAAATAATCACTGAAGGTACTGGTCCCAAACCTACTGTTGAAAATACCGTTAAAGTTCACTATGAAGGTACGCTTCTTGACGGGACTGTTTTTGATAGTTCCTATTCGCGCAATGAGCCGGTAGAATTTTCGCTGAGCCAGGTTATCCGCGGCTGGAGCGAGGGCATACAGCTTATGACTGTCGGCAGCACATACCGTTTTGTTATTCCTTCAGCTTTGGCCTATGGCGAGCAGGGGAACAATACTATTCCGCCCAATTCAACTTTGATTTTTAAGGTAGAATTATTATCTGTTGTAGAATGAGCCGGGCATTGAAACCGCTCCGGTTTTATATCATGGGTTTGCCGGTTTCTTTACGGCGTTGTCCACAACAGTCTGCATAACAGGAGCCATGAGGTTGTTTAACATCACCTGAGGCGCTATCTTTTCATCTTTGCCGGTCCTCGGAGAATCTTCCGCTCCTTGACGCTTCAACGAAAAAGAGGGTTATATTTTCGTAACTTGTAATATGCGGAACAGCGATGTAACCCGGTTATATTCTGCCGTCCAATGGAGGGTGCAAAGGCGGGTCATGCTGTTCCAGTTGTTGATTAGTGTCTGTCCACAAAGCCTGTTTCTGTACGAAACTTAGTTTCGCCTTAGTAGACTGCGGACTAAAGTATTTTTCATCAAATCTTTGATTCCGCAAACCCTGAATTCTCAGACTTGTGAATACGGCTTTCCGGAGGAAAAATGCCTTTTTACAGCGGCGTACAAAAAGAAGAAACCTTAAAGGGCTTAATCTACAAAGACTACTTTTCACAATTCGGCTATGAGCCAAACATCGACAACATAGATTTTATCATAACGGACGCGGCGGCAAACCGTTCACGCAATTTAACGTTGGAGTTTTCGCTTGAAGGCGAAAACTACCAAGATAAAAAGCCCCGCGGCTTTTTATCACATTACCTTTGGGCCGAGGCGAAAAAGGGGACCCATGACCTGTTCGATATGTTTACCCAGCTCATACTCACCTGCAAAAAAACTTACGAAAAGGCGGAACACCTGGCCCCGCCCTGGCTAGGCGTTTTTGACGAGGCCCGGATAGCTTTTGTCTCGTTTCACGACATTCTTCCAATTTTTAACGAGACGGATTTTAACTGGAATACAACGCCGAGCAGTCACGAAACGGCGGATTTTCAAAAGGCGCGGGAAAAAGTAAAAAAATTAATCGGCGCGAAAATGGCGGTGTACAATTTCGGCGCGGATGACGGGGAAATAAAAGAATTTATCAAAACGCATTTTATAAGGGGCGCTTTCGCTTCCGTTAAAAGCCCGATCACAAAAGATAACTTTGTACAGATTTTTATCAAATGGGTGAGAGAGGTAAAGCCGTATATCAATATCCCAAGGGAGGAATGGGCGGAGTTTAGGCAGAAGGGGATTCTTGACTGCGATTTTTTCAGGGCCGATGTGATGAGTCTGGGCGGGAACACGATAACTGAAAAACTAAAGATCGTATTAAAGAACGACAATTACAGTTTCCACGAACA
>JAITSE010000025.1 GCA_031288005.1 Treponema sp.
TCTGCCAATACTCCTGTCTGTTAATTCTTGCAGTATGCAGTTTTTCTCTACGTTCGGCAAGCCGTGAATCCCTTCTGCCGTAAAACACGTCATCGGGAGTCAAATACCCTAGCGCGCTATGAAGCCGCTCACTGTTGTAATAGGCAAGCCAAAGCGCCATCCGTACCCGGGCATCATCATCATCTACATAGGCGGACCTCCTGGTATGTTCGGTTTTTAACGTTCGATGAAAGCGTTCAAGTTTACCGTTGCTCTGCGGGTGATTGGCGCGGGTGAACGTATGACCGATTTCCAGTACGATGAGCAGTTCCTTGAAATTATTTGAAATGAACCGGCTTCCGTTATCGCTTATCGGCCGGGGGTTCTTCGCTCCGGGGTATAACTCTTTGGTTTCGGTTACCGGCACTTCTACATGTATGCCCTCCATCGTGTCGCACAGCCGCCAGTTCAGTATGCGCCGGCTGTAACCGTCAAGAATGCTGACAAAATAATAAAACGAGCCTCGGATCTTGATGTATGAGAAATCGGTATGCCATTGCTCGTGGATGACCTGAGGCTGGACGAAACCGCCTGCGGCCTGTTCTCCTATCTCGTCCCACTTTTTAGCCGGTTTAGGGCGCTTTATGACGGTATATACGCTGCTTTCACCCACAAAGGCGATGTTTTTATCCACCATCTCCCAACAAAGTGTCCGGTTGCGCTTCTCGGGATGGATGGCTCCGTTGATGCGGCAGTAGTTCAATATGGCCTCCCGTTCTCCGGGCGTCAGGTAGTATCCACGCGGTATGTTACTGTTGTGCCCGGTCTCAACACCTCTCCTCTCCTGCCACTCCCGCCAGGTTCGCTCCGGTATTCCCGCGAAGCCAAGCAGGACAGGCACAGAAAGCCCTGTTTTCCCTTTAAGCCGCGTAATCTCGCTTTCTGCCTTCTCACGGATCTCAAGGCTTGCCTTCGCTTCTCCTATCATCGGCCAGAACTCTTTTTTTTTAAGGACAGGAGTTCTTCCGCAAGCTCGGCTATTACTTCGTCCTTCTGCTTGAGCTTCGATTCAAGCTGCGCCGCTTCCCTCCCCTCGGCCTTCGCCGACACATCGGGCCTTTTGATCTCGAAGATTTGCTCCGCCCCTTCAAATAACTGCTTCCGCCAGGTGAAGATATTATTCGGGTGTACGTCATACCCTTCGGCAACTGTGCTTACCGGTTTCCCGTCTTCAAATATTTCTCTTAAAACTTTTACCTTTTCTTTTGGTGTAAACCTCTTCCTTTTGCCCCTCTTTTCCTCCGGGGGCTTTATGTTTACACCTTATAAGATAACCCGAAATTCGGCATGTTCAGCGTGGGCAGGACAGGAAATAATAAAGGGCACCTCTGGAAACTAAGTCTTTAAGGTCATGTTTTTATTTCTTTTATAAACTACCCTAAAATAACATTGATTATATCAAAAATATATATACGATGAGGTTTTGTAACCCCCTCAATTGCTCCCTTTCAAGGCTCAGGGCACACTGCCCCTATGCGCAAGCCCCCTATTCGTTTTAAATATGCATACCGGCTCAGATTATATGTCAGATTCATACGCCCTATATTGAAACATGCACGCGCCATCCCTATGCTCCGTATCCTTATCCCTTTCATCGTATTCGTCATCATCCCAAACTCATGCTCTACCCTTGCCCGTATATGTGACTTTGCTTTGTTCTCCCTCTTCTGTCCCTTCGTCAACGGTTTGTTCTTCTTCCCTTTTTCATGTATACGATTCTTTACTCCGTCAGGGATACATCCCTGTACATCTTTACCTACATAAGCGCTGTCCGCGTATATCCTCTTATCTTTCCCCTCCTCTACCAGATTCTTTAATTCCTGACCGTCATGTACTTCCGCTATTCCCATATCGTTTTCTCATCCGGCACCGTATCGCGTAATGACAGCCCCAGAAATCTCATGAAACTGAGACGGTCTTTTATTTGATACTCCGCCTGAGCGTCGCTGATATTGTACAATCGTTGAAGGATAAGTATCTTGAACATCATTACACAATCAAAAGGGGGTCTGCCACCGGGACCTTTCGGCTCCTTTCTTAATATCAGTGTCAATATTTCCCGGAATTGTTCCCAGTCAATATACAGGTTAAGCCGTTCAAGAGGGTCTCCCATTTTACTTAGTTCCTTGAGCCGGTCATTTTCATCAAAAAATCCGTGTTGTTTCATAACAATTGGTCATATACCGCCGGTAAAACCGGCGGCTTGATTTTGTGAACCGCTCAAAGCGGTTAATTCTGGAGCCGCCTAAAGGCGGCTTTTATTGTTTGTTATTTCATTTTATCCATTCAGCTTTTTCCAGTTTGCTCTATTACCCACCATGTTTTATTCTAATTCCACTTCATACATACTACTGCCTTGATTACCTTTATCCAGGAATATCATACTTCTCGTGATTTATCTTATTTTTTACTAATCCTTTTGTTTTGCGATATAACATCCAGCATTTCATTGGTTGAAAGATTTTTATACTCCCGCAAAGGTCAAACCTTTTGAGTCCCCCGGCAAAGCCGCGGGTTTACTCATTTTAATTAAAAAAAGAAGGTAAGCCTACTAATGAATATACAACTGGAAAAGAAAAAATTTTAACCTATGAATCTAAAAAATACTTGGATTATAATGTAGAAATTGTCTATTTATTTTATAATGAATATTTGTATTTTTTCGGCTATTTATTAAAAGATATTAATCAAAATGATATAATGACTATATATAGTTCTTTAATAAATAAATATAAAGAATTATACGGCACTGCCTATCATCTTGATAAGATTGTAGACGGACTTTCTAAAACTGAATCTCCATATAAAGCTATATGGAATTATAATGGCATAAGAATAGACATTCACATTACATATCAGGTAACTAATAAATGGGGAATAAGCATAGATTATTTAGTGAAACCTGAAAAGGCAGAATTGTTATATAAAAAATAGTGGATTAATGCAAGTAGGGCACTTCGCATAACAGGACTGTTTACGCTCCGCCGCCTACGGCGGCTCGGGCTACGAAAAATCGCAGTCGGCCTACGGCCGTTGTGCGGTTTTTCTCCGCCACATTTTGGCCCGCCGCAATGCTGCGCATTGCTTTATAGGCGGGCCAAAATGTCGTAAACAGCCGGAACGTTAGGCGAAGTTTGTTAGCCCATATCACGACTAATTATTATTTTCAATATATTAATTATCTCTTCAACTTTATCAATTTCATCAAGATCAATTGCAGCACAAGGACCATTATAAAATCCTTGGACTGATTGACTTAATTCTGTTATTTTACATTTTTTAATGTTTTGTTTAATTAAATCCACCTCAAGCATTATAACGAGTCTGAATTTTTTCTTACGTGGTTCAATGTATACAATATTTCTGTTATGCTTTATTGAAATATAATATTCTTGAGGATTAAACAATAAATTTTGAGCAAGTTTAGTAGTTTCCCCTTTAAGCTTATTATATATAGCTTTCAACTGGTCGGAAAAACTCGATAAATAAATATCTTCAGTTATTATAGCATCATCATTTGTATCAGCCTTGCCAATTCCTACCGACACATTTGATTCCATATAATAATCAAGTGTTTCAAATTCAGGGTCTATTAAAAAAATTATATTATTATCCTTAATGTATTTTTTGATTATTTCCAATTTTAATGTTTTTCCCCAAGTGTCAGTGTATGTATCAATAATTTCAGGTAATTCTTGTTTGTTATCATCAATAATTAACAAAATATTAGGGTTGTCTTCTATGGCATCTTTTATTAATTTGTATATTTCTTTTCCATTTACTAATTTTTTAATTTCGTTTTGAATATTTTTATCTGTTTGTATAATTGAATAAATTCTATCTAACAAATCATTTCTGCTTTGGCTGTTCTTAAAAAAGGCAAAAAATTTGGTAATTTGTGGAAAAATATGACGATAAAAATCGTGGCTTGATAATTCCACCTCCACCAAATAGAATATTGGATTTTCAATATCAGCTAAATTCAATAAAAACCCATCGGGTATTGTTCCGCCTAAAATTTTTGTACTGATTTTACGTTTATAGTCTATGTATACCGATTTTTCGCCAAACAATTTTTTTGAATTATTGGCTATATCATCCTCAAAATCACCCTCCAATTTATATAAAACTTGCTCAAATTTGTTTCCATTAAGAATAATATCCATAAATTCCCCTTAATTATAGAGATTCTATTCAACCTTTTTTATATTGTCAAGCCGTTTTTAAATTTTGTAAAATATTTTGGGCTAACAAATTTCGCATAACAGCGTATTTATATTGAAGATATAAATATGATGCCAGATGTTATTAATCACTATGAACCCGGTATATTCAATGTAGGCTATTTGGGGCAAGACTAGATTTTAATTGATTCAGGCCATACCAAAGAAGATGCCTATTTGTTGTATGTCCCTGATGTAAGTAATATCGGATATGCCTTTGAATATAGTTTTCCATTTTTTTTAGAACGGCTTATGTATTATAAATTTAATAATTCTTGGCAGTAGATACAGAAGTCACAAAAAGAGCAGTCATTTTTAAGGCTATGATACTTTCGATCCCTGGAATGGATCGAAAGGGGGGCTGTTCAGTGTTTGAAAAGATGAACGTCCCGCTGTGGGAAGGGGATGGTCAGGCCAGCGCTTTCGATTTTTTCCTTGATGATACGCATCGTATCCCAATAAACTGTCCAGTATACATTCAGCGGCGTCCAGGCGCGAAGCAGAAGGTTTACACTGTTGTCGCCGTAGGATTGCACCACGATCTGAGGCTCCGGCTCTTTGAGGAAGCGGGTTTCGGCGGCGATGATTCCCTGTATGACCTGGAAGGCAGCATCTATGGAATCTGAATAGGAAATGGAGACCGGTATATCCATGCGACGGCGTCCGTTGCGGGTGTAGTTTTTAAGCGGCGTTCCCCAGATGCTTGAATTGGGAGCGGAAATATAAATGCCGTCTGGGGTTTCCAGGATGGTTGTGAAAAGATTGATGTCTTTTACTGTCCCGCTGTAAGCCCCGAACTCAATATAGTCCCCCTGGCGGTACGTGCGCAGGACGAGCAGAATGATG
Source organism: Treponema sp. (assembly GCA_031288005.1). The sequence goes on from JAITSE010000025.1 coordinate 5,109, forward strand.
CCGGCGGCAATATTGCTCAGAGTGTCCTTTAACGCAAGTCCTACGGCAACGCCGGCGGCTCCCAGAACAGCCAGGAGGCTCGCGGTATTGATGCCGAAGATATTGAGTATCATTATGAGGCAGATAATGAATATTCCGTACCGGGCGGTGTGCCGCAAGAGGAGTGTAACCGTGCCGTCAATTTTGAGATCGCTTGCGGCGGCCCGGTTTATTAGCTGGTTCACCATTCTGCTTATTATAAGGCCAACGATGATGATAATGGCCGCAGCAATTATATCCCTGATGAATTCAAAAATTTCTCCAAAATGGAGGTTCCAAAAATTGATCCAAAAGTCTTTCATGGCATATAAGATACCGGGAATAAAGGCTTCTTGCAACGCTTATTTTTGGCAGGTATAGTTTGAGGATATGGGAAAAAACAAACCCAAATCGCCGCCCGAACAGCCGGCGCGGGGGCCTGAAGAATCCTTAGCCGCCGGCAAAACCGGCGCTAGACCGGGCATAACTCATCCTGAACGGTATGCCGAAGATGACGACCGGGACCTGTCCCTCCGTCCCCAAAACCTGGCTGAGTTTCTGGGCCAGGCTTCCATGAAGGAGAACCTCGCGGTTTTTATTGCCGCCGCCAGAAAACGGAACGAGAGCCTGGACCACCTTTTTCTTATAGGTCCGCCGGGCTTGGGGAAGACCACCCTAGCCCAGGTGGTGGCCCACGAATTAGGGGCGGAGTTCAAAGTGACCTCCGCGCCGGCCCTGGATAAGCCCAAGGACCTGGCGGGGATACTCACCATGATAAGCGAAAAGACCGTGTTTTTCATCGACGAGATACACCGGCTTAAGCCCGCCATAGAGGAAATGCTCTACATCGCTATGGAGGATTACGAACTGGACTGGATCATAGGGCAGGGACCCGGCGCCCGGACTATCAGACTCCCCATTCCCCCTTTTACCCTGGTGGGGGCCACTACCAAGGCGGGGAACGTTTCAAGCCCCCTCATAAGCCGTTTCGGTATCACCTGCCGGTTCTCGTTTTACGAGCTTACGGACATGGAAGCCATACTTCGCCGTTCCGCGGGGATACTCCGGGTCCCCCTGGATGATGCCGCCGCCGCTCTTTTAGCCGCATCTTCCCGTGGCACCCCCCGGGTGGCGAACCGCCTCCTCCGCCGCATGAGGGACTTCGCCCAGGTCCAGGGTTCGGCTTCCATCACTCAGGCCGTGGTGGAGGATGGCCTTGCCCGCCTGGAAATCGATTCCCTGGGTCTTGAACGTCATGACCGGGAAATCCTTACCATCATCATAGAGCGCTATGGCGGCGGACCTGTGGGGGGCGAAACCCTGGCCATCTCCGTGGGGGAAGCTGTGGACACCCTTGAAGACTACTACGAACCCTACCTCATCCAGTCGGGTCTCTTGCAGCGTACCCCCCGGGGCCGGACAGTGACCGCCCTGGCCTACGATCACCTCAAAATAGCCCGGAGGGACCATGAAAACCCAGGATTTCTCTTTTGAACTCCCGGAATGCCTTATAGCCCAGACGCCTCCCCTTGAACGGGGCCTGAGCCGGCTTATGGTCCTGGACCGCGCCTCCCGGAACCTGAGCCACCGTATGGCCGCAGATCTCCCGGAGATTCTGGAAGGCGGCTCTCTCCTGGTGTTCAACGACTCCAGGGTCCGCAAGGCCAGGCTCTATGGCGAATCGAAACATTCCGGGGCCCAGGTGGAATTCCTCCTCCTTCAAAAACTGGACGCCCATACCTGGCGGACAGCGGTCCAGCGATCCCGCCGCCGCCGGCCCGGGAGCCGCTATGTCTTCCCCGGAGGCCGCGAGGGGGAGATTTGCGGAGCAGACGGCGAGTTCCGTCTGCTCAGGTTTGACGCCCCTGTTGACGACGCCTGGCTGGACGTGTACGGGCATATCCCCCTGCCGCCCTACATCAAGCGGGAGGACACAGAGGAAGACGCAGCCCGGTACCAGACTGTTTACGCCGCCGCCCCAGGGTCCGCCGCCGCCCCAACTGCGGGGCTTCACTTTACACGGGAACTTCTTGCCCGCCTTGAGGACCGGGGGATCGAAACCGCCTTTCTTACCCTGCATGTCGGTCTGGGTACTTTTTGGCCCGTGAGGACCGAGAACATCGAGGACCACCAGATGCACGAGGAAACATACGTCATAACCGAGGAGACCGCCCGCAAAGTCGAGAAGGCCAGAGCCGAAGGCCGGAAAGTGGTCGCCGTGGGGACTACCAGCGTGCGTACCCTGGAATCGGCGTGGGAACAGGGGAGGCTTAGGAGAGGGGAGGGGGCCACTTCCATCTTCATCTATCCCGGCTACACCTTTAAGGCAGCAGACGCCCTGTTCACCAACTTTCACACGCCCCGGTCCACCCTGCTCATGCTCGTCGCGGCCTTTGCCGGACGGGACATTGTTCTGGAAAGTTACGCCTGTGCAGTCCGGGAAGGGTACCGGTTTTTCAGCTACGGCGATGCCATGCTGATTGTATGATCCGGGTCCTGATTTCAGATAAGGTTTCCTCATGCTGCCATGAATTACAATTCGCTTGACAAAACAAGTTTTTATTTGATATAGTCGTTTTACTAGTAAGACGATGTAAATAGTAAGGAGTATGTTTTGGCAAAAGAGATAAAACAGATAGCCATCTACGGAAAAGGCGGTATAGGCAAGTCTACGACTACCTCAAACCTCAGCGCTGCCCTTTCGGAACTTGGCCTTAAGGTTATGCAATTTGGCTGCGACCCCAAAAGCGATTCCACCAACACCCTTCGGGACGGGAAATTTATCCCTACGGTGCTGGATACCCTGCGGGAAAAAGCTGCGGTTAAGGCTTCGGAGGTGATTTTTCAGGGTTTTAACGGTATCTACTGCGTAGAGGCTGGCGGGCCTCAGCCGGGGGTGGGCTGCGCGGGACGGGGCATTATAACGGCGGTTGAACTGTTCAAACAGCAGAAGGTTTTTGAGGACTTGAACCTTGACGTGGTAATCTATGATGTTCTTGGAGATGTGGTCTGCGGGGGTTTTGCCGTGCCCATACGGGAAGGCATTGCCCGTCATGTTTTTACTGTGTCTTCCTCGGATTTTATGTCGGTATACGCTTCAAATAATCTTTTTAAGGGGATAAGCAAGTATTCCAATTCGGGGGGCGCTCTACTTGGCGGAGTAATCGCCAATTCCATGGGGCCGCCTTATTCCCGGGAGATTATCGACGATTTTGTCAAAAGGACTTCTACCCAGGTGATCGAGTATATACCCCGGTCCATAACGGTTACGCAGAGCGAGCTTCAGGGGAAAACCACCATTGAGGCGGCTCCGGGTTCCGCACAGGCGGATGTGTATCGGTCTCTGGCGCAGAAAATAGCGGCCCACGAAGAATCGAAATCCCCTTCTCCCTTGGGGGTTACAGAGCTTCGTGAATGGGCCGCTTCCTGGGCAGACAGCCTTCTTGCTTTGGAGCAGGGAAAGGTGACATCCCCCGGCGCGGCTATATAACGCCCGCTCTGAATTAAGGAGAACAAAATGGCCGGCAGAGGAATTGTTTTTAACTGGAGGGCGTTGATTCCGCCTGGGGCCTTGGCGTTTATTTTACTGCTGCACGTTAAGCTCCCGGCCTATCCGGGTTACCGGGTAAAGCTGCTGCCCTGGTTTACTCTGCTCCTCTGGGCGCTTATCGGCGTATTTACGGCGTATGCCGTGGTGAGCCTTTTCAGCGAGCGGGCGCGGCAAAAATTGATTTTTAAGGCTCCTTTCTTCGCGGCGGGTTTTCTCCTTTTGGGGCTCTATAATGTTATCACCCACAAGGTGAACGTCCTGCCGGGTCTCTACTTTCCCGCGCCGGAACGCATCATCGGCGTCTTTGTGACGGACTGGTTTTTCCTGCTCCGCTGCCTTGTCTATTCCCTGCGGCTCCTCTTGGGCGGCTTCTTCCTCGGCGCTTTGCTGGGGGTCTTTACCGGAACCCTCATAGGCTGGAGCCAGCGGCTTAATTACTGGATTATGCCTTTCATCAAGATCGTGGGACCCATTCCCTCGACGGCGTGGATACCTATCGCGCTGGTGATCTTTCTGCGGCCCGCGAGCGCGAGCCTTTTCCTCATTGCCCTGGGGGTTTGGTTCCCCACGACGGTGCTGACCAGCTCTGGGATCATCAACGTGCGGAAAAGTTATTTCGAGGTTGCCAGCACTCTGGGGGCGGGAACTTTGCGCAATATCGTCACTATCGCCCTGCCCGCTGCCGCACCCAATGTTTTCGCAGGCTTCTTCAACGGAACCTCCGCCTGTTTTCTTACCCTTATGGCCGCCGAAATGATAGGCTGCAAATTCGGTATAGGCTGGTACATCAACTGGCAGCGGGAAACCCTGGCCTATTCCAATGTGTACGCCGCGTTTATCGTGATTGCCGTTACCTTCTCGTTTCTCATCGGCCTCCAGTTCAAAATCCGCAACAGGGTGCTGGCCTGGCAGAAGGGGACCATCCGATGGTAAGTCAAATACGGCGCTTCAAGGACGCCGCCACCGGCCCGGCTGCGGGTCCGGCGAAGATTGACCTGCCTGCGGCTGATCTGCCGAAAGGAGACCCGTCTTCGGCTGGACTAATCGAAGTAAAAAAACTCCGCAAGAGTTTTCCCCAGAACGAGGGGGAAGACATCGTTGTCCTGAACGATGTGGACTTGAGTTTTAAGCCGGGGGAATTTGTTTCCCTCATCGGGCCGTCGGGCTGCGGGAAGTCGACGCTTCTGCGCATCATCGCGGGCCTTAGCCCCTCCGATTCCGGGGAATTGACTCTGGACGGGGAGCCTGTCACCGGGCCGGGTTTTGAACGGGGACTGGTGTTTCAGGACCCAACCCTTTTCCCCTGGATGACCATTTACGAGAATATCGCCTATGGCATCCGTTCTCGGGGTGCGTACAAACAGGAAAAGTGCCTTATCCCGGAGTATTTCCGTTTGGTTGGGCTTGAAGGCTTTGAAAAATTCTACCCCCATCACCTTTCCGGCGGCATGGCCCAACGGGCGGCCCTGGCTCGGGCCCTGGTCAACAAACCCAAAGTCCTGCTTCTGGACGAGCCTTTAGGCGCCCTTGATGCCTTTACCCGCATGAATATGCAGGACGAGATACTCAAAATCTGGAAGGAACAGCGGATGACCGCCGTCATGGTTACCCACGATGTTGACGAAGCGATCTATATGGCAATGAGAATCGTGGTGATGTCGGCGCGGCCCGCAAAGATTGAACAGGTTATTAATGTCGAGATTGGCAGACCCCGACGCAGGGACGATCCGGATTTCCTAGCTCTGCGGGCAAAAATACTCAAGATTCTGCACTTTGCCGGAATCGGCGCGGAGATCGAGTACAACCTTTAGCGTTAAAAACTTTCCCGTTGGGAAAGAAACCTTCCGCAAGGAAGAAAAATTCTTCATTAAAAAGGAGAAAAAAATGAAGAAAGCGGTTTTTGTGTTTCTGGCGGCTTGTATGGCGGTTTCCGTTGTATGCGCCAGGGGGGCGCGTCAATCCTCCGTGCCGGAGAGCGATTATGTCCTCAAGATCGGGTATCCTGTGGAAGGCGGTCTCTGTGAGGCGCCCTTCTATATCGCCATCGCAAAGGGATTCTACGAGGGCGAGGGCCTCAAGTACGAGTGGGTAAACCTGGAACCCGGTACGGCGATGAACCTCCTCACCACGGGACAGATAGACGTTACCAACAACCTGCTGGCAACCCTGATTCAGCCCATCGCCAACGGGCTTGACGTCAAGATACCCCTCGCGCTCCATACCGGTTGTGTGAAGGTGCTGGTCGCGCCGGATTCGCCCATCAGGACTCCTACGGATTTCCGTCCCGTAGACGGCGTGAAAAAGAAAATCGGCGTCCCCAGCCTCAACTCGTCCACCAAGGTGATCCCTTCCCGGGTGCTCGCCTCCCTGGGGCTTAAAGTTGACGGCGACAACGCCGACGTGGAGTGGGTGATCTACCCCTCGGCGGAACTTCCCCTGGCCCTGGAGCGGGGACTGGTTGACGCCATCGGTTCGGGGGATCCCACGGCTTCCATCATTGAGAACGAGGGAAAAGGCCGGGTGGTAATCAACAACGCGACTGACGAAAGCCTGAAAGACGAATTCTGCTGCGTCACCCCCTTCCGTTCCCAGACCATAGCGGATCATCCCGAAGCGGCGGCGAAATTCCTCAGAGCCATTCAGAAGGCGGCCAAGTGGGTGCAGGAGAACCCCGACGAGACAACACAGATACTCTTTGAGAACAAGTACATTGCCGGGGACCCCCTGGTGAACGCCCAGGTGCTCAAGAGCTTCAGTTACAAGGCTTCGGTCAGCCAGGCCCTGACCGCCATAGACAGGAACGCCAGGGAGTTACAGCAGATCGGCCTTGTGGCCGCGGATGTGGACGTTAACGGCTTGGTGAAAAACACCTTCTATGCCGTGCCGGGTGTACCGGATTCATTATTTTAGAGGGGATTTTTTACACCCAACTCCTATAATTACTATAGGAGTTGCTAGAAATATTAGAAAAAATGCAAACATAGACCTTTGCAGGCTTTGGCGATTTTTTCTTGCCTGTATGATCTATGCTTGCTTTAGACGAAGCCGTAATTGATATAAAATATGGGTTTGTCTTCAAGTTTCGTCCCGCCTAAACACAAGCCCCTCCCTATCCGGGGCGAGGTCTGCGGTAACCGCGTCCCCTTCCTTAATAGTCCCAGCGATGACCGCCTTGGCCAGGGGATTCTCCAGTTCCGCCTGCAAAGTACGCTTCAGGGGCCGGGCGCCAAAGAGAGGATCGTACCCCCTTTCAGCCAGAAAGTCCCCTGCGGCCTGGGTGAGCCTTAGGGCGATCTTCCGCTCGGCCAGGCGGGAAGCCAGTCGTCTGAACTGTATATCAACGATCTTCCCGATTTCGTTCTTGCCCAGGCGGTTGAATATTACCGTCTCGTCGATGCGGTTTAAAAATTCAGGACGGAAACTCTGCTTGAGCAGTTCTATGAGAGAGACGCGGAGGTCTTCTTCCTTGCCGGCGGACAAGATCAGATCGGAACCCAGGTTGCTCGTCATGATAATTATCACGTTTTTAAAGTTCACCACCCGGCCCTGACCGTCGGTAAGACGACCGTCGTCCAGAATCTGAAGGAACACGTTGAATACTTCCGGGTGGGCTTTCTCGATCTCATCGAAGAGGATCACGCTGTAGGGCCTGCGGCGCACCGCTTCCGTAAGCTGGCCCCCCTGCTCGTACCCCACATATCCCGGAGGCGCGCCCAAAAGCCGGCTCACCGAGTGTTTTTCGCCGTATTCGCTCATGTCGATACGGGTCAGGGCCTTCTCCTCGTTGAAGAGGAACTCCGCCAGGGTTTTGGCAAGCTCTGTTTTGCCCACCCCCGTTGGCCCCAGAAACAGGAAGGACCCCAGGGGACGACCCTCGTCGGAAAGCCCGGCCTTGTTCCGCCTGATAGCGTCCGCCACAGCTTCCACCGCCGCCTTCTGACCCACCACCCGCTGTTCAAGCACATTCTCCAAATCCAGGTACTTCCCAAGTTCCCCGGACAGCATTTTTGCTACCGGTATGCCCGTCCAGGACGAAACCACCGCGGCGATGTCTTCCTCGCTCACCTCTTCCCGCAGCAGAGACGACGCGCCGGAGGCGGCCTTCCGTTTCTCCTCCATCTGAGCGGCCAGTTGGTCAAGTTTTTTTCGCGCCTCAGGGATCTTGCCGTGCTTCACCTCCGCGGCTTTGGTCAGATTCCCTTCCCGTTCATACTTTGTTTCTTCTATTTTAAGCTCTTCGATTTGCTGTTTGAGTTCCCTGATACCCTGGATATCTTTCTTTTCGTTCTCCCACCGGGCCTTCATGGCGTCCCGGTCGGCGCTGGTATCGGCGATTTCCTTTTCCAGCTTTTCCAGACGTTCCCGGGAAGAAGCGTCCTCCTCCCGCGCCAGGGCCTGCTTTTCAATGGAAAGCTGCAACAGCTTCCGTTCCAGCTTATCCAGTTCCGTAGGCCGGCTGTCCAACTCCATCTTGAGCCGACTCGCGGCCTCATCTACCAGGTCTATAGCCTTGTCCGGGAGGAAACGGCTGGTGATGTACCGGTCCGACATAGTTGCCGCCGCAACCAGGGCTTCATCCTTGATCCTGACCCCGTGATGTACTTCGTAGCGCTCCTGCAAACCCCTAAGGATAGCGATGGTGTCTTCCACCGTCGGCTCCGCAGTGTAAACTTGCTGGAACCGCCGTTCCAACGCGGCGTCCTTCTCGATATGCTTCCGGTACTCATCCAAGGTAGTAGCGCCTATGCACCGCAGCTCCCCCCGGGCCAAAGCGGGCTTCAATAAATTGGAAGCGTCGGTAGCACCCTCAGCGGCCCCCGCGCCTACCAGCGTATGAAGTTCGTCGATGAAAAGGATGATCTTCCCCTCGGAAGCCTGCACCTCGTGGATCACCGCCTTGAGGCGCTCCTCAAATTCACCCCGGAACTTCGCCCCGGCCACCAAAGCGCCTAGGTCCAAGGCCAAAAGCTTCTTCCCCTTGAGCCCTTCAGGCACATCGCCGGCAACAATGCGCCGCGCAAGCCCTTCGACGACAGCGGTCTTCCCTACCCCCGGCTCCCCGATAAGCACCGGGTTGTTCTTGGTCCGCCTGGACAGAACCTGCATCACCCGGCGTATCTCCTCGTCCCGGCCTATCACCGGATCGAGCTTTTCCTGCCGCGCCAAGGCGGTCAGGTCCCGGCAGTACTTGTCCAGAACCCGGTATTTACCCTCCGGACTCTGATCCGTCACCCGGACATTCCCCCGGACCTGCTTCAAGGCGCTGAGAATTCCATTCTTAGTCACCCCCGCCTTCTTGAGGAGTTCCGCCGCCTTCCCTTCCCCGGCGGCAATGGCGATAAGAATGTGTTCAGTAGAAATATAGTCGTCTTTAAGAGAAGCCGCTTCAGTCTCAGCCTTGGCCAGGACCTTGGATGCGGCGGAAGAAAAGTAAAGCTGCGCCGCCTCTCCGTAAACCTTAGGACTTGCCCCGATCAGGGCTTCGGTATCCCGGATGAGTTTATCCACATCCGCGCCGGTCTGTTCAATAAGAGGCCGGACTATCCCGTCTTCCTGCCTGAGCAGGGCCAAAAGGAGATGTTCAATCCCAACCTGGGAATGATCTTCTTTTTGGGCGATTACGGAAGCATTATTCAACGCTTCCTGAGCTTTTATTGTGAACTTTTCAAAATCCATAGGTATAAAATAAAAAAACCGCCGAAAAACGGCAAGGACGCCGACCCCCTCCCCCCGGCTGTGTCCGGCTTGTTAAGGCTCTGCCGCCTTGTTTAGCGCGTCCTCCAGAGCGGCCAGAAAACCTTCCGACGACCAGGTAGCGCCGGAAATTCCATCTACATCAGTGGATCCCGTGTCCAGGACAATGACCAGGAGTTCCTCCATAGCCGCGCCGCCTATTTGTTCGTCATCCTCATGCTCAAGGATTTCAATAGCCGCGATGCCAGCTCTGTTAATTTGCACCAAAAGACAAACCGGCCCGCGGAAACCCCGCCCCATTCCTTCGTATATGCCTGGACGGTAAGGCGGTATATTGGCCGGGGCATTGAATCCGGCGCAGCCGCACAGAAAGGCTGCCGCCAGGATTGCCGTAGTCTTTAGCAAAACCGCAGTAAAAAAGCTATGCCGCATACACAGTTTTCCTTTATATATGTACAAGACACAAGGCAGGGCTGTTTTCACAGTGCGTCCGCCTAACACCCCCGCCGCGGAACGGCGGGGGTGGTTGATTTAAGCAAAGGTTTTAATAGACAGCCTCACGTATTTCTTCATAGCGCTGACGTTCTTCAAATTCCGGCTCCGGCCCCTGGGCTGCGGGAAAGCCGGCGGAAGAAGCATCGGCGGGAACCCCGGCTTCATTTTTTAATTCCGGCCTAAATTCCACGTGTTCGGCGACAATGGAAACCCGCGAATGGTTTTTCCCATCCTGGCCTATCCAGCGATTTTGTTTCAGCCTGCCTACAACCCGGACACCCCGGCCTTTTCGCCCAATGTTGTAGCACTGCTCGGCCAACTTCGTCCAGGTTTCCACGTCAAAAAAACTTACTTCCTTTTCAAATCCCGAATCTTGCTTGAAGAATCGGTTGGAAGCAAGGCTAAAGGTACATAGCGAAGTTCCTTTAGGCGTGGTACGCAGTTGCGGGTCTCTCACCAGGGTGCCCTCGATGAGAACACTATTGAGATTATTCATAAATACCTCCGTTTCCGGTATGTTCCGGCAAGCAGCAGCGCTTCCGGCCGCCTGTTGCTCAGCAGGCGATACTCTATATATGTATCTGTTCTGCGCCGCGCTTCAATGAGCGGAATATTTTTTGAAAATATTTTTGAGGATGTTCTCTGTTCGGCGTGAGACCCCTGCAACCGCTACGCTGTTGCTTAGGAGTTTTTTAGGCCCGTTAGGGCCTAAAAAACTCCCCGCACTGCTTCTCCGGGCTTTTCCCCGAGGTCTGACCCCCGGGCCAGTCTTCCGGGCCGGCTCCCCTTGGCTGGTTCTATGGGCTGGCCCTTCGAGGTCTGACCTCCGGGGCTGGTCCTCCGGGCTTCTCCCCCTGGCCGGTTCTTCAGGCTTTTCCCCGGACTGCTTTCCAGGGTCTGACCCTCCGGGGCTGGTTCCCCGGACTGCTTTCCGGGGTCTGACCCTCCGGGGCCGGTCCTTAGGGCCTGTTCTCCGAGGCGGGTTCTTCGGGATGTGGACAACCCGCCCGGCCCGCGAGGTCTGCCCCACCAGGACTGGTGCACGGGGACTGTTCAACGGGGGGGTACCCCCCGCCGGTTCGCAGGACAGCCCCAGAGCACCACCCCTGGCGGGTCCGACCTCGAAGGCCCGGCGCTGTTTCCAACGCCCGAAGAACCAGCCCCGGAGGTCAGACCTTGGGGAGCGGTCCGGGGAATAGTGCGGGGGACCAGCCCCGGTGAACAGGCCCAGA
>JAITSE010000047.1 GCA_031288005.1 Treponema sp.
AAAAGGTCCCCGCCCAGGCTCTGGTAAAAGTCTCCCTCCCAGGAATCATCTTCCCAAAAAGTATGGTAAGGTCCTATGTCCAGGGGGCTGCGGGAGTTCTCTCCCTGAACAGACGGTATTTTGATCTCTGCGTTCACGAATATAATCCGTATCTGATGCGCGTTAACGACATTTCCGAGCAGCACGGGCGTCGGTATAACCTGTCCCGGGACATAGCCATCAGCAACCCCACCCCAACCCATCCCCCCCCCCCCCCCCCCCCCCCCCACCCCCCCCCCCCCGGCGGGCGCCCCCCCCCCCCCCCAAACTCGCGGCGGAAGAGAGAAGCGGAGAAGCCAACGCTGTCTTTGCCAGGACGGACATTGCCGCGCCCCCTTTTATCTAAAAATAGTCAGACAATTCAAAACATAATGCTGACTATGATATTATATACCGCTTTTCATAAAAGTATGCAAGTATTTTTTTATTCTTCACGAGGTTTCCCCATTAGGGGGCGGGTATTCCGATTGCTGCCGCATCCGGCGTCCCCAGTACATATCGGGAGTGCTTGCCGGAAATAAAATATCCGCTGCGGCCCTGACTTCTACAATGTCGCTGGTCTCGCCGCCTGAGCCTATAAACCCGCCGCCGCCGCGGAACTTCACGATGAGGTATGACGGACCCCAGCCCAGGCCGTTTAATCTGGCTCTCATCCCATCGTACTCCCAGTAACCCCATTTCTTTACAAACCGGATGCACTTTGCCCTATACTTCTCCCAATGCGGCTTATTCTCCTTGGCGTCCCAACTGTCATAACTATCACTGTCAGGCTGCCAGGGTATTTCATTGACATACTGCCGTCCTTCCTCGCGGGAGTCCCACAAGGTAATAGACGGCCGGTATGGGGTATAAAGTGTGTTTTCCCCTTCAAACTCTACGACCGCGTCTATTTCGTGGTCGTTATAATAGCTTGCTCCGAGTTTGCTGCCGTAAAACTCTCCCTCAAAAATACTGGAGTCGTCCCACTCCATGTGATAGGGTCCTATGTCAAGCGGAGGGCGGGGATTCACGCCCGGCGTGTTTGGTATGTCTATCTCCGCGTTCACGAATATAATATGTATCTGATGAGCGTTATAAACCGGCCCGAGCAGCTTTATCTCAGGTATTTTGCCTTTTCCGGAATACGTAAGGCCGTCTAAATTATAATCGTCCCAGTTCTCCTTCTTGTAGGCTCCGCTGCCGCTGTAGTTGGGAACTTTGGACCATTGGTTCTCGCTCTTCCCAGGCACTATGCGGATGTTGTTTACCTGGGTTCGGCCCGTTACGTATATAGGCATCTTGCCATTTTTATATTCAAAACCGCTGTAGACGACGTATTCCTTCCGCTCCGGGAAGAACTGCCACCTGACATTGCCCGCGGCATCGCGTCCTATTGTCCTTTCAGGCTTGTCAAGCTCTATAGTCATGGACGCGGGCAGCCAGCGGGCGTAGAGCGTTATCTCTTCGCCGGCGGCGTTTTTCAGATTTGCCGCGGGCTTCCCAGCCTTGTAAGTCGTACCCCCGCCGTCCGAGCGGGTATTCCATCCTGAAAAAACATAGCCGTCTTTGGTAAAGCCGTTTGCGGCCAGGTCATTCGATTCCCCTATCTTGTGTATGCTGGGTTCTGTAGACCCGCTCCCCTCGTTGTTATCGTAGGTCACCGTGTAGGCGGCCGTCCATTTAGCGTAAAAGGTTTTATTTCCCGCGGTGTCCGCGGTTATTGAAGCAACCGGGTTCCCGGAGAAGTCCGGGTTAGCGTACCAGTTGTCAAAAACATAATTCGTTCTGACTGGAGATGCCAGGGTAATCTCCCCGCTTTCAACAGTGTAGGCGGCGGGATTCGCCTCCGGGTTGGTTCCGCCGCTAAGGTTGTAGTTAATTGTATAGGCAACGGGCGTCCACTTGGCATAGAGAGTCGCGGGCCCGGTCTTGTCCCAGTCCCGGGCGCTCGCCATTGCTTTGGTGTAATACGGCGTCCCGCTTGTGCCGGCCTTATCGTAGTAGCCGCCGAATTTGTAGTTCGCCTTTGTGGGTCCGGTAATATCCGCTCCGGTTGGCATTGCGGAGCCGAAAACGGCTGTAACCACGGCGCTGCCGCCGCTCCCGCCGTTAGGGTCAAGGGCTACGGTGTACCCGAGTCCTTCCCACTTGGCCCAGAAGGTTTTATCCCCCGCGCTGCCCTGGGGTATAGAGCTGACAGCGCTCCCGTTGTGGCTCGCATTGTCATACCAGCCGTCAAAGCCATAGCCCGCCCTGACCGGATCTGCCAGGGTAATGGCCGCGCTTTCAACGGTGTAGGAGAGCGGATTTCCCGCCGTGTTGATTCCCCCGTTCAGGTTGTAGGTTATGGTGCAGGAAACAGGCGTCCATTGGGCGTACATCGTTACGTTACCGGTCAGGGTATAGGGCCAGTTGTATTTCATCCCGCCGCTTTCCGCGCTGTACCAGCCCTCAAAGGTATAAGCATCCCGGACCGGATTCCCGGGCTGCCCAACCTGATCCCCCGCGTTAGCCGCTATGGAGGCTGCCGGTTCCCCTCCGGGGCTTTCAAAGCTAATCGTGTATACAGAATCCGCGCCGCTGTTCCACCGGGCGTAGAGCTTTACCGTTTCCCCGGCTTCCCTTGTCAGGTCTGTTACCTTCCCTAAGGCGGCGTAGTTAAAGCCCAAGCCGCCGGCCTGGGTGTTCCATCCGGCAAAGATATAACCCGCTCTGGCAAAGCCGTTTTCCGCCAGAGAGCTTTCCGCGCCGTAAATGTGCTGAGTCGGCGTGACGCTCCCGCCGTCCGCGCCGTTCCCGTCGTATTCCACCGTGTAGGCTGTCCCGCTCCATTGGGCGTAAAGAGTCAGATCCCCGGCCAGAGTTATGGGCCCCTCGTATTTAGTCCCGCCGCTTGCCGCGCTGTACCAGCCCTGGAAGATATAACCGGGCCGCGAGGGGTTTGAAGGCTGCTCAATCTGATCCCCCGCATTCCCGCTTGCGGCGCTTGTCTCTGAGCCGCCCTGGCTGTCAAAAGTAATTGTGTACTCGTCCTCATTCTGCCATTGCGCGTAGACTGTTATGCTTTCGCTCAGCTCCAGAGGCCATTCATAAGCCGTCCCGCCGCTTGCCGCGCTGTACCAGCCCAGAAAAATATAATTGCGCCGCTTTGGGTCCGCGGGCTTTTTCAGGCCGGTCCCTGAGGCAGCCGTTACCGCCGCGACTGTCGTGCCGCCCTGGCTCTTAAAGGTAATTGTATAATAGTTAGGCGGAGCCTCTCCCCAAGCCCTCCATTGGGCGTACATCGTTACGTCAGATGCCAGCTCATGGGGCCAGGAATAAAACTCCCCGCCCTTCACGGCGCTGAACCATCCTGTGAAAACATAGCCTGTTTTTTCGGGGTCTCCAGGTTTCCCAATTTTGGTTCCTTCATCTGCCGAAATCGCCGTAAGCGCCGAACCGCCCCGGCTGTTAAAGGTAATTGTATAATCTTCAGCCGGCTCCTCATCTTCTGAGCGCCAGCGGGCGTACATAGTAAGGTTCTTTTCCAGTTTATGAGGCCAGGCATAGAGGTTTCCGCCGCTTGACGCGCTGAACCAGCCTCTGAAAATATAAGCGGTTTTTTTGGGCTTCGCGGGCTCTTGGATACTGATTCCTTCGTCCCCTTTTATAGATAAAACCGACGAGCCGCCGCCTGAGTTAAAGGTGATAGTATACTGCGCCCCCCGGGGCGTTTTGGAGTTCCCGACGCCGATTGCGGGGTTAGTGCAGGCCGCCAGAGCCAGGGCGCAGGCCAGAGCTAAGCGAAGCCCTGATACCGGAAAACGCTTTTTCCCGCGGGGAACCACAATGCAAGCCGTGGAAGCTCCGCTTCTGGAAGCGAAGCTTCCTTGCGGCTTGCAAGGGACAGACCCCGTAGAATAATGCGGGGAGTTTTGGGAACCGCGGTTCTGCGAACCGACGGTCGCAAGCGTCAAGAGACCATCGGAAACTTGTTTCCGCAGAGACCTCCGGTCTCCGGTCTCACGTTCAGCGCAAGCGCCAGGCCGTTCAGCGCCCTCAACGGTCTTTCCAATACATGTAACGGTCTTTCCATTGCACGCAATGAACACCTCAGAGTATGCTGTCAAGTCAGGCAAAAACGCCGGTATCATAAATGAGCGTACTAAAGTTAGCTTGATTTTCATAATACTTAATAAAGATCGGCAAAATACGACGGGTCCTAGACCCTGCAATTTGCAAGACTTGTTCGCCGGAAACTGCGGAAACTGCGGAAACTGCGGAAACGCGGAAACGCGGAAACAAGTTTCCGAAGTTTCCGAAGTTTCCGCATGAGAACAACCATACCCCGCCAAACCTGAGACCTAAGGTCTGGTTTGAGCTATGCGGCGGGGTTTTTGATTGAAAAAAAGGAAAGAAACTAAAAATATCAGTCCCCCCGGGTACTGGTCCGGGTTTTATCCGCAGTCCCCTTGCGGAAAGTGGAAGCGAAGGTGAAGGCAGAAATTTCACGTTTTCCGTTTAAATGCCGATATTTCTTATAGTATGAATGCCATAGCCATATTATTTGGAGGAAAGCTCCGCAAAGCGGCCTTTGAAAAGGTTTTATCCGCTGAAGCCGGAGAAGGAAAGCTATGCGCTCTTACTCTGGCCCTTAAAAAGGCAGCCTCTTTTCCAGGCGTAACAAAAACGATGCTTCTTGCCGGCGCGGGTTTTGACCGCCTCGCTGGGGAAGCCGGCTTTGCGGCCGGGGCAGAGACTGAAGTCCGGGTCCTTGAGGATTTGACAGTGAAAACCTTGCTCCGTGCCTTAGCGGAACTTTCCCGGCCCTTTGATCTTCTTTATTTTGCCTGGGCGGACACCCCGTTTTTGGATCCTGTCCTTGCGGGAAAGACGGCGGAACGGCATATTCGCTACGCGGCGGAGTACTCCTATGCCGACGGCTGGCCCTGCGGTCTTGCCCCGGAGCTTGTGGCTCCTTCCACCGTGGGAATTCTCGCGGCTTTGGCGGAAAATGACGAAGCGCCTATATCCCGGGACGCCTTGTTCAGGGTGATTCAGAAGGACATCAACGCTTTTGACATAGAGACCGAGATTTCCCCGGTTGACCTGCGGTCCCACAGGTTGAGCCTTACCGCCGATTCCCGGCGCAACCTCCTCCTTCTTACTCGTTTTCAGGAGGCGGGTTTTGCGGGTTATGAGGATGCCGGGCGTGTCATCGCCGAAAACCCGGCCCTGCTCAGAACCCTGCCCGCGTTTTACGCCGTCCAGGTGTCCGGGCCCTGTCCCCAGGCCTGCGCCGTCTGCCCCTATCCCCGGTTTACGGGACCTCATGGGGAAAACGTGACGGTCCGGCGGGACTTTATGGACGCCCCCCGCTTTGAGGGTCTCCTGGATCGTATTGCCGCCTTTTCCGGCGACGCGGTTATCGATCTCTCTCTGTGGGGAGAGCTTGCTCTTCATCCCCAGAAGCTGGAGCTTATCCGCATGGTCCTGGACCGCCGGGACAGCCTCTCCCTTATCATCGAGACTTCCGGCATAGGGTGGAAGCGGGAGGAGCTTGAAGCCCTGGCAAGCCTTGCGGGGACAGACAGGACTTCCAAACCCTGGACCGCGCCGGAGGGACCCCTGTCCTGGATCGTGTCCCTGGATGCGGCGGGAAGCGGGCGGTACGGGGAAATTCGGGGGCCCGGCTTTGAGGAAGCGCTTGAAACCGCCGGGACCCTCCTTTCGCTTTTTCCCAAAGACGCATATATCCAGGCGCTGCGGCTTCAAGGAGAGGAAGATGACATCGAAACCTTTTACCGTTCCTGGAAAGAGAGGGGAGCCAAGGTCATCATCCAGAAATATGATGATTTCTGTGGTTTTTTGCCGAAAAAACAGGCCGCGGATCTCTCTCCGGTACGGCGCCATCCATGCCGGCATCTTATGCGGGATATGTCTATCCTTATAGACGGCCGGGTTCCACAGTGCCGGGAAGATCTTTCGGTTTTGGGGAATGTGGAGGGCGGAGGAATTCTAGGTAACGCCTTTGACGAGACCCTGGAGGCAATCTGGGGCCGGGGCGGGGAACAATACCTTGAGCATTGTTCAGGGTTCTATAAAGGAATCTGCGGGGAATGTGATGAATACTATACCTTCAACTTTTAGCCTTCCAGACTCCTCGTATACTGTTGTGGGAGGTTCCCTCAGGGCCGCGTCCACGGGGCTTTCAGCGGTGCTCCTGAACAGGGGAGGGCGTTATCCCAGGCGCACACTTTTTCAGGAGTTGGAAAAAACAGGCTTTGATTATATAGTCTCTCTGGAAGTTCCGGGAGAGCGTCATGATTTGGAAGATCTGTCAGAGCGCTTTCCCTTTGTAAAATTTGTCATTCTTAAAGAGCGCATAAATCTGGGGGAACAGATCAACCTGGCGGTCTCGGAACTGACGAGCCCCCTATTTTTCGTATTGTGGAACGATCTGAGAATTCTCAACGGCGAGGCGGGGCGTATGGCGGAGCGGCTTTTTTGCGCCCCTGAAAAACTCAGCGCAAATGGAAATTCCGGCGTCTGCAAGCGGCTTTGCACGATCCCGGTGATTCAAAACGCTAAATTTCAAATCCTTCCTACTTTGACAGTTCCGGATCCCCGGCAGGCGGTAAAAAACCTGTTTCTCAAACCGGTAAAGGAAGGAACGCCTTCCTTGTATCCTTTTGACGGCGTGGGGGTATATGATCGCGACAGATTTGTCAAGCTGGGAGGCTTTGACTGCGGCTTCTCAAACGCCTATTGGCAGCTTATGGATTTCGGTTTCCGGGCGTACCTGTGGGGGGAAAATATTCAATCAACCCAGCTCATCCGGCTTTCCTATAACGGCGAAGTACCTCCCCAGGACAGCACCGTAGACGAAAACCACCTGCGGTTTTATCTGAAAAACATAATCCCTGTGTTCAGCGGGGACGCCGCCCACATTCCCCTGCGGTATTTTCCCGGCTATTTTTTCCGTTCCGGGGAAGACCCCTTCCTGGCTTGGGATGATTTTTCCGAGGGCCGGCGCTGGGTAAAAGAAAACAAATTCCGTTTCCGCCGGGATTCCCGTTCCCTTACGGACCTTTGGGAATATCCCGAAAACAGAATTGCCGAACCCCCCGGAAAGGGAGAATCCCTCCCGGAAGAACAGCCGGGGGATAAAAAGCGGAAATTCAGGATAGGCAGCCGGTGGCTGCCGAAGGCGCAGGAAAAATCATGACCGCCGTTGTTTTGCAGGCCCGGCTGGATTCCCGGCGTCTCCCCGGAAAGTCCCTTCTCCCCCTGGGAGGCCGCCCCCTGGTTTTCCGGGTCATGGAAGCCTTGAACCGTCTTGGGGCGGATCTCCGCGTCCTGGCCTGTCCCGAAGACTGTACCTCTGCTTTCGGTCCCCTGGCCGAAGAAGCGGGCTTTGAGCTTGTCCCCGGTCCCAAAGAAGATGTACTCGCCCGGTACTGTATCGCCATCCGCAAATTCGGGATAGACCGCGTTATCCGGGCGACCGGGGACAACCCCTTCGTCTTTATTGACGCCGCGGAAGCCCTCAACCGGGAAGCCTGCGGACTCGGCGCGGATTACGCCTGTTACGCCGGCATTCCCTGCGGATCCGGGATCGAGTCCGTTAACAGCGAAGCCCTGTTGCGGGCGGGAAGGGAAGCGGAAAATGATTTGGAGCGGGAGCATGTGTGTCCCTACCTTTATACCCGCCCGGAACAATTCCTCCTGCATCGTCCCCTTGCGCCGGCCTGCCGGCAGGACCTTGCCATGCGGCTCACGGTGGACACCCCGGAGGACTTTAGCCGGGCGGAGGCCCTGTACCGGGCGCTTGCCGGGGCCTGGGGCGAAAAGGGGGAACGTTTCCTGGGGGAGACGATCATGGGGGCATACCGTAAACTTCCGGGGAAATCCGCCGGATCCCTCCCCTTTACCGGCGCCGGTCCGGAACGCCTGCCATGACAGGCGTCCGGAAGTCTGTCCTTGTTATTCCGGTTTATGGTTTAGGCAGTGGGGGCGGGCATCTAGTCCGCTCCACCGTCCTCGTCCGGGACTTGTGTTCCTTGGGTATGGAGGCCCGGCTTTTCATTTCCTCAGAAGATCGCCGGGAAGGGGGAAAAGGCATTGCCCCGCTGATTGGGGATTTATCCCCCGCCTGTATCATCAGCGGCGAAGAAGTCTTCTATAAAAAGCCGGTCCCCTTACAGGAGGCGGGTCATCCCAAAGATTCCCGCCGCCCCTGGGACTTTGTCGTCCTTGACAGGTTCAAAACCTCCCGGAAGGAACTTGACCGCTGGGCATCCCTTGGCCCCATCATCGGGATAGACGAAGGAGGCCCCGCCAGGGACCGCTTCGATTTTCTTCTGGACATCCTGCCCGGACTCCCCGGCCGTTCCCCGGCAAACCTGACCGCCCCAGCCCTTATCCCCCTGCCCATGACCCGGCGGGAGGAACCGGCGTCCTTCGATCCGCCGCCTGTACCCATTAAAATACTCGTAACTTTCGGCGCGGAGGACCCCGCAGGGCTAACTCTTCCCGTTTGCCGGGTTTTGACCGAAGGGGCCGGGGATAGTCCGGAACCCCCGGTCCTGGTCACCGCCGTCGCCGGAAGCCTGGCTTTCAGCCTTGCTGAAAGCCAGAAGGGAAATCCCCCGCCTTCCGGGGGACCCGCCGGGCCGGTACAGGGAAATGTCCGTTTCCTGGAAGCCCTCCCGAACCTAAAGGAAAAACTCGCCTCTTACGACCTGGTGATCACCCACTTCGGACTTACCGCTTTCGAGGCCCTCCACGCGGGAACGCCGGCGCTGCTCCTTTCCCCCACGGCATACCATGAAAAACTGGCCCGCCATGCGGGGTTCGTCTCCGCCGGAATCCGTCAGAAAGGGGTACGGCGGCTCAGGCGATACATTTACCGTTCCCGCCAAAAGGGACAGTCCCCCGGCAAGGCGGAAGAAACCCTGAACCGCCCGGAACTGAAAGCCCTTGCCGCCCGGTCCGCAGCCGCAGCGAAGAAATACGGCCTGGACGCGGCGGCCCCCCGGAGCCTGGGCAGCCTCTTTGCCGGTTTCAGCCCCAGCCTTGCCCCGGTATGCCCGGCCTGCGGCTGCGGAAACCGGCAGGAGCATCCGGTCCTGGCCCGGTTTAACGAGCGGACCTACCGCCGCTGCCCCCGGTGCGGCATGGTTTATATGCTCCGCCTGACGGAGTCGCCCGTTGAATACGCGGAAGACTACTTTTTCGGCTTCTACCGCCGGCAATACGGTAAGACCTATCTTGAGGATTTTCCGAACCTGAAACAGGCCGGGAAAACCCGGCTCCACCGGATCCGGCATCTGCTCCCGGTAAAAAGCGCCGTCCCCCCCCGGCTGCTTGACATCGGCTGCGCCTACGGCCCCTTCCTGGTTGCGGCGGCTGAGGGCGGTTTTTCCCCCCTGGGCATGGACCCCGCGGAAGAGGCCGTCCGGTATGTCAGTGACCGGCTGAAAATCCCCGCGATAAGGGGCTTTTTCCCCGATCCCGCCCGCCGGGAACTTAGGAAAGACGCCGCGTTCGACGCCGTTACCCTCTGGTATGTCCTGGAACATTTCGGGGACGCCGCCGGGACGCTCCGGGAGATACACCGGCTCCTCAAACCCGGCGGGGTTTTGGCTTTTTCAACCCCTTCAATTTCCGGCGTTTCCGGCCGAAAATCTCTTAAACGCTTTCTCGAAAAAAGCCCCGGCGATCACTTTACCCTGTGGAATCCCCGCCGCCTTGCCGGAGTCCTCGGCCCCTGCGGATTCAGGGTGAAAAAAGTCATCGTTACCGGCCACCACCCGGAACGGTTCCCCCTCATCGGGAAGCGTTTGAAGGAAAAGCGCGGCCCCGTGTACCGCGCCGTAGAAGGAATAAGCCGTCTCCTGGGCCTGGGGGACACCTTTGAAGCCTATGCGGTAAAGAAATGAGTGGGGGGAAGCCGCGGACTTACAGTCCGACCCCCTGGCTCCAGCCCGCTTCGCGGTCTTCCGCCACCCCCCTCAGCGGGGGGAGGGCCCCCCGCAACGCCCCCCCTTCCCGGCGGATTGGGGACGGCGGGGAATCATAGAGGGTAAAGGCCGCTGCTTTCCTTCTTGAGGCCGTTTCAAAACCGGAGGATACGGTCCAGCCAACCGGGGGCCGGGGGCGTTGCGGGGATCTCCCCGCAGAGGGGGGAGCCGTAAGACTTGCCGCCTGCGGCGTCAAGCCTTTTCGGAGTTGCGGTAAACCGCAAAGCCCCACACCCGGTGTGGCAAGGCTGGAGGCGGGGGGGAGACTTCCCCCCCGGCTGAATTTCAGTTTTGAAACAGCCTCTCTTGATAACCGATTTTAAGCGGGGCTATCCCGTGGGAGTATCCAATGACGGAAGACCGGACAGGTTTTCAGAAAAAACAGCTTATCATCCTTGGCGCGGGAATCATGCAGGGCCCCGCCATCACCCTTGCCGGGGAGATGGGCCTCGAAACCGTGGCGGTTGACGGAGACCCCCATGCTCCCTGGGCTTCCAGGGCGGACAGGTTTGAACACATCGATCTCAAAGACAAGGAAGGAGTTGAAGCCCTGGCCCGGTCCCTGCAAAAAGGAGGCCGTCTCGGCGGCATCATGACCGCAGGTACGGATTTTTCCGCCACCGTGGCCTGGACAGCCGAACGCCTGGGGCTTCCCGGCATCCCCTACGAAGCGGCCCTCAACGCCTCGGACAAGGAACGTATGCGCCGCTGTTTCCACGCCGCCGGAATCCCGGCCCCCCAATTCGTGATCCTGAAAACCCCTCCAGGACGAGATTTCTCCCTTCCCTTTTCCTATCCCGCAGTGGTAAAACCCGTAGACAACATGGGAGGCCGGGGCTGCCGCCGGGTCGACTCCCCGGTGGACCTGGAAGCCGCCGTTCCCGACGCCCTCAGGTTTTCCCGCTCAGGCCGGGTCATCGTTGAGGAATACCTGGACGGCCCGGAATTTTCCGTGGACGCCCTGGTGTTCCGGGGGGAAATCGCCATCTGCGGCCTGGCGGACCGGCACATCTTCTTTCCCCCTTATTTCATCGAGATGGGCCACACCATGCCCGCCGCCCTGGACGCGGCTTCCTCGGAGGCCCTTCTCGCGGCCTTCAAAGAGGGGGTCAGGTCCCTTGGGCTTGCTGGCCCGGACAGTTTCGGCGCCGCCAAGGGGGACCTCAAGCTCACCTCCGGAGGCCCCCGTATCGGGGAGATCGCCGCCCGCCTTTCAGGAGGCTATATGTCCGGCTGGACCTACCCCTACGCTTCCGGCGTAGAGGTGACCCGTGGCGCGATTATGGCGGCCCTGGGACGGTTTCCCCAAAACCTTGCGCCTGTCCGGTCCTGGACCAGCGCCGAGCGGGCCTTCATCTCTATCCCCGGTAAGGTCCGTTCCTTCCACGGTCTTGACGAGGCCCGGACTATGCCCCACGTAAAAGACCTTTTCCTCCGGGCCGGGATCGGCGGCCGGGTCGCCTTCCCGGAGAACAACGTCGCCAAGTGCGGCAATGTCATCACCGCCGCCGCCACCAGGGAAAGCGCCGTCAAAGCCGCTGATTCCGCCGTCCGGTCCATACGTATACGCCTGGAAGCCCCGGATGCCGAAACCGACGCTTTTCTCGGCCTCGCCCCCGGCGCTCCGCCGGCAGGAAAGGGGTTTCCCCCAGACGCTTTTTCCCTAACCCGGACGCTGGCCGCTATGCTGTCCGTTCTTCCGGAATCCACCATCTCACCGGGCTTTCCATCAGGACTCCCCGGCACTTTCATCGTTCCTTTCCCCGCCTTCACCGAATCGGATCTCCGTGATTATCAGGGCCGGACTATAGAAGAAAGCCTGGAGGCGGTACGGGACATCACGGGGTTTCCGTTGCCCTTCGGCACGGAGGCTAAAGCCCTTCTCCTTGGCCGGGCTTTCTGGGTCGCCCTCGTCAGGGGCGGTTACCAAGGAGCCGCCTATTATGTGGACCGGTACTTTCAGGCGGAACGCCAAATGAGACGTCAATGAGTATAGTGAAGAAAAAATGAGCGTTATGACAGTATTTCGATTTTTGTCTTTTAAGCGCCGGCGTTCTTTCTTGGTTATTTTTTTTAAGCTCCCGGTGTTCTTTATCCTGTTTCCGGGTATCGGGCCGCGGTTAAACGCCCAGAACCCGCCTCAGGGAATACCTCTACCCGGACAGCTTGTCGGGCCGGTTCAGTCTGCCGCGAGTCCGGACGGGATGCCTGCCATACCCGGCCAGACGGCAGTTCTCTCTTTGGAAGATGCCCTTGGCTGGCTCAGCACCTCCGGAGAAGGCGTTGAACTTCGCTGGGACCCCTTTTTTAGAACCGGTGTTTTTATTTCGGCAGGGCATAACGCCGCATTTGATACCGGGAATCCCGGTGAAACAGGCTTTATACTTCTGGATTTCCGGGAAATATTACCGGCTCCCTCTCCTTTTGTTCGCGATGGTCTCCTATGGTTTCCCGAACCTTTTGTCGTTTCTCTAAAACGGGTACTGGATGCCGTTATCGAGAAGGATATTTCCATGTTCAGGATAGCCGCCATCATCGTTGATCCCGGGCACGGAGGCAAGGACCCTGGCGCCGTAGGAAATCATATAATTAATGGAAAACCTCTCCGGGCAGTGGAAAAAGACATCGTTTTAGCAGCCTCAAAGTTTCTCCATGAGCGGCTTTCCATAGCCTACCCGGATAAACAGGTTCTTCTTACCCGGGAGGGAGATACTTATCCCTCCCTTGAAGATCGGGTAGCCATAGCCAATTCGGTGACCTTAAATGATAACGAGGCCATTATTTTTATCTCCATCCACGCTAATGCGTCTTTTAACCGGAACGCCCGGGGCTTCGAAGTATGGTATCTTAGCCCGGAATATCGCAGAACCGTCATAGACCAGAAGAAATACGCCGATTCTGTTGAAGTCATCCCAATACTTAACGCGATGTTAGAAGAAGAGTTTACTACTGAAAGTATTATGATGGCCCAGGCTCTTGTCCGCAGAATAGACGAAACCCTGGGCGACCGCATTCCTTCCAGAGGGATCAAACCGGAAGAATGGTTTGTGGTAAGAAACACCCGTATGCCTTCGGTTTTGGTAGAACTAGGCTTTGTTTCTAATGAAGCCGACGCCATTCTTTTGACCGGCGATGCCTACTTGCGTAACCTGGCTGACTCGTTATATAAAGGAATAATGGATTTTGTGAGCGCTTTTGAAGGGACAGGAGGTTTTACGGCAATAAGATGACCCAAATCATCCGGGGCGCATTTAGTGGAATTGCCCGCTTCTTCAAAAAGGAGTATTGCCGCCGGTTTGTTTATCTCTTGCTGCTGGGAATACCGGCTTTCTTTGAATATTGGTCCGGCGGTCTTGTCAGGCGGACCTTTGTTTTCTATATGAATGATCCCGGTAAAACGGAAATCGAGGAGCGTTTTCTGCCGTCCATGCCGTGTATAGAACTTGCGGTACGGCAATATATTGAAGAAACCCTTCTGGGACCGATTTTGCCTGATTCTGATCCCCTTTTTTCAAAGGAAACAAAGTTAAAATCTTTGCTTTTCCGGGATGGTATTGTTTACGCAGACCTCTCGCAGACCGCCGCCTTACCATATTCCGTCGATGGGGATGCTTTCAAGAGTTTGTATGTCCTTCATAACGGTATCAGGCGAAATTTTGATTTTGTACGGGAGGTACGTTTTTTTATAGATGGTAGAGAGGCCTATTATGAGCGGTTCCGGAGCGTTTCTTTTTCTTATGAGGAACAAGCGTTTGAGAATGTTGTTTTTTAAGGGAAAATTTTGAATATCCCGCCAAAAAATTATAAATGTTCTTAAAAAGGCGTTGACAAAATAATAAAATCTAGTATAAAGTTATTATATTGAGTTTTCAATCTAAGGTGCTATTGAAAGGAGCTGCGAATGAAACGGATATTCATTCTTGTCGCTATTACGTTGCTTGTTATGGGATCGGTTTTTGCGGAAGAAGCAATTCTCATTGATTTTTCCAAATTGACTGCCGATATCATTCCCGGTCAAGACGAAAGGCTTACCCAAAACCGTGCGACGGTCATGGATTTTTCCCAGGTTGCCGGTGGTAGCTTTACCGCCGAACAAAAAACGGTGATGAAGACATCACTTGCGATTAGAAACTGGGAAGTAAAACTTGCCTCTTCTTCCCGGAGCGTAGGAAACCAGGTTCTAAGTTATACTGAAGAAGCCCCATCAAAACAGTGGGGTACTGTTATGGGTGTCAGGATACATTTTCCTGTGGAGCCGTGGAATTCATGGGCAACTATCAAGCCGCCTTTTGAAATTCCAGCTTATGAACCCGCCGGCGAAGTTGACGATGAAGGAATCGTTACGCCAGCCGGAGATTCCGATGGAATTACCGGTCCCAGCCGTTTTGAAGATGGATTCGGAGTTATAAAGAATGTTGGAACAATAAAGGCTGTAGCGGTAAATGTATATGGTCTTAATTTTCCATATGCCCTTTATGCCATCCTGATTAACGATCAGGGAGTTGAGAGAACGGTAAATTTAGGACCTGTTAATCACGACGGGTGGGCCGAGCATACATGGCAGAATTCCGCCTATATTACCCAGGTTCGTAATAGAGAACTGCGTCTATATCCGCTTTATCCCTTTTCAACGCCCTTTGTGAAATTTGGCGGTTTTATGATCCAGCGTGATAAAGATCAGATAGGCGGGGATTTTATCACCTACTTTAAAGATGTAAAAATTATCTACGATAAAGCTGTGCTTGATACTGAACGTGATATTGATGATGAATCATTATGGGACATAATCAAAGAACGAGAGACCGAAAAGAAAAAGTTTGAAATGGAACGGTTTGGTCAAAACCAGGTCATGCGTTATATTGATCTTCAAAAACAGGCAACTGAAAATGAATTTACCCCCACCGTGACTAGCGGCGAGGGCGGAGACACCTAATAAAAAGGGGCATTGCAGCCCTAATGTTTATCTGATGTATAAAGCTGTCTGAAAAATCGGCAACCGGTTTTCAGACAGCTTTTTTTATTCATAGTGAGGGTTTAATACTCTGCCTGACCTCTGGTTTAAGGAAATTGAGACCTATGAGGCCGAGGGTCTCACGGTTCCAACTCTGCGGCGGGCGTGGTTGATTTCTGTAGAAAGGGAAATCGATGAAAAATAAAATGCCTATTCCCAGCCAAAAAAAACTTAGGGAGGTCTACGATTGTCATACTGAAACCAGGACGAGAGTAACCAGAGACCTTGAAATCCGTATAGAGGAAGTGCTTATAACGCTTCCGTCAACCCCGATAATTAAAAGCCGGGCTAAAGACTTTTCAAGCTACTTCAAAAAATACCTTAGAATTCTCAGACAGAATAAGGGAGACGAAAAGTCGACTGTTATAACAGATTTAATAGGCATACGGATCATTTGTCCGTTTATTGAGGATATAGACAGAGTACAGGAAGTCATTCAAAAAAAATTTGAAGTTTTAGAAGTGGACTATAAAGGTTCCGACCACACTTTCAAAGAATTTGGCTATCAGTCAACTCATTTGCTGATCCGCATACCCTTGGAGATCATTGATAATCGGGGATATCCTGACATTGACGTAGCGGAAATTCAAATCAGGACCATACTACAGGATGCCTGGGCTGAAGTGGAACACGAACTGGTCTACAAGGCTGAATTTACTCCATTTGATGGCCCCATTAAACACAAATTAGCGGCGGTTAATGCAAGTCTAAGTCTGGCGGATATTATTTTCCAAGAAATTCGTAATTATCAGCGCCAGTTGAACGGCCAGATGGAACAGCGCCGGAATTCGTTCTTCAAAAAAATTGAAGAAACTGCCGATGGCTTCCTGTCTGAATCTCACCGTCCCGTACGTCAACAGCCTGAAACTTCTACCTCACCCATAGATGCCTCAAATGTTTCTATGGATGATCTTCTTCTTAGCGCCCTATACGCTCATAACAAAAACCAGTTTTCCGAAGCCATTGCCTGTTACAGCCGCATTCTGGAAATGAATCCTGACAAGTCCATAAGTTCCCTGGTTTATAAGCATAGGGGAATGGCGAATTTTGCCCAATCTCTCTATCAGGATGCTATTACGGATTTTACCTGCGCTCTAAAACTAGATCCCGGCTCCTATAAAGCCGCCTATTACCGGGGCATAGTCAGGGCCGTCCTGCTGCAATATCCTGAAGCCGCTGAAGATTTTACCTATTCCCTTGATATTAACCCGTATCAGCCTTTTTCCTTCTACCGCCGCGGCCAGGTCTATTATCATTTGGAAGATTACCCCCGGGCGCTGGCCGACTGCGAAATTGCTCTGTCTCTGGACCCGGCAAATGAGTCAATTGAAAAGCTCCGCCAACTCATACTAAAAAAATTTAAGATGTAAGGGTGTAATCATATACCGCATAAAATGCGTCCGTATTCCCGGTATAGAGCGTTACTCCCGCAGGGCCGCAAGGAGCCGCGCCTCCAGGCGGCTGTGGGCTTCCGCCCCGTAGTCCCGTTCCGGACGAGTAAGGTTCACTCCCTCGTCAAACACTATGCCCCGGGGCGGCTTCCCCAGGACAATGATCCGCTTCCCCAGATAGACCGCCTCACGGGGGTCATGGGTGACGGCAACCAGGAGGCGGCTTTCCTGCTCAAGGAGGCCGGCAATCATGTCCATGAGTTCCAGCCTGAGCGGGATGTCCAGGGACTGAAAGGGTTCGTCCATGAAGATTACCTGAGCGGGATAGGCAAAGGCCCTGGCTATGGAAACCCGCTGCTTCTCGCCGCCTGAAAGCTCCTCCGGGAAAGCGCCCGCCTTGTCCCCCAAAGAAACCAGGTCCAGAAAACGCCGCGCCCTGGCCTCCGCCTCGGCCTTCCCCATCCGCCGCTTAATCGGGAGCAGCACGTTGTCCAGGGCCTTCATCCAAGGGAGCAGCCTGGGCTCCTGAAACACGAAAGAAGCGGAGGGAGCCGCTTCTACGCGGGAAGGCGCGGCCCCCTCCCCTACTCCGGACGCGGGCCGTAAAAGTCCCGCCAACAGCCTGAGGAGTGTCGTCTTGCCGCATCCCGATGGCCCCAAGACGACCGCCGGAGACTCCTCCCCCAAATCCAGTGAAAAGTTTTTGAACAAAGGGACATCCCCAGGCTTAGCGCCAAAACTAAAATTGAGGTCCTTGACGGAAAGCCTTAATGCCGGGGGAATCATGCGGAGCTTCCCGTGGGTCCGGAGACCCGCGATTTCCCGGCCCCCAGAATCGCCGTCAGCAAGACCTGGGACAAGGCGGCGGCGATCACCGTGGCCGCAGTCCAGGCGAAGAGTTCCGGCGTTTCAAGCCGGGCCTTGGCGTTCTGCATACCCGTTCCCAGGGCGCTCAAGGGCTGGACCAGAACTTCGGCGGCCACCACCACCTTCCAGCAGAGGGACAGGGAACTCCTTAGGCCCCCCAAAATAAAAGGCAAGATTGCCGGCAGGTAGAGATTCAGCAGGACATCCCCCGGCGGTATGCGGTAAACCACAAAAAGCTCCCTGAGGCCGCCGTCAACCCCCCGCACCCCCGCGATAGTGTTGGCGGCCATCACCGGGAAGACCAAGAGGAAGGCGGTGAACACGGGAGTCCGCTCCTGGCCGAACCAGAGGAAAGCGATGAGGATCACCGACATGACCGGGGTTGCGGAGATGACCGTAAAGAGAGGCTTTAAGAAGAACCTAGCCCGCCGGTCAAGACCCGCGGCGATTCCGGCCAGGATTCCCAAGGGCGCGGCAATAACCACCCCCAGGATCACCCGGATAAAACTGGACAGGAGGGCGCGCAAAAAGCCCCCGGTTCTGATAAGGCTGAAAAACACCCCCGCCGCCTCCAGGGGACGGGGAAGGATAAGGGAACTGCCGAAGAAACGGGCGGCCACCTCCCAGAGAACCAAAAGGCAGAGCATACCCGCCAAGGTCCACAGAACCGGCCTATCCCGGCGGAAAGCCCCTCGCTTCACCTTAGCGATAGTAAAACGCATCTCCCGGCAACGCGCCGCCTATGGACTCGGGGGCGTATTCCAGGAAGGCCCTGAACAGGGCTTCGATTGCGGGACGGGCTTCCCTGGCGGGAATGAACACGTAGTTACTCTTAGGGATAGCCGCTTTGACCACCGGAGCCCGGAGACCCAGCTCGTACTTTTCGACCAACTCCCCCGCTTCGGCAGGATGGGCCCTGACCCATTCGGTAGAAGCCCGGTAATCCGCCAGGATAACCCTGATCGCGTCAGGATAATCCCGGGCAAACCCCGCGTCTACCACCAGGGCGGTCATAGGATAATTGGCGCTCCCCCCGGCGCGGACCCATTCGGCCTGTATATCCCCCACCGCGCGGAGCCCGGGCCGGCCAGACAAAGCCATAGTTGCGAAAGGCTCCGGCAGAACAGCCGTTTGGACCCGCCCGGCTATAAGGGACTGGGCTATCTCAGGATAAGCCAGCGTATAATTCAACCTGACATCAACGCCCGGCTTCAAGCCCTTGGAAGAGAGAATACGGCGGAGCACATAATCCGGGGTAGCCCCCTGGCCTGCCACCTCCACCGTCCTGCCCTTCAGGTCCTCAATGCGGGTAAGCGCCGGGTCCGAGGAAAGGAGGCTCAACATCCCCGTCCCCACAATAGCGGCAATCTGAATATCCCGGCCAGAAGACGCGATCTTAGCCGCCAGATTAGGCGGGAGTATGCCGATTTTAGCCTCCCTGGCAATAAACTTCGCCGCCATAAGGTCCGCCTGGGCCAGCGCCTCAACCTTGACCTGGAAACCCCTGACCTGGGGCGGATTCTCAAAGAGCCGGATCATGCCGACCCCCGACGGCCCCTTTATCGCATAGATCGTTAAAGGCGCTGCGGAAGACTGAGAAAACGCCGCGCCTGGCCCGAAAGCCGCAAGCAGGCACAATAAAAATACGGATAAAAGTTTATTCTTTGTGAATTCCATGATGCTGATAAATGTATTAAATTTCCCGTGCATTGTAAACATGGGAATTTTTCCGCTTGAGGTGGAAAAAGTGGAACCAGGGAACCGAAGGTTCCAGGTTCCTTAGCAATTTGCGAAGCGACCCGTGAAACCATGAGACAGTGAGACCGGAGACCGCGTGCGGTCTCATGGTCTCCTGCTGTCTCCGGTTTCTTAGGGTCGCACAAATTGCAGACCTCTCTGAGCCGCCCGGAAACATTGCTGAACGGCCCGGACGCTCTAACGAATGAGCCGCCTGCAATGCACAATTTGTGAAGCGACCCGTAAGGGTCGCACAAATTGCACACCGGGCCTTGCAAAGGCACGGCTTCTTCTTTAAATAATGGACTTTAGCCTGAGGAACAGCCCCGGAAAGCAATGTGGGGAGTTTTGGAACCCTGGAACCGGAGACATGAGGTCTCATGGTTCTGCGGGTTCCAAAACTCCTAAGCAATCTTGAGACCTCCGGTCTCAGCTTTGCCTGATTGCCCGGCTTCTTCTTAAATTATAGAATATAGACAAGACTCCTAAGCAATCTTGAGACCCTCGGTCTCAACTCCGCCTGATTGCACAGACCCATTGCAAAATCACCCCGCGCTATTTGCTCTTTATCTACAGCAGCTTATAATAGAAGCAGGCGCCCTGAAAATATTATCTATGGAGGCATTTATGGGTACGGGTTTTGACCCCAATGAGCTGGCTGATTTTGCCAGACACTATGGTTTTCACTATGATATCTGCGATCCGTTCATGTTGATGCGGGATGTCCTGTCAGATATGGAGCGGGGGCTCAAGGGGCAGCGCTCTAAGCTTCCCATGATTCCGGCGTATATAAGGCCGGCGGCGTATATGCATCCCGGCAGGCCGGTCATCGCCCTGGATGCGGGGGGGACGAACCTTAGAGCGGCGCGGGTCTGTTTCGATGAGCGTGGGAAAAGCAGCGTTGAGGGCGCAATTAAGGCGGCCATGCCGGGAACAAAGGGCCTTGTATCGGCGGAGCGGTTTTTCGATCAGATTGCTGACGCCGCAGCGCCGCTTCTTGAACATTCGCCTGAGGCGGCGGGGATAGGCTTCTGTTTTTCTTACCCTATGGATATTACCGAAGATGCGGACGGGATACTCCTCGCTTTCAGCAAGGAAGTGGAAGCGCCTGACGTGATAGGAAAGCGCATAGGCCAGGGCCTGCGGGAAGCCTTGGCCAGACGGAAACTAAAGGCCCCCGAAAGAATCGTACTCCTTAATGACACGGTGGCTACTCTGCTTTCAGGGCTTGTGGAGATTCCAGCGGACGGCTGGAAGCGCAAGGGTGAAGACAGGTATGGCGCGGGCGACGGCCCGGTGATAGGCTGCATCCTTGGGACGGGCTTCAACACGGCCTATCCTGAAAAGCGTATACCAAAAATTGGCTTTGAGTCTGAAACTTCGCCGCAGATTGTAGTCTGCGAGAGCGGTAACTTCGCGCCCAGATACCTGGGATATCTGGACAGGGAATATGACGCGACAACAAAGAATCCTGGAACCTACCTGATAGAAAAAGCCTGCGCCGGCGCGTATCTCGGCCCTCTGACCCTGCAAATCCTCAAGCAGGCAGTAAAGGACGAGGTCCTCGTATTCAAGAGGTCCAAAGAGCTTCTGGATATTCCGGCTTTGAAGACTAGAGACCTGAACGAATTTATGCAAAGCCCTCTGACCGGGCAGGGTCCAATAGGCGGACTTTTCGGCCCCGATGAACTTGACGGACTGCGCTCCCTTGAGTACCTCACGTCCATAGTGACGGAACGGGGCGCGCTGATGGCCGCCGCGGTAATAGCCGCTATGGCGCTGCGGGCAGGAGAAAGCCGCGACCCCTTTGCGCCTGTCCGCATCGCTGTGGAGGGGACTACCTACATGATATACAAAGATATGAGGGAAGCGCTTGAGTCGTATCTACATACCATGCTCTACAGGGACTCGCCGCGGTCTTACGTGATCTCCCCCGTAGAGCAGGCGTCTCTCTTAGGCGCGGCGGTGGCCGCATTGTCCGTATAACAAACGCCTTAGCCAAGGGTATATCTTCAGATTCGCGCTTCCTCATGTTTAGGATGACGGTTCATATCCTGTTTGCCGTTTGCTTTTCGGAGGAAAATTTCAACAGGTATGTTGTTTTCCACGAGGCGCCCGGTTTTAGGAAAACCGGAGTTACAAGCAGCGCGCAGGTAAACTGGTAGAGCGGCGTTTCCATTCCGTAAACCGGACATGAAACCCTGATGGGC
Organism: Treponema sp.; assembly: GCA_031288005.1. The sequence continues at coordinate 21,239 of JAITSE010000047.1, forward strand.
AGTATGCAGGCGTCAAAGTTAAGCTTCGATTCCAAGCTAAGGATCACATCGTTTTTGATATCCCAAAATTCTATTCCTTTGGTATTGCTTATGGTTCCTCCCGCGTCCGGGAGAGCGTTTTCCTTTTCGCCGTCTGACTTCAGAATGCGCTGGTAATTCTTTCCCTCCCCTGGAAAGGACAAATCAAGCCGGAGAATAAAGTTAAATCTGAGTTCTTTTCCCCCCCGGTTGGAGAGGAGGTATTCTACCGAAAGGGTATCTTTTTCCAGGCGGTAGGTTTTCTCAATTTCTACAGAGCCCAGAGGCAGCCCCGCATTAGGGAGAAGGTGAAAACAGAGCTGCTTGTGGGCCTTGTCAGCTTCAAAGGCTTCGTAGCGTTCTAGGGTACAGCGCCGGCCTGGAAAGGCCGGCATATCAGAGGCCAGGTTCCCGATTGGAAAACCAAGGGGTGAGAGAAAATCCGAGAATCCAGTCCTGATGTGGCAGTTCCCGGCGCTTCCTTTTCTGGAAGAATGTTCGACATTTAGGGTGGCAAGGTAGTTCCAGGGTTTGGGGAGGTAATCAAGCTCAAAAATTCCAGCGCCCTGGGCCTTTACGTAGCAGTTGATATGTTCATCTTGGAACAGATATTCATCTTCGCCGTCAAGATCAAAATCCATAGTAACAAGGGAAGGGATAAAAACGCCTTCTTCTCTGGTTGCCTTTTCCGCGCTCAGCATAGTCCGGTAAGCGGCGTTCCTGATCATATTCCGGTATATCCCGCCTTCGGGCCGGCGGTAAATAGAATCAATGCTCTGGGCTTTCCAGAGCATTTCCCTGGCGCTGCGCTTGCGGGACTTGTCTCCCCTAAGCTGATTGATAAGCACATGAGTAAATATTATCTTTGCGTATATGCCGTTAGCTTCAGGATAAGTGATGAGGAATTGTCTGGGGGAGAAATCAATCTGGGGTATGCCGGCTCCACTTGAAAGCGGGGTCTCTCCTTCAAAAGAAGCGGAGAAATACGCCTTAGCCAGTCCCTGGCGATTTCTGTAAATTTTTGCGGGGGTACTGAAGTTTATATATGATTCACATTGGGAAAGCTCCTCAAAAAGACTGAACAAATCCGCTTCGATTTCCTTAATATCACCTTTTCCAGGGGAAAACTGTCCTTGCCGCCACTGCTCTGGAAACACCGAAACGATCCGCTTTCCGCCTGCCGGGATCTCCCTGGCAAATTGTTTCACCGCCTTGGCCAGCCTGCCGGGGGCAAATTCTCCGCTCAGCCGACTTGAAATAGGAAATACCGTGATGATCTTGCCCATATCTTCCGTTAGATGAGGGTAGTAAAGGGCTTCGCCGGACAAACCGGTCAGGGCAAACTGCTCCTCCCGGAGAAAGGTATACCCAATACCGGAGCTATATAGAACTCCGGCGAGACTCTGATCCCAGGCCAAGGCGGGAAGCCAACAGCCATGAGGCCGTTTGCCGAACACTTTCCTGTGATAGGTAGTCATAAGCTCAATCTGGCCCAGTTTATCCGTCAAGGGCAGCAGCGGCAGCAGCGGTTCGTAAAATGCGCCGCCCAGTAATTCCACCTGTTTTCGGGCTGCAAGCACCTCCAGGAGGGAAATGTATTCCGAATGGGTCTTCGAGAGCCATTGGAATAGGAAGCCGGAATGATATAAAACCGCCTGTATGTTTGGAAATTTATTCAAAACCGTGATAAAGGGCTTTAGCTTTTTACAATAGAAATTTTCTATTTCTTCATCCCCTATCCCGTAGGGAACATGATTGTGGGAACCTATAATCAATGTTAAGGGAACATCCATTTTACCGTATCCTTTTGACAACATTTTAGACTAATTTCCGTAATATGAACAGCCGGAATTATGGAGAAATACAAAAAAGGACAAGATTTGTTAAATTTGCGGCTGCCGGCGGCTCTATTTATTTTCCAGAATTCGCAGCAGTATGGTTGCGGTGGAAGAGAAAATCAGAGACATAAGCCCCATGGATATAAAAAGAAGGGGCCGCCCACGCAATGCGCGGGGTAGACGTTCCAGGGATGAGCGCTTGTAAATACCCCTGAGAATAAAGGCAGCCACAGCGCCGCCCAGAGAAAAGCCAAGGGAAATCGCCGCCGCTTCCACTAAGGAACAGGCGAGGCGCAGAGTCAGGATCAAGGCGGCCATGATAAGGCCGTCGCAAGAAGCCGCAACGGGAAACAACTCTGCGGCTGGCAAATTTTTACGTTCTAAAATGGGTCTCCATGCGGCCGGGAAAACGCCTAAAGGCAGGAAGCGCCGGACCAACGCGTCAAGTCCCTTTCCTGCCGCTTTTATCATAGGAAAAAGAAAAAAACACTCAAAATATCCCAGAGCCAGGGGGCTAAAAATATATGAAAAAAGGAGCCAAAACAGAAGAACCGCAAAAAACAGCATCCCCCATTGAATTAAGGTATCCAGTTTGAACCGTTCCTGGCTGGAACCCGTGTCCCGTATTCCTAAACCCATTTGCAGCAGAAGATTTAAGGAGAGGCCAGAAAAAACCGCCAGGATAATTATATCTTTCATGGCGTTTCCTGATTTTTTTCACCCGATTCCATGTGGAACTGGCGTTTTTTTTCCAGGCGGTACATGGCAAGGACATAACCGAAGATCATGAAGGCTCCTGCGGAACTGCCTATAATCTGTATGGGGAAAAGGGAGTCTTCTCCATTGTCAAAAATTTCGACCATACCTCTTAAGCCGCCAGGAAGCGAAAGGGAACCGAATCCCAGAGGTTCTCTTACCAAGGCGAAAGCAAGTATGAAAGCCCCCAGGGTCAATGCTTCGGAGGCGGCCTGTATGAGAGCGTTTTTTGGGGACATTGTTTCAACACGGAGAATCGTGCCGGTGGATATGCAGCATACCGGCGCCATGATGATAAACAGGGATGTTTCAATGGCCAAAAAGGGACTTATGATGCAGAAGACAGTGTAGTATACCCCCCCAAAAAATGTGGATATGGCCGCCGCTGTAAGGTCTTTTCCTCTTTTCAGTAATACCGGGGAAGCAAGACGGAAAGTCAGCGCTGTCAATGCGTATACCCAGACCAGGGCGCCCAAGGTTATCATGGCAAAGGCGCTGCGGCTTGAAGCCATTATAATCAGTCCTGTCCCGATGAGGGTAGAAAGAGGGGAACGGGATCCCCAGAAAAGATGGTTTTCAGGATAGAGATCACTCATTTCTGTCCTCTTTTTCCATCTGCACTCTGCGGAGCATTGAATGGCTTGCCTCGATGCGCTGGATATAAATTTGGAGTTGACCTGGAGAAAGTCTCTGGAATATGGCTTTCGCATGAAGGCTTAGCGGGATTAAGGGACCGGCCTTCCCCTCACTGGAAACAAAGACAACAAAAGGGGTAAAAACACCGTCGGCCGCCATGGTAAAGACCGCAGCCCATTCTTCGGAATTTGTAGTGGTAAACCAAGTTCCCGCCTGGACTGCCCGGCCCGGCATATCCCAGGAATAAAGCGGCGATACCAGGCGGTTTTCCTTTCCCAGGGTATCCAGCAGCCTGTTAACTGAATTTAGAAGAGCCTTATTTCGTACAGAATTTGTGAACCCCCAAAGCAAGGCGCCGGTCAATATTAAACCGGCCGTCCATCCGGCAAAGACGCCCATACGCCTGACCTGAGGCGGAAGGCTTTCTAATTTTTGCAGCAAAGTCACGCCGGCCTCCTCGTCTCGTAAGGAGGTGAATTATGGAACCTCCGGCTTTCTATAGATCGGATTACCGGAGTTAGAACATTGAGCAGGGCAATAGCAAAGAAAGCCCCATAAGGCTCATTTCCGCAGTAACGGAAGGAGAAGGCTAAAATCCCTCCCAAAAAAGCGACAAGCGCCGCCCCTGGCCCGGTCTTTGCCCCCGAAGCAGGTTCCAAAGCCAAAAGAAAAGCGGCCGCTATTGTTCCCCCTGAAAAAAGTCCGTAGAGCATATCACCTTTTCCAAGGCCCCCGCCCAATAGCGGGATTCCCGGCGAGGCGTCAATGGCGGTTTCTGTTATGAAACCAGGCAGAGCGCCGAAAAAGCGGATCAGAATGGCGTAGGTACCCAAAAAAAGAGGGACGGTCCAGAGCCGGCTCATCTTGAAAACAGTGATCAGAACAGTGCCTAGAATTAGGGCCATGAGACCCCGATCTGCAATGATAGACGGGAAAGACGAGAAAAGGAGAGCAATGTATCCCTGCGGCAATTCCGAGCCGGTTATGGCGAAAATAGTACTATTAAGAAACCCGGTAATCCGCATATCAAGGGACTCGAAAAAAGAAAGAAGCACATTTGGAACGTTGATTCCCGGGAAGGAAATTCCTGATAAAGCTCTTTCAAATGAATCGGGCCATGAAAAACGGATAAAGAGCCAGCCGCCAAGGGCAGGGTTCAGCCAATTTGCCCCGATGCCTCCAAAGCTTTGTTTGACTAAAGACATGGCAAAAACAGCGCCCAGAGCGGCAAGCAGCGGGTTTATATGATTGGGCAGGAGCAGGGTAAGTATCAGGGCAGACGCGACAGCGCTGCCATCCCGTAATGTGCGGGTCCCGGTCATCCGGTTCATTATCAGTTCCGTAAAGATTGCCGCCGCGGTCGCGGCAAACGCAATGCCCAGGGAAGCAAAGGAATCAGTCAGAGACGACTGGAGTATTCCCAGACCCGCGCAAACACTTACTATTACCATTCGTCCGGTAGTGGGGCAGGCAAGATTTATTTGGGGGCGCTGTAGAAAAAGCCGTGAATGTTGATCAGGCATTTTAATTTCCCCCCCGGGCGTATTGAATGATAGCGGTACTCAGGGGCAGCCTGGAAGGACAGACCGCTTCACAGCATCCGCAGCCGTGACATTCTCCAACTCCACCGGAGCCGCCTTTTTTTCCGCTTGCCAGAGACCGTTTATACAGTTCTTCCGGATCAAGACCTATAGGACAAACAGAGCGGCATTCTCCGCAGCTTATGCATCCACGGCTCATTTCTCCGCCGGCCCGGGCTTCAAGAAGGGCGAAAACCGCGGCGCTGGTTTTGATTACAGGTTCGTCCAAATTTATCACCGCTCTGCCCCGCAGTGGGGAACCTTGAGCTATACGTTTTGGCCTTCCAACAAAACCGCCGCATTCGGCAAAAATTTCACTCATCCGGGTTCCTATCCGCGCTTTTAGAATTTGCGGATTTTTTACCGCGGAGCCTCCAACAGCTATATACCTGTCCAGAATGGGTTTTTTTAGCTTTACCGCGTCATGAACGGCCGCCAACGCCGCCGGTCCAAGGATGAGAAAAGCCCCCAAAGACTCATTTTTTTTCTTTTCGTAAAGCTTTAATACAAGTTCCAACTCCCGCCTGTTTCGCTGGGGATACCTGGAACCAACCAGTACCAAGGATACAGGTATATCCCACTGCCTTGCCTCCGCCAAGAGTCCGGCGCCAAGATCTTTTTCCCCATAGGAAACAGCGAAAAGAATGCGGCTTGCCTTGGCAGCTTTGGCGGTGATGACGCTTCCTTCTGTTACGGCTTTAAGCCGCTCCTGGCAGAGAGCGTAATCCGCCGCGAGCCAGGGGTCGTCAAACACACATCTGACTACCAGAGTAATAGAATCTTCTGAGGACTTGAAATCGGAGATCATGTCAGAAACCGGACGGCCGGGCATTTCCATTTCGACAATGCCGTAATCGGAGATAATACGCAGGATAGTGCCGGCGGAAAGATTTTCCCAGGGAAAGACCTCTTCCTTCTTCCCTAGTTTCTTAAAGGCTCCTTCCATGCGTATAACCAGGCCATCAGTAGTATAGCCTTCGGCAGTCTTCCATGAAACCATTCGAACCACGCGGCCTGGAACTGTAGCATGAATGTTCGCTGAACCCGGTCCGCGGCCCTGGCCTATCAGCATCCCTTCCTGAACCTGCTCTCCTACCTCCACAGTGGGATGCGCCTGACTCCCGGCGTGTTGAGCCAGGGAAATTACTGAAAGACTGGGCAGGAAGGCGTTTACACTTGCGCAGCGCGGGGGAACCGTGGAATCTTCAAACTGAATCCCTCCCTGAGGAAAAGTGTAAACCTTCATGCGGCAATCCGTTTATCGTTGAACGCCGGCGAGTTTCTCCTCCCGCGCTCCCTCCGGCCTATCCAAATCAGGGAGGGAAGGGCCGGGATCAAAATGAAGGCTATGATGGTCAAATCTTTCAAAGCCCCGACCGAATTCACCGGCGGAGTATAGCCTTCAAGAAAATTTATGAGATCCGCCAGAGGGAATGGGGGAAACTCCCCATAGCCGCCGCTTTGCGCGAAGTCCGCCGCATTTTGCAGCCCGGCCTTTATGACAAGGCCGTCATCCCCTATAGCATAGCGGTAATATTCAGAATAAGGAAGGGATTCCGGGCGGTTTTTTAAGCTGTCCGTATCTTTCAGCGGCCGTAACGAAAAAAACAACTGAAAAGCCAGATGCGTTTCGTAATCCAAAGCGTTTATTTTCGGAATATTTTCTATCCTCAATGCCGCATCCGGCTTTATGCTCTCTCCGGATTGGACAAAGGGCAAAGCCAGCGCAAGAGCCGCCGCTGGAATCCAAGGAAGAATAGAGCGGGAACAGTTTAGCCTGAAATAGCGAAAAAAAGCGGAAAGGTCCGCCGCGGCTTTTCTTATGGGCGCGGGACGAAAACGCGTATGCCCGCCACGCTTTGATTCCGCCCACAACACGGTCCCGGTAACGCAGCAAGCCATGAGAATGACAGACAGCGCTGCCGGAAACGGGATATTACCGGTCAGGACAATCGCCGCGTAAACGCAGGCAAAGACCAGGAGCGTGAGGCTGGAAAAACCTGAAACTTTCAGCCGGCCCATCCCGGCGGACATAGAGTTTCCCCCGCGGCCTTGAGCGAATAATTCCTGAAAAAGCGGGACCATGCAGGCGGAAAAGGCAAAAAGCGCCCCCGTGAGAGCAAGGCCGGAGGATCCCAGGAAAGCTAGAGGCGCGCAGAGGGGGACGATGGCAAGATGCGGAAGCGGCGCCGCCGACAAAAAAAGGGAAGCCGCCGCGGCCGCGGCGAAAAGGGCGAATAAAGCTAAAAACCAGGGGAAAGGCTGCCTGCGGGCAAGAAAATCCAGAGTATAAGGGGTATCCCCCAGCGCGGCGTCAAGACGCGCCGCGAGTTTTTTGCGGGATTCGCCTTTTCCAGGGTCAAGGGGAATAAAAAACCGCCGCGTTCCATCCCGGACAAAGAAAGAACGCAGCCGTTCAGCGTAACCATCGTTGCGCGGATCGAATGGCTCAAGCCGCTCCGCGTATTCGTCCAGGGGAACCTTGGCGAGTTCCCCAAAATCATCCAGATACACCCATTGGCTGGATTCGGAGAAATAGCTTTCCACACCCGCCAAAGTTAGAGCCTCCCCGGCGGCGCGGTCTGGGTATAGCTGATCTAGAGACAAAACCCCATACTCTCCGTATAAAGCGCCGCCTGTGGAAGGGCGGAAAAGAAAAAAGGAAAAAAATCCGGCGCCAAGAGAGACGCATACCGCTATAAATACTGTCTTTTGAAACGCCATGAAGTATCCTACAAATAAACATACGCCGCCGCAATAAAAACGCCGAGAAACGCGCCTACCACCACTTCCAGCGGGGCATGGCCATGCACCTCTTTGATCGGATGATACTCAATTTTAGCGAGCTCCGACAACTGCCGGCCCAGGAAATTCAGCGTTCTGGCCTGAATCCCCGAGGAGCGCCGCACTCCCATGGAGTCGCGCATAACGATCAGCGCGAAAAAGAGAGCGACTATAAACAAATTTGAGTTAAGACCCTCCCGGAGAGCCACGGAAGTTACCATAGCCGACACCATGGAAGCATGGCTTGAGGGCATTCCGCCGGTGCGCCAGAGTATAGTCTCCAAAACATCCCTGCCGTTTTTTCTGCGCCGCTTGAGCAGGAGTATTGCGGCCTTCATTAACTGGGCGATAAACCAGCTTGACACGCAGGACAGAAAAATGGGGTTTTCAAAAAAGGCTTTTATTGTTTCAGACCGGGCAGTCATAAGAAAAGGCATTACATTAACAATTCTCTAGTAAATATAATTTGTCAAGGCAGTGAAAGGTCCCGTGCAATCCGGCGACCCGCTGCGCGGGTCGCCGGATTGCTTAGGAGTTTTGCGGGCTGTTATGGCCGCGTGAAGGCTGCTTGTGACGCAAAACTCCACGTAAAGAAGTGCGGGGAAAAATGCGGGGAGTTTTTTGACCCGCCAAAGAAGCTAACAGCGGCAAAAGATGTCAAAAAACTCCAGGAGAACCGCTAAGGGACCATCGGAAACTTGTTTCCGCAGTTCGTAGAACCGCGGTCCCACGGTTCTCAAGTGCGGGGAAAAATGCTTGGAGTTTTTTGACCCTGCAAGAAGTTCACAGCGGCAAACAGTTCAAAAAACTCCAGGCGGACCGAAGGTCCGCAGGGTTTGCCTTATTTCGCTTTTTGAGCCATACTCAATTTAATGAGTGATTTAGTTGAATATCATAAAAAAGTTACCGCGGCCCTCCTGGAGCGGCTGCAATGGCTGGAAAAGTCTGAACTGCCAAAGTTAAAAGAAGAATTACGCGCTTTTCATACCGCATTCTATTCGTTGTATTCGATACTTTTGAAAAAACGGATCATCAACGAGGACCCGTACAAGCAGGATGTAAAAGTCGCGGACATCGAAGTTCCCGAAACGGAGCCTTTCCCGGAAGCGGAAAAAACGGCCCGGATGACCATACGCCTTGCCCAATACGACAATCAGCTTGATTTTCTGGTAAATTTCTGCCAGATCAGCGTTGAAACCCTGACGGTCGAAAAAATTAAGCGGCTTGTTGGGCTTGTGAAATATATAGACTGGACCCGTTTCGTTATGGACGGCGCATCAGGCGCCAATACAAAGGCCGCGGCGGAGATGGCTGCCCAGGCCAGGCAGGGGGCGGATTCCCTGTCAATCAATATAATCAACGGGGCTTTGAATACTCTGTCCCGCTCCGCCGCCGCGATTTTGGAATGCCTGAAAGAAGCGTCTGACTATCGCCGGGAAAGCTACAAAATGAAGCTCCGGGAAAAAGTCAGCGCCCTTATGCCGCCTGAGGAGGCCGCCCAGATTGCCCGGGTGAAAAAGAAATTCGCCGCCGCCATGCCGGGCAGTCCCTTTTATCCTGATCTGGCGGAGGAAGTCATAAAGGAAGATTACTCTGAAGACGGCGAAAAACTCCGGGAGCTGGTTTTGAAAAAGCTTGCGGGTCCGGGCGCCGCCGCGAAAACAGAGAAAGCCGCGAAGGTCCCGGTTTCGTTTAAGTCCATTTTGATCGAAGGGCTGTTTGCTATAGGCGGCGCGGGATCAATCCTTGCCGATATAGTTCCCAAAATAACCTGGAACGCCGAAGTCCTGGAAAACCGGCGGAAGAGTTTTTGGGAGAAATTCCGGGAACTGCTTCAGCAGATGCTGAATACGGAGCCTGAGCCCGCGGTTTACGAGGTTCAATATACGGACGCCGTAAAGGGCGAAAAAATCAATGAAAAGGTGAATCTTGGGAATCTCAAAGCCGGCATGGAGCATAATATCCGAACCCTTCAGAATATCAGCGGCCGGGGGGCGGTTTTATCCAAACTTGAAAACATGGAAGAATCCCAGCTCATCAGTATCCTTGAAAAGACCATCCGGGACATTCAGTCTCTGCACAAGACTCTTTCCGCGCTGGACGAATTTTTCAAAACCGCGGCGGACAAGGAAGACCGGGACAAGGTTAAGGGGATCAAGCCGGAATTGGGCTCTCTGAAAAACGCCATTATAAACGCGAATCACAAGCGGAACGACTACGCCGCCAGAAAAGAAGAGGAAGAACAGTTCAAACGTCTTGGGATTAGTCCAGGGCCATAGGGGGAAGATAATGAAAAGGGATTCCGGCAAGAACAAATTCACAGTCAGGGCCGGCCGCGGGAGCGCCGCCTTCGTTATGATTGCGGCCTGGCTCATTTCCTGCGCCGGCGGTCCTTCCGGAAGGGCTTCCATGTCGGCCTACGGCCTGCCCGAAGGAGGAGGCCCCCTTGATGCGGAGCCCAGGCCGGGCGTTGTGGACCGGAATGAACTTACCGTGGCTTTTTTCAGCGGCGAAGCGGAACTGGACTTTCGCAAGTCCTACCTTGCAAGCGAGGCTCAAATTTTTACCGCCCTATACGAAGGGCTTTTTTCCTATCATCCCTTTACGATGGAACCTGTTCCGGCGGCCGCCGAAAAATGGGAAATCTCGGAAGACAAAAAAGTCTGGACCTTTACCCTAAGGGCGGGGGCTAAATACTGGAATGGAGACGCTGTCCGCTCCGACGATTTCCGCGCCGCCTGGCTTTCCCTTTTATCCCCGGGGCGGGACTCCCCATACTCCTCCCTTTTTGACATCATCGCGGGGGCCAGGGACTACCGTACCGGCGCACTTAGCTCCCCGGACAAAGTTGGAATAGAGACGCCCGACAGCCGGACACTAATAGTGCGGCTTAATTCTCCGGCCTCCTTTTTTTCGGCCATGCTCTGCCATCACTCTTTCAGTCCTATTCATCCTTCCATGCTCGGCAAAGAAGACTGGTCCGCGGAGCCGCCTGTATCCAACGGCCCTTTTTACATCACCCGGCGGGAAGCAAATACCCTCATACTGGAAAAAAACCAGCATTATTGGGACGCCGCCAATGTAAGCCTGAAAAAGCTCACCTTCCGGTATACAGAGGACAGGGATGAATGTACGGCTTATTGGAATTCCGGGGAAGCCCGCTGGGTTTCCGGGGACATAAACTTTGACGCCATGACCGACCGGAGCGGTATCATGGTGAACGCCCTGTTTGCCACCCACTACTATTTTATCCGGGCAGTCAAAACGCCGTGGGAAGATCACAGGCTGCGAAGGGCCCTTTCCATTTCCCTGCCTTGGGATCAAATCCGGGAAGGTCTTTATTTGCCGGCCAAGACATTGATCTACCGGCTGCCGGGTTATCCTGAAGTCCCGGGCATTGAAGAGACGGACATAAAAGAAGCAAAAAGGCTTCTGGCTGAAGCGGGCTATCCCGGCGGGAAAGGGCTGCCGGAACTGGTGATACGCCTGAGTTCATCCAAAGACGCGGCCCGGATCGGGGGCCTTATGGCCGCCGCCTGGATGCAGGAACTGGGGCTGGCCGTGAAAATTGACATTGTCCCTTCCGATCAATATTTTCAGGCCCTGCGGCGGAATGATTACGACGTCGGGTTTTCTACATGGATAGGCGACTTTGCCGACCCCTACACTTTCCTCCAGATGTGGCGGCGGGATTCCAACCTGAACGAAGCCAAGTTTGACGATGCGGATTATGAGGCCCTTATAAACCGCTCCATGACTGAAGATGGGGAAAAGCGCTGGCAGACCCTGGCGGAAGCGGAAAAATTGCTCCTTGAGCGGGGAGCGGTCCTTCCAATATCTTTTAGCTCCGCCCTGAACATTGTTGATATGGACGAATTGGGCGGCTGGTTTCCCAACGCTCTGGACATTCATCCCTTTAAATATCTTTCTTTCAAAGCCTTCAAAGCCCTGCCCGGGATTGCGCTTGCGGCGGAGACAAGCGGAGACGGGTATTACTAATCTTTTCAACCTTGGAGCCAAAAGCCCTAAGCCCGCGATTCGTTATCATACAAGGACCAGCGCCTTATCCCGCGCTCCCTTAATCGTGAAAAGATTAGTACTCATCTTTTCAACCTTGGAGCCAAAAGCCTGAAGCCCGCGATTCGTTATCATACAAGGACCAGCGCCTTATCCCGCGCTCCCTTAATCGTGAAAAGATTAGTACTAATCTTTTCAACCTTGGAGCCAGGGGGTCGGGCTTTAGTCCGCGACTTCCCCCCATCTTCCTTCCCTATCCTCTCAGCCCCTGGGACCCTTCGGGTCCCTCAGCCGCCCGCAGGCTTCCTCCACATCGGCGCGGTGGCCGAAGGCGGAGAAGCGGATGAAGCCCTGTCCCGCGGGACCGAAGCCCGAACCCGGCGTGGTAACAACCTGGCACCTCTCCAGGATTTCCTCAAACACATCCCAACTGTCCCGCCCGGGGAACCGCGCCCAGATGTAGGGCGAGTTGTCCCCGCCCACGCAGGCGACCCCCAGACCAAGCAGGGCGGCGCGGATAAGCTCCGCGTTCTTCAGGTAGAAGTCGCAGAGAGCCTTCATCTCCCCAATCCCCTCGCCGTCCAGAGCCGCCAAAGCCCCAGCCTGGGCAATGTTGGACGCGCCGTTAAAGATAGTGCCGCAGACCCGCGTCCAGTCGGCGTTGACGCTTTCCCCCCCGGCGTACTTGAGCTCCCGGGGCACAATAGTCCACCCCAAACGCACGCCGGTAAAACCCGCGGGCTTGGAGAAGGAATTGACTTCAATGGCGCAGGCCCTGGCCCCGTCTATCTCGAAGATGGACTTGGGAAGCGCGCCGTCCCTGATGTAAGCGGCGTAAGCGGCGTCAAAGATGATAAGCGCGCCCTTTTCAATCGCGGCCTTCACGAGCCGCGTAAGCTGTTCCCTGGAAGCCGCAGCGCCCGTGGGATTGTTGGGCGAACAGAAATAGAAAAGCCCGTCCCGGGGAAGCCCGGACAGATCGGGGAAATACCCATTCTCTGCGGTACAGGGAAGGTAGGCGATCCCCTGATACCCCGACCCGGTCCAGCCCCCGGCAGCGCCAATCAGCACCGAGCCGTCCACGTAAACCGGGTAGGAAGGGTCCTGCACCGCCACCTGAGTCTTCGCCCCAAAGAGAAGCTGGAGCCGCCCTATATCGCACTTGGCCCCGTCGGAGATAAAAACCTCCTCCGGGGTAAAAGCGCTGTTGTAGAACACCGCGGAAATCTTTTCCCGCAGAGAGAGCAGCCCCTCATCCTGGTAGCCCGAATACCCCTCCAGCGTCCCAAGCCGCCGCGCCCCCTCCACAAGCCCCGCGTCTATGTGGGGCAGTATAGGCTCCGTAGTGTTCCCCACACCCAGACTGATGATGCGCCGCCCCTCCGGGTGAGCCGCCGCGTATTCCCGCCTGCGCCTGGCGATTTCGGGGAAAAGGTATCCCGCTTTGATGTTGTTGATACAAGGATTGCGATTAATCATGATAGCTCCCTTGCAAGCCGCGCAGCGGCTTGCTTAGGAGTTTTTTGCACCTTTTGTGACTGTGAACCTTTTAGGTGGGCAAAAAACTCCATGCACTTTTTCTCGTGGCTGGTTCTAAGGGACTCCCCCTTACTAGTTGAAAGGGACTCCCACACCCTTGCGACCGCTATGAGACCTTCGGTCTCACGGTCGCTTGGAGTTTTGCGGCCCTACAGTCCGCGAGACCGCAGGTCTC
>JAITSE010000037.1 GCA_031288005.1 Treponema sp.
AGGTTTCCCTGGGGTCAGCGCGATGTGTTTCTCGCTTTGCAAGGAGAAACGATTTTCACCATGGATAAGTTTAAATTTCTTGATGAGGAGAGGGAAAACATTATTCCCTCCATAATGGCGCCTCTGCTCTTAAAGGTTAATTACAAGCCTGGTCCTTTTGCGTTGAGTCTCTACGGAGGGATGTACTATATTGGGTATATTCCTGTGAGCGCCGATGCGGAAGCGGGACAGCCGGCCATACGCGGGGGAGACCCTCCCAGTTTTCTTGATTTTCTGGGTTACAGTATGGGTTTTAAATTCGGGGTTAAGGCCGGGAAACGGGGAACGATTTTTTTCGATCTGCGATACTCAAGCGATCTTGGCGTTACAGAAATTAGAGACCTTGCATCATCGGCGGGTTACCGGCGGAATGGCCTTTCTCTTGCCTTGGGGTATGAACTGGGCCTGTTTAATCGGAAGCAGCAATAGGCGTCGGCCTTGGCGGAATTTGATGTTGTTAAAGGGGGGCCGGGGGGTCTTGGGCCCCCCCTCAGCGGAGCAGAGCCCCGCCGAGGGGGGCGCCGGACTAAAGTCCGCGACTTCCCCCTCCTGAATATTTCCAGGCGTTTATCCTGGGAATATACGTGAACCTCTTGACTAATTCATAAGGTTTCAGATAAAGTATAACAATACCATCAACAAGATGGGGGGTCTTCCAGAGCCGGATTTGGTCTTGAGAGGACGCGGGCCGCTAGCTCAGTAGGTAGAGCAACGCCCTTTTAAGGCGTGGGTCACACGTTCGAATCGTGTGCGGCTCATAACGTATCCTTATTATATTTGGGTCAGCCCTTGAAAATCGAGGTGTTCCAACACTTCATCCTGTTGGGCGTTCTCCGACAGCAACCGGGCTTACCTCCTTGTTTATCCTGCCGCTATGTCCTACAATGTATTTGGAGTTATGTATGAAGCAGGTACTAGTTATAGATGAATCGCCTGTATTCCGCGAGTATCTGCGGGAAAAATTCGCGCAAAATAAAAACGAAGTAGAAGTTGCCGTTGTAACGAATGTGGCGGAGGCTATATCCAAGATGCGGACCATGATCCCGCACCTCATCATCATGGATTACCAGTTAGCCTGCCAGGAAAACAGGAAGCTGTTGATGAGGAAACGGGAAAGCCCTTCCACCGCGGGAATCCCGGTGATAATCACCGCTCAAAAGCTGGATCAGAAGCGGATCCTCGAACTCGTTTCTTTTAATGTAAAGAAGGTATTCACCAAACCGGTAAAGATCGATGCCTTTTTTGAGACCCTTACAGAGATGCTGGATATCAACTTCTCCCTGGATGATACGCCGGGAATAGTGGATGTTCATGTAAACGATAATATCATTTTTATCGAAGCGGCTCAGGGGCTGAATCGGGATAAGCTGGACCTGCTTAAGTTTAAAATCATCGAACTGGTAGAACTCTATGACATCAAGATCCCCAAGGTTATTATCATGATAAGTGATATGCAGCTCAACTTCGCCGATGCTCCTAATCTGGAGAAGCTTATAGAGACGGCGCTGGGGGCCAGCGGGGCGCGTAATTCCGACGTGCGGGTGCTGACCATGGATAATTTTGTGCAGAAGTTTATCGCCGGGCAGAAGCAGTATGCGGGGATCAAGGCGGTGGATAATCTTCAGGCTGCCATAGCCGACTTTTTTAGGGATGAGAACGGCCAAAGCGCCGACAATGGAAATTCCAGCATCCCCGCGGATATGGTGCTCCAGTCAAATCCGGTGACGCCAAAAGAATCGGTCCTGTTCAGGTTTAGTACGGAACACAATACCCTCCATTACTTCACCATAGATGAAATCAAGGAATCCCTGGGAAATCTCAACCTGAAGATTGCCGTGGTGGATGATGATTTTGTCATCCAGGAATTGATCCGGAACACCTTTCGGAGTATCAACGCGTCGGTCGGTATCTATAACGATGGCGGAGAATTCCTGGCGGCGGCGGAAAAGGAAGTTTTTTCCTTGGTTTTTCTGGACCTCTTGATGCCCAAGATGGACGGGTTTGCGGTTTTACGAGTCTTGCAGGTGAACCGGATAGAGCAGCCGGTGATTGTGCTGTCCTCGGTAAGCCAGAGGGAGTCGGTGATCCGGGCGTTCCGTATGGGGGTGAAGAGTTACCTCATCAAGCCCTTGAAGCCGGAGGATATCTTCCGGAAATCTCTTGAGATACTCAAATCGATTTTTTAACCCAATGAAAAATGAAAGCAGAATTCCTTTCCTGTCTTTTTAGCGGTTCCCCGGCTGCGGTGGTTCTGGCTTCCGCGTCGGGGGCTCTCCTTTCGGCGAATCGCCGGGGAGAGGTCCTCCTCGCGTCCCTTGTGGGGGACTTCCGGGACGGCGTTTCTTCCGAAGGCTGTCTTTTGGAACAGGCCCTGTGGAATTCCAGGGACTACGTCCGTCTTATCGCCGGAGAAATAGGATCGGTGGTTTTTTCCCTGGCGGTTAAGGATTCCCGGGACGGGGTCCGGTGGTTCAAGATTGGCGCCTGGGCTGTTGACGGACTAGCAGGCGGTCAACATAGGAATTGCGAGATGGATATGGTGGGTCCGGGGGGTTCTAAACCCCCCGGCGGGGGCATTACGGGGGCAGCGCCTCCGTTGAGGGGGGCGCCGGAAGCCCGTAGGGCTGTAGGCAGGGGGGAGACTTCCCCCCTCCTGAGTACGCCTCGCATTTTCTTTGCTGACTGCCTACTAGAAAGATACGGGGTTGTGGCGGAGGAAGGGGACGCTCGGTTTGTTCTCATCCTCCGGGACGAAACCTGGGAACGCCAGAAGGAAGCCCGGCTCCAGGAAGCCCGGAGGAACGCGGAGCAGGCTATGGAGACCAAAAGCCGGTTTCTAGCCAACATGAGCCATGAGATTCGTACCCCCATTCAGACTATCATAGGCATGACCGAATTGCTGCGGGACACCAATTTGGACCAGGAGCAGGCCGAATATTCCCGGCAGGTTAAATTTTCCGCGGAAGTTCTGCTTTCCCTCATCAACGACATCCTGGACTACTCCAAGATAGAAGCCGGAAAGATGGTCCTGGAATATATTGATTTCGATCTGGAACAGACTATCGAACAGGCTGTGGAGATGATCTCCCTGGAGGCTCACAAGAAGGGCCTGGAGATAGCCCTGGATATACCTCCCGACGCGGCAATTTGTATCAAGGGAGACCCGAACAAATACCGGCAGATCGTGATCAACCTGGTTAAAAACGCGGTGAAGTTCACCCAGAAAGGGGGAGTCACCATCGCCGCCCTTCTTACCGAATGGAAGGGGAGGGAGGCGATACGGGTGTCCGTGGCGGATACGGGCATAGGGGTCCCTGAAGAGATACGAGACCGGTTATTCACCACCTTTTTCCAGGGAGACCCTTCCAACACCCGGCAGTTCGGTGGTACAGGCTTGGGACTTTCCATTTCCCAGAACCTGGTGGAACTCATGGGCGGCTCGATAAACATGATTCCCAACGAGGGGGGCGGCTCGATTTTCCGGTTCACCATTCCCATTGAGCGGTCAGGCGCGGCCGTCGAAGTCCCGCCGGTCTTCCTGGGGCGGGATCTGCGTATCCTGGTCGTGGACGACCGGCCTGAATCCCGGCGTATCCTGGTCTCCTACCTCCAGGACATAGGCTGCGTGGAAGTGGATGTGGCGGTCTGCGGCGAGGAAGCCCTGGTGGCCATGCGGGCCGCCGCCGCCCGGAAGCGCCCCTTCGGCGTCTGCTTCCTGGACATGATTATGCCCCAGATGGACGGATGGCGCCTTGCCGCCGAGATAAACGGTGATGAAGAAATCAACAGCGCCCGGCTTATTCTGATGGTTCCCCAGGGACTCTTGGGCGCTGAGGCCAAGATGACCCTTCTCAAGTGGTTCAAGGCATACATCAACAAACCCATTATGCGCAAGGACCTGATTCGTACTCTTGGAGAAGCCCTGACCGATCCCGCCGAAGAATCGGAAGTTGTTGAGGAATTGGAAGCCCTCGATGAGATAGAAACTTCAGGATGTGAGACGTCCGGGCCGGGGGACGTTGAGGCGGAGGGAGGGAAGCCCCTTATTCTGGTAGTGGAAGATCATCTGGTCAACCAAAAACTTTTCTCTATTATTCTGAAAAAATTGGACTACCCGGTCATCCTTGCGGAGGACGGCCTGGACGCTCTGGAGAAAACCGCCGCGTACCCCGTGTCCTTCGTCTTTATGGACATCCAGATGCCCAGGATGAACGGCTACGATGCCGCAGACCAACTGAGGCGGCGGGGCTTTGGAAAGCCGATAATCGCCGTTACCGCCAGCGCCTTCCCGGAGGAGCGGGATCGGTGCATGAGCGTGGGTTTTAACGACATCCTCATCAAACCCTTTGGGCGGAAGGATGTAGAAAAGATGCTTCTTGTCTGGCCTCCGGGGGCAAGCCTTTCCGTCTGTACCGTGGCGGTGGAGCCTCCCCTAATGCAAGAACCGGCCTCCGTATCTGATGAGCCGTGGACCCATATCTTCAACCACGACGAGATAAGAGAGACCTTCCTCAAGGACGAGGAGACGATCCGTTCCCTGCTGATACGGTTTATCGCCAGGACCCGGGAACAGGTTGTGGTGGAGATCCCCCGTTGCATGGAGGTCGGGGATTTGGAAGAGGCCCGGCAGGAGGCTCACACCATTAAGGGAGGCGCCCTGACCCTGGCGGCCAGGGAACTTGGGCAGATCGCCGCCCGGATGGAAGCGGCCTTTAAGAACCGCGACCATGCCGAGATGAGTTCCGCCTTCCCGCTTTTAAAGGCCGCCTTTACCCGGTTTGAAGCGAAAGCCTGGCGATACCTGGGTGAAAGGCCCGCCATGGGCAAGGAGGTTTGATTTTGCGGTTTTCCTCTCTTCATGTACACACCGTCTTCTGCGATGGGGAGGATGAGGTTGAAACCTATTGTCGCGCCGCCTGGGAAGGGGGATTTGCCTCCCTGGGGTTCAGCGCCCACGCGCCGATACAGGCGAAGACCGGCATCGTTTCGGACTGGCACCTTCGGGAAGATCGGCTGGCCGAATATGTGGACGCGGTCAGGAAGGCTGCGTTGCGCTGGGCCGGGAGGCTCCCGGTGTACCTGGGCCTGGAGGTGGATTATATTCAGGACCATATGGGGCCAGCCGACGCGGATTACCGGGACATGGGCTTGGACTACATCATAGGATCAGTGCACTATGTTTTCCCCCCCAATGGCGGGGAGCCTTTTGCCGTGGACGGTCCCGCCGACGAGTTTGCCCGGGACCTCCATTCCCGTTTCGGCGGAGACGGTGAAGCCTTCATGGAAACCTATTGGGAAACTGTGGAAAAGATGATTCTATCAGGGGGGGTTGACATTCTGGGACACCTCGATTTGATAAAGAAGAACAACCTCCGGGAAAACTGGTTCTCCCCTGCGGGCGAGCGGTACCGCCTGAGGGTGCGTTCTGTTGCGGCCTATATCGCCCGGTCCGGGATCGTGGTAGAGGTCAACACCGGGGGCATTAACCGGGGAAAAACAACGGACACCTATCCCTCACGGGAAATCCTCACCCTTCTCCGGGAAGGGCATGTTCCAGTCATCATCACCGCCGACGCCCACCGGGTTGCGGATATAGGGGGGCACTACGACGACGCCCGCCAAACATTGCGGGAAGCGGGCTACACCCACGCGGTACTTTTCGCGGGGAAAGGGATATGGGTGGAAGAAAGCCTATGCCCAAAGCAGGAGGGGGAAGTCTCCCCCCTGGCTCCGGCCCAGAGACTTGCTCCGCAAGTCTCCCGGGCCTCCGCCACCCCCCACAGCGGGGCTCTGCCCCGCAACGCCCCGCCGGGGGGCCCAAGGCCCCCCGGACCCCCCATTAACAACGGGAGTTCAGCGGGATCCCATCCGGCTTTAGTCTGGATACTGACGGCATATCTCATCATCGTCCTAGCCGCCTGCGCCTCAGCGCCCCGGACCCTCACAGAAGCCTTAGCCGTGGGGGACGATTTCGCTCTATTGGACCCCGGCGGCCTTGCCTACCTCTCCCTCGACATACCCCAATCGCGGCCCGTCCTGGACCTGATTTCCATAGGGGGACTTGGGAGGGGCCAGGCGGCCCAGACGCTGGACATGACGGATACGGCGGCGGCGGCGGTGTATCCCCCCGAAGACGGCAGGAGCTTTCTCCTAGCCGCCCGGGGCCGCTACCCAAGTTCCCGCCTGCGCTTTTCCCTGGGCCTAAGTTCATCCTGGAAAAAGACGCGCTCCAAAACCGGCGGACGCTATTGGCGCTCCGAGGAAAATAAACTTTCGCTCTACGTTGAGCCTCAGTACGCATTGATCTCCGACGGAGACCCCTTTCCCCACACCGGCGGGGTCAGACCCCCGGAAAAGTTCGCGGAGCTTAGTGAAGGGGCGGTCCTTGCCGGCTGGCTCCCGGACGCGGAGTCCCTGATAAACCGGTTTCTGTCAGGTATGCAGATTCCCTTAGCGATACCGGCGGATATCCTCATCTTCGGAGTATATCCCGGCCCGGCAGGGGCTGAGGAAACGGACGCCGCGAATCCCAAGTCCCGCTTTTTTGCGAAACTCAGGCTTGAACTGCCCTCGCCAAGCCACGTCAGCGCCCTTGTTTCCATGATTTCGTTAATCCAATCTTTCATTGCAATGGACGCCGCGGGAGAAGAGCGGCTTCCGCTTGCGAAAATCCTTTTCGCCAATGCCCCGATCCCGGAGAATTCGTCCCTGATCCTGGCAAGCTCCGCTTTGGCCGCCGAAGAAATCGCTTTACTTTTTAATATGTTCTCGATATATTCTAGATAAAAATTTTTGCGGGGAATTATATATGCCGACGTATGAATACGAATGTAAAAGCTGCGCTTATACCTTTGATGCTTTTCAGAGCATGAACGACGAACCTCTTAAAACCTGTCCCCAATGCGGCAAAGATGTACGCCGTCTTATAAACGGCGGAAGCGGGGTTATCTTTAAGGGATCCGGTTTTTATGTTACAGACAAAAAAGGGAAAGGCGCTGCCGCTCAAGCGCCGGCGGCAAAATCCCAGGAAGCCGCGCCTGAGTCCGCCGCAAAAACCGAGGCTCCGGCGAAAACCGGAGAAGGAAGCAAAACCGGCGGAGAAAAGACTGCGAGTTAAAGCGGCGGCGGATCGTGAAACATGGAGAATGGGCGGGCCGTGCAGCCTGGAGACCATGAGCAATCCCTCTTTTTTCTGTGAAAACTGCGGCGCCGAAGTTCCTCTCCGGGCAAAAGACTGTCCCCGCTGCGGCAGGACCTTCCTTTCTGTCCGCTGCCCTTCTTGCGGCTTTACCGGGGAGGAAACGCTGTTTGACCAAGGCTGTCCAGCCTGTGGGTATAAGGTCCCTTCCGGGGCAGAACGCAAAGGCGGGGGCGGCAAGAAAAAAAAGGCCGCTCCGGAGGCGCTGCCAATGTGGGTATACCTATTTGCCTCCGTGGTTTTCACCGGCATCTGCGTGATCCTCCTCGCCCTTCTTAATAGTTAAACTGTTATTAGACTTGTTCATCGGAAACGCGGAAATGAAGTTTCCGATGTTTCCGCTCGAACAAGTCCAACAAAGGCAGGGAAGGCGGCGATATTATTATCTTACGTAAGTTCCGGTCTTCTTCGCGGTTTTATCGAAAATCCAATCATGGTCCATTTTTATACTCTCCAGAAAACCCCGGCAATGCCAAGGGCCAAAACACGGCATCAGATTACAAAGCGTCAAGATGCAATCTTTCGTCTGGGACGCTTCACAATTTTATACGCTTGGTGTTTTTGGATCAGATTTTGGTCCACTTAACATAATACCAGTCTAGTTTTCCATAAGAAAGGGTTCCGTCAATGGAGGTTGTACCTAACTTTATCGAAATACTATTCCCTGAATATGTATATGTTAAGAAACTTCTCGAATAAGAACCTGTTCCATCTTCCTTGATGATGAGATTTGTGGTGTAAACTTTCCAGGCGCCTACGAAGGGATTCCCCTCATCACGCCGGTTGTTTTTTGCAGCCGGCTATGGCAAGGGTGAATGTCAACACCGCAGCCAGCAGTGCCGCGGTTCATCTAGATACGAAGCATCCCAGGCGATGGATGCTTCGTATTCTTAAAATTAGTTGACTTGGTTTAACAACCTGTTTATTGAACCCTGGAACCTGCGTCTCCTATCGGGTTCGGGTTGTTGAACAATTTTAATATTTGGTCCACGTAGAACCAGACCAGGTAAGCGTTCCGGTGGAAGCGTTGTAAGTTCCGCTTGTGGAAGTGAGGCCGCCGGATAACGTTATATAGATCGTGTTCCCTGTAACTGTATACGTCAGAGCTGAGGCGCCATAAACACCTGTTCCACCTGTAAATAATGAGAGGAAGTAAGGCGTACCATTAGACCACGTACCCACAAACTGATTGCTTGGGGTCTGCGACGAGCCTGTTGCTGTCGCGGAAGCTGCCCCGGATTGGACGCCTTCTCCGGCGATGTTATATGCGCTGACCTTGTACCAGTATGTTTTCCCCGCAGTGACGCTCGTGTCTGTGTAGTAGCTTGATGAGGAGGAGTTCACAAGAGCATAAGGGCCCGACTCGCTTTCACTGCGGTACACGTAGTAGCCTGCCGCCCCTGTTATCGCATTCCAGGACACACTGATCGTACTATTATAGTAGCTGCCGAATTCTGCCACAGCGCTAACGTTTGCGGGCGCGGCCGGGACGCTTATATTTTGCCTGGTATATGTATAACTGTCCCAGGTAAGCTGCGCTCCGTCATCGCTGAGGGTTCCTGTTGTGGTTTTGCTGCCGTTGGTTATTGCGATGGTCTTGCCCGTATATAAATAGCTTATGTTCGCTGCCGGCGAACTGCTGCCTCTGGGGTAAATATACGAACCCGTTAAATCGGCGTCAATTTTGAGCATATAAACGGCGCCTGGAACTGCCCATATACCGGTAAAGGGATTTCCGCCGCTTCCCTTGGTGTAGTAAACGCTGCCCCATAAAAGTCTTCCGTCATAATTGAGGGTTCCTATTGTAGCCGAAGCGGAAAAGCTCCCATTGCGTTCCGTTATGGCGATAGCTTTTCCCGTCCATACATACGTCAGGGGGCTTCCCTCATAGAAACCTGTTAAATCGTCATTGAGGATGAGCTTTTCGCCGTAAGCCGTCCATTCGCCGGCAAAAGGATTGCCGTTTTCTTGCCCGCCGCTGGTTGTGCCGTTATCGCAGGCGGCTATTAGCATAGCTGACATCAGCGTTATGAGCAGGGCCGCTTTGACTCCGAAAGCCGCTGATTTCAGAAGGGAACAAACATTTTTCATTATAAAACTCCTTAATGCAGGAAGCGGAGAGCGGAGTTTAGGCGGTATTCGAACCAAGGGTTCGCTCTGACGCAAGCGCCGCCAAAAACTACCTTTCCCCGACTTCCGTAGAAAAAATTTACCTGCCTAAAGGCAAGGCCGGAATATTACAATCAACGATTATATATATTCCATTTAGGCATATTTTATTCCTTTAAGATATATACGTCAATCAGTATATTGACAAAATTCCGCTTAATGACAAGTTTTTTCGTTATGAAACGGCTGAATTCACGCCTGCGGACTTGAACGTGAGACCTTTAGGCGGGTCAAAACCGCAATACCTCGTAAACCGCCAGGTTCGGGTGAGGCGGATTGGATACCTTGAAAAACGGGAATGTTCAGGAATCTGCGGTTCCTGGGTGTTTAGCCTGGAGGATGGATGTCCGCAACGGGGGAAAGTGGAAAAAGAGGAAGAGAAAAAGCGGTTTCTTCATAAACAAGGGTCTGACCCTGTTTTTTTCCTTATCCTCAGCCGGCTCACCTTCCAGTATCTCATAGCAATACCTTGCAACCCCTCGGGTTGCTTAGCAGTTTTTGGCACGGAACTGTAAGTTTCACATTTTTACAGGTAAAAAACTGCAATCCGCCCATCCATCTCGTTAAACCGCTGTGCAAAACCTGTTTTACCCACTTCATAATCACAGGAAGTTCGAATCCGTTTTCTGGTATTTTCTGGTATCTGGTATAATGAAGAATACAAGCCAATCGCTGTCTAGCCGCAGGGATCGAATCCGGAAAGCAAACCGTTCTTGAGCTTGCCGGAATACCAAGACTAAAAGCGCTGCTGCCTCCCTCCGTCTGAACAAAGATTCCCGGTTGTTGATGCGGGAACGTACGGCATACCAAACGCCCTGTTCAAGGGAACGTAACTTTCTCATACGTTATATATGGGGATCAACCGGTGTTTTGCTTTAATCAACCAACTTTGCCGTAAGGTACGAAACAAAGGTCACGCTGGATTATGCTGTTCGTTAGGGTGGCTAGATTCATGGTTTATTACCCTACACGCCAAAAATTGCGGCCTGCTCCTTTAACAAAGTTGATTGCCGGGATTGATAAAAACGCTTCGCCGGGGGCCATATAAACGTTGACAAGGTCGAAAAAATCCCCCAATATAAGAACATGACGCAATCGTTGGAAGATTATCTTGAGATGGTCAGCTTCCTATCCGATGACGGGGATGTGCGGGTAACGGATATCGCTTCCCGCCTGGGAGTGTCCAAGCCTTCCGTGTTGACGGCCCTTAAAGTACTGGAAGAAGAGGGACTTCTTGAGCATCAGCGCTATGGCAATGTTACTCTGACTTCCAGCGGAGAGAAGCAGGCGACGGAGATACGAAAACGGCATTATTTTCTTACCTCCTTTCTACATGGCGTTCTTGGGGTAGATCCTGAAACTGCTGAAAAAGACGCCTGCAAGATGGAGCATATTCTCTCGGAAACAACTCTGGAAAAAATGAAAGAGCTGATTAAAAGCTCCTGGAAAGGTCCTGGCGCTTTGTAGTTTCCGGTTGCACAATTTACACTGTGTGTTTTAACAAGTCATTTGACGAATACTATCAGGACTGTTTTGGCGAGCGCTGGACTTCCCTACGGCAGAGCCTCCTGGAGGAAAGTTGCGCTGTCTCATACGCGGGGGGGCGCGCAGTCGCGCTTCTTTCGCCTTACTTTCTTAACCGCGCTTCCGTTCTTGCGGCTTTGACTCTCCGCCTTCCCGAAAAGGGTCTCGTCCTGGACGCCTGCGCCGCTCCGGGAGGCAAATCGCTAGTGATAGCTTCCAATATGACTGCGGAAACCCGGCTTCTTTCCAACGAACTTTCCAATGAAAGACGGCGGCGGCTTGCGAAGGTCTTGGATGGACGGCTTGAGGCTTCTATCCGGGGGAGGGTAACGGTTTCCGGCTTTGACGCCGCGGCACTGGCCAGCAGGGAAAGCGAGCGAGGGCGCTTTGACGCGATACTCCTGGACGCGCCATGTTCTTGCGAAGCCCACACGCTTCAAAATCCGGCGGCTCTTGCCCGCTGGACACGGGCCCGCCCTGCTTTTCTTGCCCGGCGGCAGTGGGCATTGCTCTCGGCAGCTTTTCTGCTGCTTCGTCCCGGTGGTTCCCTGGTCTACGCTACCTGCGCCCTCTCCCCGGTAGAAAATGACGGCGTGGCTTCCCACCTTCAAAAAAAATATGGGAGCGCCGCCCTTCTTGACGTTCCGGATTTCACAGAGGGAAAAAGGACCGCATTTGGGCGACTTATCCTTCCTGACAGAGATGGAGGCATGGGGCCGATGTATATCGCCCGCTTTCAGAAGGCTCCTGTCAGTCCCGGTAGTAATCCACCTGTCTGAGGAAAAGTCCCTGGGGAGGCAGGGTAGGACCAACGCGGCTCCGCTCGCCGGAATGGAATATGTCCGCCGCTTCTTTTATGGAAAGTCCCCGTTCCTCGCAATGAAGCAGAGTTCCCGCTATGGAGCGTACCATTTTCCACAGGAAGGCGTTGGCCTTTATCTCGAACACCAAAGCGTCCCCTTCGATAAAAAACCATGCTTGGCTTATATGTCGGCTTTTGGATTTGCTCGCGTCCCTGGGACGTGCGAAGACGGAGCAATCTGTTTCTCCCAGGAGGTGGCGGGCGTAGCCGTTGAGGATGGAGACTTGCGGGCGGCGTCTGAGGGGAAGAGCGTAGCGCGTTTCCTGCGGGAGGGGGGGGCGGCCAGGTATGAAGCGGTAGTGGTAAGTACGGGATTTCGCGTCAAACCGGGCGTGGAAATCGCTCCGGGTTTCCCGACTTTCTAGGATTCGGATTTCCCGGGGAAGCAGGCTGTTTAGAGCGGGAACAAAGCTGCGGGCTTCCATACCGGAAATATTGGTGTGGAAATTTGCAACCTGGCCCGTCGCGTGGACCCCCGCGTCTGTGCGGCCCGATCCCGTGAGGCTTACGGGCTTTCCGTGAAGTTTTTTCAGGGCTGCCTCGATAATTCCCTGTACAGTGGGCGGGCCGCATCCGTCCGGCTCAACGCCTTTCCCCTGTCCCTGGCGCTGCCATCCGGAGAACCCTCCGCCGTCATAGGCTATGAGGAGTCTTATGTTCCGTGATAATTCCCTGGCCTCATTCATCGATCTCGTTGAGTTCGCTGCTGATGCTGTTGTAAAGATTCCGGGCGAGTTCAAGGAGAGGGCCCGGCCTGCTTTTGGAGGACTTGCCCAGCCCGAATATTTTGGCGATTGTGCGTTTTATGTCTCCCAGGGAAGTACGCCATTGTTCCGCATCTTCCCTTGCGCCGTACCTGAGTTTGAGAAGCCCGGAGATATAGAGCGCCCCTTCATAGGCATAATTTTTGTCCGTATCCGGACCAAAATTTTTCAGTCCCGACAGGGTTTCTGTGCCATTCTGTTCCCGCAGTATTGCTTCTGAATAGAAAAACTGCGCTTTCCTTTTGAAGAGCTGGGCGGCCCAGTCATAATGCTGGCCGGGATATTTTTTATTCATTTCATCCAAAAGCCAGCCGGCCCGCAGCACAGCGATGCCTTGTTTGATCGTGGGGGAAAATTCTTTGGGGTAGAAATCGTAGCACCGGACCACGAGGTATAAAGCCGCCGCCCCGCTGACAAGATTCCGCTGCTCATAAAAATCAACTCCTGGAAAGATACGGCTTGCTTCGACTTTACGTTTTTTTTCATCGCTCAGCAGGCGGTCCTTTGCCGCTCCGGGGAGGTCAAAAAAATCTTTTTCCATTGAAGCGAACCAGCAGTCAGGGCATACAGTTGCCGCGTATGCCAGGGGATAAACTTCGCCGAATTTTGCGGAAGGCTGGTAAAGACGGTGAAGCTCCTCGGTAAGTTCTCCGGCAATAAGCCTGCCGCTGCCTGAAAGGAGTTCTTCCCGGCGGAAAGCCGTCCCGCAGACAGGGCAGTCGTACTCCTCTTTTGACATAAACGATAATTTTAGTTCCTTTTCTTCTCCAGCCATCTAAAACTCCGGTCAAATTGATTGAAGGCGGGGTATATACCCCGGAATCTGCTCCTGGGTTCTTCATTCGCAGCGAAGCAGGCTTTCAGCCCCTTCAAGGACGATCATTGCCACAGCGTTGTCCCTTTCATGGGTCAGGGAGACATAGATCCTGACAGCCCCGCTTTTTTTTAGCGCCTCAAGGGCGGTCCCGAAAACCTCTATTTCTGGCCTGCCGTTATGCCGGTTTGCTACCATTATGTCTTTAAGGTCTATCCCGGCAAGGCCCGTCCCAAGGGCCTTGCCGAAAGCTTCTTTTGCCGCAAATCGGGCTGCCAGGGATAGTTCTGCGCCCTCGCCTTTGGCAAGGGCCGATTCCAGTTCTTCCGGGTGAAAATACCGTTCAGGCAGGCCAGGTATGTTGAGCCACCGCTTTAAACGCTCAATATGTACTATGTCTATCCCTATGCCTACTATCACGGCTGTCCAGCCTTCCCAGCGGTTTTTCTCAGGCCGTCGTCACTGTCTCCGGGATAGGCCCTGACGGTTACATAAGAGGGATCGCTCCGGATCAAAGTGAAGGACGAAGGGATATCGGCCTGAATATGCAGTGTATAAACACCGGCTTCAGCGATCTCGGAACAATCCAGAAACAGCGTATCTGGTCCCGGCTCGAAGGCGTCAAGCTCGCTTTGGGGTCCCTCAATGCGTATGCTTCCGGTTTCCACAGATGGGACTCCTTCGAAATCATCCCCGAGACCGCGAAGCCTAATTGGTAAATTTTCAAAGCTTCGGATCATGATGAATCTTCTCACCATACCCTGAAATTCGGTCATTCCGTCACCCCGGATAAGCAAAAGAGGGTCCCTGTTCATTATGCGTATTGTGGCGGTAAAATCATCGCTCCGTCCGCTGAGTTCGATAAGATCCGTAGATAATTTGGAAAGGCTATTCATAAGCCGGAGAGGACCGTCAACTATCACCTGGGTAGGGGTCAATGTGTAAGATACAAGTTCATATCCTTCCGCAAGGTCTCCTTGAAAATTGGGAATCAGGGGAACGTACTTGCTGATTTTTTGATCCAGTTCAACCGAGACCTCCGGTGGATCCACACTGATTTCCAGCGGTTCAACTCCCAGAGCGGTTCCCTTTTTCCGAAACAATACAGGCATCCGGTAAATTCCTTCCGATGTGTACTTTGTTATGTCTAGATAAATTTCTATATCATCCTCAAGAATAGGATAGATACTGTTTGCTTCTCCCCGCAGAGAAACCCGAACCATACGGGGATACGAATTCGCGGGAACCAGGTTTTCGTTTGTCTCTATGTGCAAGGGAGCGGAAAAAAACCGGTTTTCCAGAAGGCTCATTCGATGGAACATAAAGAGGATAATTGCTAGAACTATTGAAAGGACCTTGATATGCCAGTTTGCGGCAATACGGGCAAGGAATTTTCCGCCACCCCAAGAAGGATTTTTTTTCATTATTACTATTCCGCCGATACGGCATCCAAAGCCGCAGCCGGTAAGCCGGAAGCATCGTTTTCACCAGAGGATATGCCGCCGCCGGACGCTCCGATTTCGGTATTGCCGCCCCTGGCGCCTTTGTCCAGAAGTTCCCTCAGTTTCCGGCTTGCCTCAATGGGGGATAGGTCATAGTATAGTTTTGCATCGTAAGCTAGGGAAATGGCTCCGGTTTCTTCGGAAACCACCAAGACCACCGCATCGCTCTGCTCTGAAATTCCCAAAGAAGCCCTGTGCCGGGTCCCAAAGCTCTTTCTTATGTCCTGTTGCTCAGACAGGGGAAGGAAGCAGCCGGCTGCAACTATGCGCCCGTGTTGTATGATCATTGCGCCGTCATGGAGGGGGGTGTCGAATTCAAAAACCGTAATAATTAGACTGGAAGAAATTTCAGCATTTAGCCTGGTCCCTGTATCAGCGATATTTTTGAGACTGCCGCTCCTTGGAAAAACCACCAGAGCGCCCCTGCGCTGCCGGGAAAGGATTTCCGCTGCGGTGATTACCGCATCGAGCTGGCCTATGTTGGGCTTGCTGCCAGGTCTGAAAAAATCTCCCTGCCCCAGCCGCATGATGATTTTTCGAAGTTCAGGCTGAAATACAATGGCTATAGCGATAAAAAGCCCTGGCGCCATCATAGTTAAAATCCACTGGAGGGTGGTCAGTTTGAATAAAAACGCGACTCCGTAGATCAGGGCAAGGAATCCCGCCCCTTTAATCAACTGGGCGGCCTGGGTTTTTGTTAAAAGCTCGTATGCTTTATAGAGCAAAAACGCCAGAATCGCAACATCCAGGGCAGGACGAAACAAATCATAAATTGTTTGAAGGCGCTGAAACCATTCCAAGTATTTAATCCCGCTATTCAGGCTTTTATAGGAGCCTTATCCTATAAAATAACCGGAATCGTTGTTTTCCGCAAGGCGGCGCACAGACGGCGTATTGCAAAATTCAATCCATCCCGGGACTCTATGACGGAAACACAATGTCTTTCTTGTGAAAGTCAATACCGCTGCCACAAAAGCGGCTCTCCGTCTGTTCTACGGCTTTTAAGACCTGTGAAGCTACGCCTTGACCGTCAAGTCCGTTAAAACTTAAGAGTTCTTCCCGGCTGCCCAGAGCCATGCCCCTGGCGCTGAAATCTTCCTCCACCCCTAAAACCAGGATGCGGGCGGGAGAGTTCCTGCGGAGCGAGAGGCTCGCGGCGTATTCACCAAAACCACCCTGCCGCATTCCCTCCTCAATAAAGACGGCTGTTTCATAACGGAGGAGTGTGTCAGCAAGATAGTTTTCGTCCACCGGCTTGAGGAAACGAAGGTTGTAGAGGTCAGCTTCTATTCCATGGCGGGAAAGGAGTTCCGCCGCTTCAAGAGCCTGGGGATACAAGCTTCCGGTAAAGGCAAGGCAGATCGGGACTTCTTTCCTGCGGACAAAGACCCCGCGGCCTTTTTCCAGCGGCAAGGAAAAAGCCGCATCCTCCGGGGGGCAGGAGGCTTTGGGGTAGCGGATTGCTGCCGGCCCATCTCCGGCTAAGGCCCAGTGCAGCATAGCCCTGAGTTCTCCGCCGCTTGCCGGGGCCAGCATGGTCATGTTTGGAACGGAACGGAAAAGGCTTATGTCAAAGAGGCCCTGATGCGTTTCCCCATCTTCGCCGACAAAGCCCGATCGGTCCAGCGCAAATATCACCGGAAGTTTTTGGAGGCTTGTGTCGTGAATAACCTGATCCACCGCACGTTGAATGAAAGTGGAATAAACGGCCGCCACTGGACACAGGCCCCGGGCGGCCAGCCCTGCCGCAAAGGTAACCGCGTGTTCTTCGGCTATGCCCACATCAAAAAAACGTCCTGGGAACCGGGCCTTAAAGGGGGAGAGTCCCGTTCCCTTTTCCATAGCGGCGGTAATCGCTACAATCCTGTCGTCTCTGTCGGCAGCTTCCTGCAATGCCGCGCTGAAGGAGGCGGTAAAAGAAACCTCCCCGCCGCCAGCCTTGTCCCTCAGGCCGGGACTGATCGGGGCCATGCCTGGAACAAGCCCCTCTGACATGGAAAAAGAAGAAACCCCATGGTAGCTTCCTGGATCATTCTCGGCAAAGCCACAGCCCTTGCCTTTCCGGCTTATTACATGGATAACCACAGGCCGGTCAAGTTTCCTGACATTACGGAAGACCTGTTCCATCTGCTGTATATTGTGGCCGTCAATAGGGCCGGCATACTCGAATCCCAAATCCACAAAAAAATTGTCGATGTAAAAAACAGCTTTCACCGCCCGCTTCATGCGGAGTACGAGGCCATAAAAAGCTTCTCCTATGAAGGGCAGGCCTTTGGCTATGGCGTCGAATTTCCGGCGAAAACTTTGATATCTGGCCTGCATACTCAGACGGCTTAGATATTTTGAGAGGCCGCCTACATTGGGACCTATGGACATCTTGTTATCGTTGAGTACTACTATCAATGGTAGGCCGATTTGCCCTGCATGGGACAGAGCTTCGTAGGCAAGGCCGCCTGTCAGGGCTCCATCTCCAATGACCGCCACGGCCAGGCCATCGCCGCCGCAGATACGCTCTCCCGCAAGAAAGCCCAAAGCGGCTGAAATAGAAGTGGAGGCGTGGCCTGTGTTGAAGACATCGTGGGGACTTTCGGAATGTTTAGGGAACCCGGCAATCCCACCCGCCTGCCGGAGCGTCTCAAAAGACACGAATCGTCCGGTTAAAAGTTTATGGGTATAGCACTGGTGTCCTACATCCCAGATGATTTTATCATACGGGGACAGAAAGACCCGGTGCAGGGCGATGGTCAGTTCCACGACTCCCAGATTTGAGGCTAAATGTCCTCCATTCCGGCTTACTGTGGACACGATTACACTTCGAATTTCGGCGGCCAGCCGGTTCAATTCGGCATAATTAAAATTTCTGATGTCCTCCGGTCCTCTGATGCCGGATAAAAGCAGCCCGCCTTGATCCATAACAACTGTAAATCCTGATTTTGCCGTGCTTTCACGAAAAAATAAAACCGCGGTACAAGCCGCGGTTCTCCAAAAAGAACACTATTTATTCTTGTGCCGGTTTTTTCTGAGTTTCTTTTTACGTTTGTGGGTTGCAATCTTTCTGAGTTTGCGCTTTCTTCCGCAGGGCACCTCAACCCCTCCTTTCTGCTTATCAGCAGGAAACTTAATTCCCGGGCGGGTTCATGCCAAAGAGCCGGTTTGCGCCGGGAAACTTCAGGACGATTCGAACCCGTTAAAGATTTGTTTGCCGGGATATGGACCCGCATAAAATCCATATATTGCAGAACAATAGATTTGTCCATCGTAACCGCCGAAAACATCGAAAATAGAAATCTCCGCAGTTTCCACACCAAGGATTACTGAACAACTCTAATATACCTCGTCTTAGGACGAGGTAATTGTCTCAGTATGAACGGAGCATAAAAAAAGATCAAGGGGGCGCATTGAGCCGCAATTCTTTCAGCCGAAGGTCTATGACAAACTCAAAGCCAGCGTCAACGGATTGTTCCCTCTGAGCTGTCTTGAAAAATCAGGCAAAACTGAAGCGGCGCCGGCGGCGGTCAATAGAAGACCCCGATATTCGGTGCTGCCGCCAGGCTGAAATCCGCTTTGGCGCTGAAAGTTTCCCAGTCCTTACAGGACGGATCGTAGACTGCGGTAAAGGCCATGCCCGCGGCTCTGACCCCAGGCAGGCTATAGGGGGAATCTTCAAATACCACGCAGTCCTCCGGCTTCACACGAAGCCGCCTGGCCGCCTCAAGCCAGACGCCACTTTGACTTTTGTCTCCTCCGGCTTCACCTGTGTATACGAGGGCGGAAAACCAGCGCCGCATCCCCTGCCGGTCAAGGAAGGCTTCGCAGGCTGCCGGGAAACAGGAGCTGACCAGCGCCAGCTTGAGACCCATCCTGAAAAGTTCCAAGACGATGGCGGCGTTCTCTTCTTTCAGGGCTATGCCGTCCCGGTACTGATCCAGCGCCATTCCCTCCCACTGTTTTATTATGTCCCCGGGAGAAAGATCGATCCGGTAAGCCCGGCGTACATATTCAGCCGATTGTTCCACCGTCATGGGAGCGATGCGCTCCTCAAGGCCCGGTTCAGCTTTCCTGCCCTGAGCTTTAAGCCAGTTCCGGCAGATGGGATACCAAACCCACAGGGAATCCGCCAGTACGCCGTCCAGATCGAAGAGAGCGCCCCGGAATCCCCGGAGCTTCCCCGGCAGTTCCGCGCCGGTCATATCAACTGCCCGCCGCCGGGATACGGGCTTTATCGAGGACTTCCCGCAAGCGCCGGGCCGCGGCTTCTATGTCAGGCTGGGATAGGATGGCGGAGATCACGGCGATTCCCGAGGCTCCGGCGTCAATAGCGGCTCCGGCGTTCCCTGCATTAATGCCGCCGATAGCTGCCACCGGGATACGGACAGCGGCGCATATATCCGAGAGGCCCTTTACCCCGATGGCTTCCCCCGCGTTGGCCTTGCTTCCCGTGGGATACACCGCGCCAGCGCCGAGGTAGTCCGCCCCGTCCCGTTCCGCGGCCAGGGCTTCTTCCACCCGGCTTACGGAGACCCCGATAAGCAGGCCGCGCCCGGCAAGCCGCCGGGCCTTTTTCAGGGGAAGATCCGATTGGCCTATGTGGAGGCCGTCCGCGCCCGCTGCCAGGGCTATGTCCAGCCGGTCGTTTACAAGCAGGGGAATACCCAGGCGCCGGGTAAGGGCTCTAATTTCCAGGGCAATTTCGTAAAATTCCCGGCTTGAGGCGTCCTTTTCCCGAAGCTGGACCATAGTGACCCCGCCTGAAACAGCGGCGGCGACGCTTTCCCCGATGGGCCGCCCAAAGGAAAGGAGGCGGTCGGTACAGAGGTACAGACCAAGGGCCCGGCGGAGCCGCGCCTTGTTCCTGAAGCCGCCTGAGATACTGAGACAGCGGCTTATTGACATTCCAGTTTCCCCCGTTCCAGTAGTGTGTCCCCGGTAACGGTATAGATGCTGTCTATCAGGGCGATTCGGAAGGAGCCGGGAAGCCGGGCCTTTTCAAAGGCCAGTTCCCCCGCGGCGCCCATTACGGCAAGGGCTGTAAGCGCCGCGCTGAACATATCTCCGCCGGCTTGCGCGGCCGCCGCGGCCGCCGCCCCGCAAAGCGCGCCGGCCATACAACCCGCCCCGGTAATTTTAGTGAGCATTTCCACCCCGTTGTAAATACGGGCGAGACGTTTTCCATCGCTCACGATATCCACTTTCCCTGTGGCGGCTGCCACGCAGTGATACTGCCGGGCCAGTTCTATTACCGCTTCTTCTATCCCCTCAATTTGCCCATCCGAGTCCACGCCTTTTACTGCCGCCTCTTTTCCCGCCAGGGTCATAATTTCCCCGCCGTTCCCCTTGATGATATCTATCCCGCCGATCTCGTGCAAATGGGCCAGGATGCCGATCCGCCCTCTGATCGCGCCGCAGCCTACCGGGTCAACAACAACAGGCCGCTTAGCCGCCTTTGCGCCCAGCACAGCTTCCACGGCGGAAATCTCCTGATCCCGGATATAAGTGCCGAAGTTTATGTACAAGGCCCCGGAGATACGGGCGAAATTGTAGGCTTCACCCGCTACATCCAGCATTGCGGGCGAGGCTCCGAAGGCCAGCAGGATATTCGCGCAGTCATTGACGGTAATGTAGTTGGTGATGCAGTCCACCAGGGGATTCAAGTCCCTTACCGCATCAACAATACGCGCCGCTTCGTTAATCAGCTTTGTTTCTTCTTTCATTTTGAAAGTCCTTTCCGGTATACCGGTTTTATAATAAGGCCCCGCGCCAGAGCTATGCTCAAAAGCGATGGAATATCCGGCTCATGCCGGGTGAAGAAGGCTTAAGCCAAAACCTCTTCCATACCCGCCCGGCGGTAGAGGGCCGCCAGGTGTCCAACAGGCCCGTAACCGCCTCCCAGGGCGTAGGAATCGGCGAGGGCCTGGGTAATGTATGCCTTGGCCGCCCGAACCGCGTCCTCCAGGCTGTCCCCAAAGGCAAGGCGACTGGCAATGGCGGCGGAAAGGGTACATCCGGTTCCGTGGGTATGTTTGGTGTTGACGCGCTTTGAGGGAAGCCACAGCGCCTTTCCGTTACGGAAGAAGAGGTCGTCCGCCCCGTCTCCAAGGCTGTGGCCACCTTTGATCAGCACAGCCTTAGCTCCCAGGCAGGCGATCCGCTCCGCCGCCTTCAGCGCATCTTCCGCGCTCCCGATTTTTATACCCGCCAGAATCTCCGCCTCAGGAATATTCGGGGTGATTATATCCGCCATACCGGCAAGCTCGCGCAGCGCGGCCTCCGCATCCTTCTTCAACAGGGAACAGCCGCTCTTGGATGTCATCACAGGGTCAAGGACGATATTCCGCGCCCCAAACCGTGTAAGCCCATCCGTCACCGCCCCGGCAATCTCCGCGCTGGACAGCATCCCTATCTTCACCGCGTCCACCCGGATATCCTGATAGACCGCCTCAATCTGGGCCAGCACCATGTCAGGTTCGATTTCCCGCACTCCGTAGACCCCCCGGGTGTTCTGGGCCGTAAGCGCGGTAATCGCCGTCATGCCGTATACCCCCAGGGCGCACATGGTTTTCAGGTCAGCCTGGACGCCCGCGCCGCCTCCAGAATCGGATCCCGCGATACTCAGAGCATTTTTCATGTTTCCTCCTCGCCTTTGAGATAAAAAAACGCCTTCCCGGAAAATCCGGCGAAGGCGTTTATACGGTCATACCGATTCGGCGGAAAGGCAAAGCCTTCAGCGCCGTAAAACTTCCCTACGCCGGCATTATCCGGATCAGGTAATAAGGGTTAAAAGCGTCGCGCCGCTTTCTCTCAGCCGGAACTATCCGGCACCCCTGCTTGAATGTAAAAGAACCGCCTCTATTGTCGCCCGGACTCAAGCGGACTGTCAAGGGACGCAGAACAGATCCCGGAGAACCAGTGCAAGCCTACGGCTTGCTTAGGAACCCGCAGGGTTCCAAGGTCTCAGGTCTCAAGGGACGCAGTGATGGACTTTAGTCCTCAATCCGTGTAATCTGTGGACCAGAGACCCGTGGGACCTGCGGTTCCAGATATCCGGTCCCTTGCGGGGGGCCGCACAGAACATTAGCGGCAAAAGAGTCCCTGGATTTGGACTCGTTAAACAAGGAGGGCTTTATGTCTGACATCA
The DNA here is from genome assembly GCA_031288005.1 of Treponema sp. The sequence continues at coordinate 22,008 of JAITSE010000037.1, forward strand.
CCTTTGATATTTTAAAACATTACGGCAGCATATCCCAGGACAGAACCGGCTGGAAAACGGAACTCAACCTGGTCTCCTGGAACGGACGGACTCCTAAATTCGATTTGAGGAGTTGGTCGCCGGATCATGAGAAAATGGGCAAGGGCCTTACGCTCACCCAGGAAGAAGCCGCGGTTTTGACGGAACTGCTGAAAGCCGCCCTCATGCCGGCCTGAACCGGACTTAGCTGTCAGACTGTATGCAGGCTATCGCTTTTTGAGTCAATCTGTCGCAGCGCTCGTTGAAGCGGTTGCCCAGGTGTCCTTTAACCCATTTCCATCGAATTGGATAGGCGGAAGCCGCCGCATCAAGACGCTGCCACAGATCCTGGTTTTTCACTGCCTTTTTATCACTGGTCAGCCAGCCGTTCCGTTTCCACGAAACGATCCATTCTGACATCCCTTTTTGAACATACTGGGAGTCTGTGTAAACCATAACTTGATCCGGGGCAATGTTCAGATTTGAAAGCGCCTCAAGAGCCTGGATTACCGCGCTTAGTTCCATCCGGTTGTTGGTGGCGTTTTTTTCCGCGCCCCACTTCTCCACGATGATTTCCGGTTCTTCCGCCCACTTCCGGATGATCAGATAGGCCCAGCCTCCCGGCCCGGGATTCCCCGAACAACCGCCGTCAGTGTAAATATGTATATCCATCGCTGTTCCTGCCTTTGATCCGACGCTCCGCCTGACGCTGGGAATTTATAATAGCGTTGTTCATCGGAAACAAGTTTCCAGGGTAGTAAACCCTTCGCTGCGAATAAAAATACTCTATTAGAAAAAAAAGTAACAGTCTGTGGGCCGTCTTGCTCATGGGAAATCCAACTAAAAGGGAGAGGGAGAAACCTTCATATACGGCGGGCGGGAAATCCTTCGGGAATGTGGGGCTTGTTGATTGCGGCCTTTTTTAATGCTATTCTCATTTCGGATTGCTTATGAAGATAACGGAACTTGTCTCTGACCATTTCGGCGATGTCTGGAAGCTCTTGTCCGAGACAAACCTCTTTATCAGCAGGATCGGAGAGATGCCCCAGTACGAAGCGCAGATGCAGGATATGCGAAGGGAACTGCAAAGCGCCGGGAATGACCGGGACAGGGTCCTTGAAGTGCGGACCGGTCTGATAGAACTTCGCAGGAATCTCAGGCTGCTGGGCTACGACCTCAGCCTTGGAAGGATAAATCTGGTCTTTGACGGTTTCAGGCACGACGACAGCATGAGGGAAGGCTTCAAGCGGCTGGTCCTGTTTCTGGGCGACAGGGATCTTTACTGGCTGACAGGCACGGATAATCATATCGCACTGGAATCCTATTTGGAGCGTAAGCTGCTCAATTCCGATTTTGCGCGAAAATCTTTAAGAATTCTGGGCAAGCACTACCTCTGGTATCTGCGGCGCGGGACGGATTTGATTCTCTGCGGCGCAGCCACGGAAACCAAAGAAGACTATGAGCGGCTGAAGGCCATAGGCGAGGCGAAGCCTCTGCTGTTTCTGAGCAAACTTAAAGGACTGACTTAATTAAACGCCAGCAGCATTTCTCTCATAAAACTTCACCGCAGTTTAGCCGTCTGGAAAAACAATGCTGCGCCTTTAAAAATTACTTGTTCAAGGATCAAATTGAATTGTGACATATTTAACTTGGCAGTTGGAAACGAAGTTTCTGTACCAACAGTATTACTGAACAGCTCTATTATATGTGTATAAAATTAGTTATGTACCATTTGTCCTAAAATTATTTGGAAAATATATGGAATAATACAATTGCTGGAAAACGAATTGATAAAAAATAAATTTTGATGAGTGATGCTGAAAGTAGAAGATAAAAATTTTAGCAGTTTGACACAAAGGAGATTTTTTGATATACTGAAATATTAAAAAGTGTAACTCATTAATGGACTTGTTCGACAATCCATCTTACTGAACCCTGCCTGGTTCGGGTTGTCAAACAAGTCTCGCAAAATGCTTCGCATTTTGCTGATTTATAAGGAATTTGTTCAATAACTGAAGTTATTGAACAACTCTAATGTTTTCTCATGATAGAACTGAAGTTCTGGGAAAATATAGTGTTACCTATTGTTTTTGTAAAAATTACGGTTTTATCCAGACAGAAGCCCCTTGTTGGCTTAATGAATCATACTCAAAGGTAATAACAACAGCCGATATCGGCATTATGATGAAAAATTTACAAAAAATGATATGTCTCTTGATTTCAGCGGCGGGCATGGGATTTTGACCCGCATTATGCGAGGTTATGGTTTCAATTTTTTTCATTATGATGAATCTACAGAAAATTTATTTGCGAGTGGATTTGATAGAAACTTATCAAAAAATACGATTTTGTTACAGCCTTTAAAATTTTTGGAGAGAAAATAATGCCGCACGGAAACGCCGGAAAAGCGGAGCCGGGAGACCATGAATGAGCGGAGTTATAAACGTTTAATGCAGGCAATTCTTATTTATGCTCTTTACGATATAAAAAAACAATTCCCGCCCTAGGGCTTTTAGGTGGCTCAGCGGCCGCGACTGTGAGGGATACTGTTATATTTTAAACATAGACTATGCTGCCGTCCGGGATTACACCGCGAAATACTACAGCGCCTTCCTGGAAAGAAAGGCCCGGAAAGCGGAGAGGGAAAAGGCAAAAAGGATAAACAGCCATGACACCTAAGAAACAATTTATAAAAAGGTTTATCTACGAATTTGTAGGTTTGTCTGTCTCAGCGTGTATTTGTATGACATTTTTCTTTGTTTTGGGATACCTTGAGATAAGTGAAACTGTCTACTTTGTGTGCGGTATTTTTTTTTTGGTGTTTTTAATAAAAATGTATTAAGAATATTCGATGGAGATGACAGAGAGACGGAGGATGCAAGTGATGATAATTGATTTCAAGTATGACCTTGGAGAGACGGTTAACGTTTTGGAAGAAAGAAAAAACAGCCATTATAAAACAGGCGTAATTACCGAATGTTTCTTTAACAAAGACGGGAAACAATACTGGGTAAAAAGAGACTCCGGTATAAGCTGGTTTAAAGAAAACGAATTGAAAAGGAGAATTAAAGATGATTAAAACAGCTGCTGTTGACCTGGGCCGTATGCCGGCCTTTGCGGAAGACTGCAAGAAACATGGGATTACGGATATAAAATATATCCTCAAACTTGAGGGCGGTATGTATAAGGATAACGGCGTATTTACCCTCTGCCTTTTGCGTCTCCCGTTCCGGGGGAATCCGTTCCAATAATCGCGGACAAAAAATCTATATTTGTTAATGCTGGCTCCACAGACCGCAGCGCTTTTACTGGGATTGCCACGGTAACTTATGAAGCGTTTGAGTTGGACGATTAGAAGTCGGGGCGGCCCGTAAATCGAAGCCCAGCGAGGACAGAACTTTCAAGATTGTTTCAAACGAGGGATTGCCGTTTTGTGAAAGGGTCTTATAGAGGCTTTCCCGGCTCCGTCCAGCGTCCTCGGCACTTTTTGACATTCCGCGGGCGCGGGCAACATCCCCGGTTGCAGCAACAACAAGATCGGGATCGCCTGTTTTGAAAATATCATCCAGATAGGCGCTTATTTGTTTTTCCGTTTTCAGATATTGCGCCGGGTCCAATTCGGAAATTTTATTTTCGATTCAGGAGGGTTTTTAGATTTTTTGCAATATTTTTTTTACAAACTGGTTTTAGGCGGTCTGTCCCTGCCGTGTCTTGTCTCAATTAGAAGGTCAAGAAACGTGTATATATAGGTATATATGCAGATAAAAAGAGATGATTTTCTTCTATGATATATGATACAGGCATATAAAAGCTGTGTTGTCCAGCAGGTCTGTTTACGCTTCGCCACCTTTGGCGGATCGGGCTACGAAAAACCGCAGTCGGCCTACGGCCTTTGTGCGGTTTTTCTCCGCCACATTTTGGCCCGCCGCAATGCTACGCATTGCTTTATAGGCGGGCCAAAACATCGTAAACAGCCGGAACGTTATG